>PLUB01000118.1:0-3661 GCA_003164755.1 Methanosarcina sp. | reverse complement strand
AATTACCTGGAATAATCCTGCTGACATAGCCTATGGAACACCATTGAGCAGTACTCAGCTAGATGCAACTGCTACAGATCCAACAACTGGGAATCCAGTCGATGGAACCTTTGCCTACACTCCACCAGCAGGAACTATACTAGGTGCGGGTACTCAAACATTGAGCGCTACTTTCACACCAACTGATACTACAAACTATACTACAGCATCAGGGACTGCTTCAATCAATGTAATACAGGCAACTCCTACAATTACCTGGAATAACCCGGCTGACATATGTCAGGGAACAGCATTGAACAGTACTCAGCTAGATGCAACTGTTTCAGTACCTGGAACCTGTATCTACACTCCACCAGCAGGAACTATATTAGATGCAGGTACTCAAACATTGAGCGCTACTTTCACACCAACTGATAGTATTAACTATACCACAGCAACAAAGACTGTTTCGATCAACGTAAAGGTATGCGAGGAAAACAATGGAGGCGATTTTGGACCTAATTATGGAGGTTGTGGCTATGGCGGTTGTGCCGGTGCTTTTGTACCCGTACCTATGATGGGACCTGGGTATGGCAGTGGACCTTATGGGTATGGTAGTGAACCCTATGGATATAGCAGCGAACCTTCTGCCACAACAGAAGTACAAACTAGCTGCAAAGATAAAGCTTGTTTTAATAAACATAAACATAAAATTCACTCAAAACACCATAACACAGCAAAACACCATTCCAAACACCATAAAGCGAAAAATTGCTAAGTATAAAATTGGATAAAAAATAGTTTGATTTCTATTTCCATTAAATGAAGTAGGGACCGCGACGACAGACTTAGAACCTGGCTTTCAATGATCCATAAATTAAGGAGTCTGATGTCCAAAGATAATGAATATGAGTTTAGTCGCGGTCAATCTGAAATAGATGATATGTAAATTCTACAACAGATCTAGTCAAAGATATTGAAGTTGTGAAAATTTCATAAAATCGATATATAAGGAATTGGCTATATCGCGTATCACGATTCTAAAGTAGGGTATCCATTCTTGAAGCAGTGGCCATCCGAAATTAGAATCGTGAAAATGATAAAACAATTAGTATCAAATATGCGAATATAAAAGTAAATTAGACTGAAAAATAAACTGGTTTGATTAACATCAATTGGATATATGTTTTTTCATACTACTGAGTCTGTTAGTTATAGTACTAATGAATAAAATAGTAATTCACAAAAATCATCAGATAGCTAATTCAAAAAACATTTTAATTTTAGAAGAATTAACAATAGATAAATCAATATGTGAATTACTTAAATATTAATTTTTTATTTTTGCTCCAATCAATCTTAGTGAACTTTATTGATTATCTAAATTAATATTAGTTTGCATTTTTGCCATCATAAATTCTCAACTAAATAACAATTTCATGCATAAATTGACAAATGAATCCCAAAATCGATTCAATTTATTCAATAAAAGTGCCAAATAATATCGAATTAAATCGATAAATTCCATTAAAATTCCCGTAATTACTGATAAATCATCAAATAAATACTAAATAAGTTTGCTATTTACTTTTTTTAATTAACCATAAATAAACCTACTCATCCAAGCAATTGCGACCAAACAAACTACCATGGTCGGACATTCAATAGAAATAATCGTGGTCTCTTTCATGGTCTCTATCACAATAGTATCGATATGTATAGAAAATTTCGATAAATTCCAATTTTTGAATGGTTGATTAGAAGGCAGATATAAGCAACTTTTTGAAATCTGAGATTTATCGAAATTCTCCAGTCATTCTTCGATCAGTTAATATATGGCGTATATTTTCATGTACTCAAAGCGTTAGTTCGCTTTAAGCTACAACATATATTTAATTATATTATTATTCAAATTTAAGTTATGCTAAAAATAATGTTAAAATAAAAATTATTTTCCAGGAAAATGTTTAAAATTTAATATTAGTTTTAGATTAACCACCTTTTTATTAAATTGGAATATTCCATGAATTTAACATTGAGTTTTTCCTAAAAAAGCAATGCATACTAACTTTAAATTAGAGACTGATTTTTAAAGGCCTGATTAAAACTATTATCAACATACTGTGGTTAAAATACATTTTTTTAAAATATAACGTAGTGTCCTTGGGTCGTCGAACAAACTTGATGAATGGTTATATCACCATTTTTTGGAAACTGTAGTTCCACTGCAAAAAGGAAAAAAGCGGTGAGCAACCTATATAATCGTGAAAATGAGACAACAATTAGTATCAGACTTGCAAACATAAAAACAAATTAGACTGGAAATAAACTGTTTATTTAACATCAGGAAAGAAAGAACATATAGCTATCCTATCTGTGGGCTTGTTCTTGATACTGATCATAATGCAGCTATTAATATTCTCAGCTTGGGATTACAATAGATTCATAAAACCTATAGATTTTCCTTACTTTAGTTAGGGAAGTAGTTATCCGTTGAATTGCTAAATCCAGACCCTGAACTAGTAATGTGATCAAATAAAAAGTGCAGGTTTCACATTCCTAGCATTTTCCAATCTATAGTCTTGATATAGCAACCATTCTAGTTTTTCGTTATAGAAGGAATATCTAATTCAAGTTCTCTTCCTGAGGCCCCCTTCCCTTTTCGGAGAGTAACTTATTAAATAATACCAATCATAATTAATTCAGCTATAGAGTTTGCTACAATTGTCCTAGCTCTGCAGTTTTCTGCAATCATTTTACTTATTTGGGTGTAAGTATTTTTAATTTCTGTTGCAGTAGTAGTCTTCTTATTATGATCTATCAATTTTAAAATCGCAAGTAATATGATTTTTTTGTGAAATGCAATTCCGGATACTAATTTTTCAAATCTATCCGCATCAATTGTATCAAACATTTTATTCATGTGTTCTGGAAGAACTTGTGAAAATCCGTTTTCTTCGGCATATATCGCAGAAGCTCTTAAAAGTTCAATTGCTTTCCTAGCATCTCCATGTGATTTAGCTGAGATTGCAGCACATAGATTAATAGTTTCTTCAATAATAGCTCCTTCATTAAATGCCAATTTAACACGGTCACAAAAATCAGTCTTATTTGATAGGTATCATATAAAGGAAAGATAAAATCCGTAAAATTCATAGAAGATTTTACTCTTGGATCTAAATTTTCGCCATAGGAAGATCATTCGAAATGCCTATAGTTGAGATAAAATGACCGCTATTAAGAAATTTAGATTCCCCTGCTCGACTAATATTGTAAAGAAAATCGTCTTTTTTTAGGTAATCTATTTAATCTAAAACTACCACAAGAGAGACGTTATTCTCTTTGATAACCTTCCATAAGACAGAATAATAATAATCTAACGAAAATCCTTTCATTGGGACTTTAGTTTCTGGATCTACCTGTTTGATCATTTCATATAAAATACTGTTCTCAGTATGCTGAATTTTGCATGAAATATAAATCCATTTTAAGGCATGATCCAGTATTTTTTTACTTTCCAAGCGTTTTATCAACTTTTGAAGCAAGAACTTTGTTACTACTGTTTTCCCTGAACCTGTATCACCTAAAACCAATGCATTTGAAGGATATCCTTTAGAATCAAGTGGTTTAAAAATTCTTGTTAATTCAGTGATTTTCTTTTTGCTTCCTATCAATTGAGCAT
>PLUB01000078.1 GCA_003164755.1 Methanosarcina sp. | reverse complement strand
ACAAATGCTCTTTCTTTGAAATCATGTTCCCAGCTTCTGTTTAGTTAGGGATTGCTTAAATAGATACGTTGTGGTTATACAAAGCTTTATTCATATCGTCTAACTCATGAGATTACTGCAACTTACTTTCATGTCTGAGAGGAAACCTAGAAGAAATTTAAGCTTGAACTAGAGAATCAAGAATAAACCAAATTTCGTGTGGCTCTAAGAGCAAGGGGAAATTTATGGTTGATTCTGCTGATTTCAGAAATTGAACCCATATCAACATCGCAAATAACTTGATGAGCTATATCTTCACTTCAAAAGTGCTCAATCAGCATATAAGTTACTCGTTCACCATTAAACGAAGTTACCCAAAGCTTGAGAGCGGTTGAATATATTTCATATGCATAAAACTTTCATTTCAATAAATTCAGTCAACTCAAAAACCTGTATAATTTTACTTTAGGATAAGAACAAGTTCTTTTTCAAGATAGGGGTGCATTGAAGGCGTATATCCATGCGTCGCATCGCTAACATTATATATTACTTTTGGCTCTTTAGCAAGGGCAAAAGTCTTTAGTGCTGCCTTATGGGAAATTACGGTATCATTGAAAGAATGAATCAGCACGAATTTCACAGGCGACAGAGTAGGGAGATAGGTATCCGGATCAATTGAACGATAAAAACGGTAAGTCTTATTATCAGCAACGAAGGTGGGATCAATATCTTCAGTACCGTATCCTGCAGTACTGATTCCGATGACTCCTTTAAGGGAGGGATTAAGGGCACAGGCAATCACTGCAAATCTTCCGCCATTACTCTCTCCTAAAATTGCAAATCTGTTTGGATCAATTTCCGGCTGGACTGCGAGGACATCTGCGGCTTTAAGTGCATCATAAACCATGGTATATTCAAGAGGCTCGAGGCCTCTTCTGAAAAGTTCCAAATCCTTTTCCACACTTACGCTGCCGAGATTGCGCTGGTCAATAGCAAGAGTAGCATATCCCATTTTTGAGAGTTCCACAGCCAATCCCTGTTCAGATTCCTTTCGAACTGTTGCTCCCGGGAGTAGGATTATTCCAGGAAAACCCAAAGAAGAGTTAGAGTTTGCAGGAATCCTTAGAAGAGCCTGAATTTTATCCCCTTGACTTTCAAAAGACAGAAGTTTCAAAGTATCTGAGTTTTCAGGAAAATATATATACTTTATTTCATGAGTTGTAAATAAAGGCTCTTCCCTTTTGGTGAAAGATAGAGTACCGGCTTCCGAAACACTCCAAAGAGATGCGCGTTGGGAATAATTGACAGGATTGTACAGGACTCCGAAAATGCCCACAGATATTAGAAGAATACCCAGGAAAATAAATTTGGGTTTAATAGCTTTGATTCTTGAAAAAGCACTTTTTTTGCTTTCTTTTTTTCTAGAGTTATGCTTGCTCAATGGAACCCTGCCCAGAAAATTGTAATCATGGCCAGAAACCGTTCGCAGCATTTAGAAATAATACTACTGCCTGTAATGATGCAGTCAATCAGCACTTTTTTGCTGAATATAAACTGCATTTTTATCTACTTCGTAGTACCGCATGAGTCCTGCAGAAGATTGCAGTCTTGTATCTGACCTGTTAGCCATTAGTTAACATCTGTACGAATGAACTGTAATTGGAATATACATTTCATAACCATAATAAAATGCTGTGGCAAAAACCAAAGTAATTATCTGAAAATTAGGAAATGTAACATACTGTTAAATTTCCTGTTAACTTTAGTTACCAGATAGTGCAGTTCTTGTATTTAAATCCAGCAGAGAACTTTTTGAATAAACAAGATTCAGCAGGTTCAATGTAGGATCTATTTTATACTCCAGAAAAAGGATAATTCTTTAAACAAGTACCTCATCCAGTAGGAAAGGTGGATAAAACACTCCCTTTTCCGTAATTATCGCAGTTACATTCTCCATTGGAGTCGCATCAAAAGCAGGATTATAGACTTCTACATCTATTGGGGCACATTGTTCTGATCCAAAGAATCGTAACTCTTCAGGGCTCCGCATTTCTATTTTTACACTGCCTTCCCAGCCATTGAAATCGAAAGTAGAGATCGGAGCTGCTACATAGAAGGGGATTTCATGCTCTTTTGCAAGGATAGAATGTGTATATGTCCCGATTTTGTTAAAAATAACATCTTGAGTGATCCTGTCAGCTCCTACAAGCACACTATCCACAAGTCCTTGGTGCATTGCCCATCCAGCCATCGAGTCCGCGATTAGGGTCACTGGAATTTTATCCTGCATAAGTTCCCAGGTAGTGATTCTGCTTCCCTGATTAAGAGGTCTGGTCTCACAGGCAATAACCTTTATTTTTTTGCCTTCAGCAATAGCCGAACGTACAACTCCAAGGGCTGTGCCCCAGTCCACACAAGAGAGCCTGCCTGCGTTACAGTGTGTGAGTACCGTATCTCCTTCTTTTAGGAGTTTGGCTCCATATTCACCTATTATCTTGTTAGTCGCCACGTCTTCTTCCGCAATATTCATGGCTTCCTGAAAGGCAATATCTTGGATTCCCTGGATATCAAAGGCATCAGAAATTGCTCTTAAGACCCTATCAACACCCCAACCAAGATTTACTGCTGTAGGGCGGATAGACTTAAGGACTTTTCCTGCAACTTCGAGATCTTTTACCATTGTTTCTAAGTCTCTAGCTTCACTACGTAAAGCTGCAAGGGTAATCCCAAAACCTCCTGCGGCCCCAAGAGCAGGAGCACCCCTTATCCGGAGAGAATTTATAGCCTCGCATAGAGAACTCAAAGTTTTGCATTCAATTATTCTATACTCTTTCGGGAGCAATGTTTGATCTACCAACACAACTGATTTTGACTCTTCCTTCCAGTCAATTGTTCTCATTAAAATCACTTTCCGATGTAAGCAACATATTCTATGAAAAATCATACGACTCTCTTTTCAAGCCTCACATGTAATAAAAAACTATTCAACTCAACGCCCTGAGAGATTTGTTTATCCTTTTTTTAAATTATCTGGATAACCTGAGTGATTAATATGAAATTCTGTTGGAGCCATCATTATCTTTAAATAGAAAAATAATTGAAGAAAAAGTGAGAAATGAAGTATTTGGAGCCCCGATCTGAGAGCAAGAATTAAATCAAGAATAAACATTTATCTTTGAATATACAGATAATTACAATCTTTTTTCCCAGAAAGGCAAACTTAGATATAATAGAGAGGATTTCGATAAACCTCTGATTTTCAAGAGTCATTTATACGCCATTTATATGCATACTAAGAAATATGAAGGTCTATCGAAATCCTCTAAATTTATAGGGTAATAGCAAAATAAGAGAAGATTTAAAACCCATAGCTTAGATACAGGAAAAGTCGTAGTTTAAGGAATAATCAAGTCATAAATTTCATAAACCCATTTTCTGCCGATGTACATAAGAATGCCATCTAATATTCTCAAAATGACAATATCTTAAAAATTAATCTAACTTTCACTGAATAATAATGGGTAAATAGGCAAACAAATTATATATCTGTGTATATCTGTGGGATGTCTGATGAATAAAATCATAAATTTAAGGGACCTCGAATCTGTAAATTTAGTCTGTAAATTTCAAAAATTATGAAAGATCTGTTATTCTATTAATACGGTTTATGAAATCAGGGTATTCGTCGGAGAGTAAGCGCTTATGACAAAAATAAAAATAGCAATTGCAGGAATTGGGAACTGTGCAAGCTCTTTGATACAGGGCATTGAGTATTATAAAGCTGAACATAAAGAATCTATCGGGCTGATGCACTGGGATCTTGGTGGGTATAAACCCACGGATATCAAAGTTGTTGCTGCCTTTGACGTTGACGCTAGGAAAGAAGGAAAAGATGTAGTTGAGGCTATCTTTGCTCTCCCTAACTGCACAACGATTTTTTGCCCTGACATTCCTGCCACAGGCGTGACGGTTAAAATGGGTAGAGTTCTTGACGGCATCTCTGACCACATGAAAAATTATGAGGAAAGATATACATTTGTTGTCAGCAAGGAACCAGAAGCTACAAAAGAAGACATAGTAAACGAACTGAAAAATTCTGGCGCAGATATGCTTCTCAATTACTTACCTGTAGGTTCTGAAGAAGCCGTCCGTTTCTATGCAGAGTGCGCTCTTGAGGCCAGAGTAGCTTTTATTAATAATATGCCTGTTTTTATCGCAAGCGATCCTGAATGGGCAAAAAAATTTGAAGAAAAAAACATCCCGATAGTAGGAGATGATGTGAAAGCCCAGCTAGGGGCTACAATTACCCACAGGATTCTTGCAGACCTTTTCGAAAAACGCGGCTTAAAACTTGATAGGACATATCAGCTGAATACAGGAGGAAACACTGATTTCCTAAATATGCTCAACAGGAGCAGACTTGCTTCCAAACGAGAATCAAAAACAGAAGCTGTCCAGTCCGTTCTCTCCCACAAACTTGAGGACGAAAACATTCACATTGGACCTAGCGACTACGTAGCCTGGCAAAAAGACAACAAAGTATGTTTCTTGAGAATGGAAGGCAGGCTCTTTGGGGACGTGCCCATGAACCTTGAACTTCGGCTTTCTGTAGAAGATTCTCCAAACTCTGCAGGTGTGGTGGTTGATGCGATTCGCTGCTGTAAGCTGGCTCTTGACAGAGGAATTGGGGGAGTACTGTATTCTCCGGCATCCTACTTTATGAAACACCCCGCTATCCAATATCCGGACGACGAAGCCTACAGAAGGACCGAAGAGTTCATAGCCGGTACACGGAAACGTTAAAACTCGAAGAAAAAAATAATAAAAGTAGTTTTAGCTGAAAAATTCCGAAAGAATCTGAGGATTTAAGTTTTTTTCTGGCCCAAAATATTCTTCACGGAATTTATCTCAATGTTTCTTTACCGTTTAACGGATTCCTTCTGCTGTAATTCTAAAATCAGCGCTTGAGCCTTCCGGAAGAGAGCGATGTTTGTACAGAATCGCGCGCCTGGTTCCGGTACCTGTTTTTTCCAGCTGAATAATTGCCTTTGATATGTGTTCTAAGGAACTCCCACCCAATGGACGTACTCCTCCTAAGATTATATCGGAGTATACTTGGTTGGTTATGACTGCAACAAAGCTGTGTTTGCGGGCTAATGCATGCAGAAATCCTATCTGGCTGGCAAGCTCTCGTCGGCTCTTCATACCTGTTTCTTCTTCTTCGAGTTCAAACCTGTAGTATGAAGTTGCGGAGTCAAGGATCACGAGACCGATGTTCTCACCGGCTATTCTCTCCACTTCTCTTACAGCTACATACTGTTCTTCAAAATTGAGGGGTTCGAAGACAATGATATTCCTCGCTATTTCCGTTGCCTTTTCCCCTGCAATTTGTTTGAAACGAACAGGAGAAAGTCCTTCGGTATCTATGAAAATGACTTTCTGCCCCTGCTTTACACATTCCACTGCAAGCTGAATACAGATATTTGTTTTCCCGGTTCCTGCAGCTCCAAAGATTTGAGTTACAATTCCCTTCTCGAAACCTCCTCCCAGAAGTTCATCAAAGGATTTGCAGACAGAAGGCAATAATTTCTCTATAGAACGACACCTCTTTTTATGCCTAACAGATGTATAATAATGGCCAATGTTATTAACACTTTTTTGTAATCTTGATCTTCAATGCTTTTTTGTAATCTTTAACCTTCTCGGTGAGATTTAATAGTACATCTATAGAAATCAAATTGTTTGCTTCTACCCTACCCAAAATTATTGGGCATGCTTTGGGCCACCAGCTCAGTTCATCGAAACAAGAAATGGTTGATTTTTATTCGACCAAATTTCTTAATCTATATGATTTTAAACTCTGTTTTCAGTTTCCGTTAAGATTTCTGAATATAGTGTTAATATTGTGTTAGCTGTCATATTTTCAATTGGTCTATGATCTTAAAGTTTATAGTCCTAAAAATTTATTATTATTATACGCACGATTAAATCTGTTGATGATGCTCATTTTATTGATGCAGCTATTTAAACGCAAATTCTAAATTGGGAGATGCAAACATTTAGGACGAAAACAAAGCGTTAATTGAAAATATTTCAATTGCTTTTCGACTGGAAGGAGCATCAAAAACAACAATCATATGGTACCTTTACTATACAACAAGACGATCGAGGAACTTCAGGAACTAGGATTCAATGAAATCTTGAACAAGCTGGAACTGAATACTTTTGATAGGTTGCTTATTTTTTTTGAGTACATTTTTGAGTTAATATACAATTAACTGAGAGCGAACGCTGAATTCTTTTTATTAAATTTCATTAAATAATTTAGAAATTATTTTACGGAATATGTCTTTTTTTGGTATCTTAATAATACAAAAGTAATCTATTTAGCAAGCTTAACCATATCAAACAAAAAAAGTCCATGAACTGATTGTAGTCTGGATATCTGATCTACACTAAAATCTGGATACATATCTCGGAATAAAAAGTATAACCATTAAGAACCTATGGAACTTAGTCTTCGAATGGTATTAAATATAACAAATGTAAAGATAGAAAAGTAGGCGCTTTAGCATCTGTATCTTCTCAGGAAAAGAGATTTTCACCATCCAGATAAAGGCAACAAAATAAGATGAACTTTAAAGGATGTGCTTTAGCCACAAAAAAATCCGCATCTTGACACATTAAAGTCTTTTAAGTTGCTGGTTATATGCCTTTTCAATACTCTGGATTGTATCCGCTTCTTCGGGATCTTTATCATCTCGGATACGGATAAATCGGGGAAAACGAAGTGCAAAACCAGAGTTATAATTGGGGCTTTTCTGGATTTCCTCGAAGGCAATTTCCAGAACAATTTTAGGTCTTATAGCAAATACCCCACCTGCTTCTCCGCCGTCCATCAATCCGGAAAGCATTTCTGTTAGCTCCTTTAGCTTTTCGTCACTCAGGCCTGTTCCAACCTTGCCGACCTGCAAAAAATTAGAAGTTTCAGGGTCATAACAGGCAACAGTGTAAGAACCTATGAGGCTTACACGCCTGCCAAAGCCCCACTCAGCTCCAACTACTACAAGATCAAGGGTTTCCATAAGGGGTTTTTTCTTAAGCCAGTTCCTACCGCGTTTACCGGGGGAATAAACCGAATTCGGATTTTTGACCATTACCCCCTCATGACCGGCTTTCAAGGCTTCTCTATATATCTTTTCCACTACCTCAAGGTCTCCAGTTATCACCTGCTTATCAACAGAAATGGATTTTGAATCTTCAGTTGAGCTCTCTACGCAGGACTCAAGCACCCTTCTTCGCTCAAGAAGATGAAGGTCAATCAATGTTCTGCCGTTCAAGTACATGATATCAAAGAGATTGAGCTGGATAGGGATTCCAAGTACTTTTTCCCCTACATCGTACTTGCGCCGGAAACGTTTAAGGATTTCCTGGAAAGCTCTTGGTTTTCCTTTTTCATCCACTGCAACAGCTTCCCCATCAAGAATTGCATATTCGGCTTTCACATGCTTTCGAATAATTTCAACAAGGTCTGGAAGGGAATTTGTAACATTTTCAAGTTTTCGTGAATAAATGGTAACTAAGTTTCCAGCTTTGTGGATCTGGACCCTCACACCGTCGAATTTCCATTCAATTGCAGCTTCTTTCATCTCCCTTATATCTGCATCTATATCAGGACTGATCTGCGAGAGCATCATCTTTATGGGACGGTTAATTTCGATCCCGAGGCCTTTGAGACCTTCAATACCTCCTTTCTTTGCAGCTGCAGCGACTATACCGAGATCGTTTGTGACCATAAAGGCGTGCTCTACCAAATCTGCAGGGACGGAAAAGGCTTTTGCGATGGCATCCCTTAAAACTCCTTCCCCGACTCCTATGCGGAGTTCTTCAAGTGCAAGTCTGGAGATATACTTTGCTTCCCTTGGGGTTGAGGAATTAAAGAGGAACTGAAGGTTTTTGACCTTAACTTCCTGCGATCCTTTTCCAGAGGCTTCGGAAGCCGTTTTGAAGCGCTGGTAGATTTCCGTTATAGTGAGCTCTGGCTGCTCTTCGAGGAAAGAAGAAAAAGTGATCTGGTTTTTTTGTTTTTCTTTCAGGATAAGAAGTGCTGTGTCTCCTATATCTCCTGTTGTCCGGAGCAGAGACTCTATACTTCTTATAGACATTCCGGAAGCCTTGGAAAGAGAAGCGTACAGAAGGCTTGTGCCAATTCCAAGCTGCTTTCCACTCCAGGCAGGAAAAATCTCACTCATAATAAAATGAGTTGAAAGGGAAAGCTCTTCTACGCTGACCTTCATAAGAAGGTCAGCAACCCTATTTGTAGTGTCTATTGTACTCGAAATTTTTTCAATTGCCTGGCAGGTTTCTGCAAATTCCCTGAAGCTTGTCATGGTCCACGCAGCTTTTTAATTTGATTGTTTCCAGAATATCGGGTTTCTAAAACAAAAATTGCTATACTCTATGAGTGCCCGTAAATTGCGATCAGATCACTAAGAATCGCACTTGCTGTCTCGGCAGGGCCTGCACCTTTACCAGTAACTGTAATTTCTCCTGCAAGTTCGGTGCATAAAGATGCGATATTTAGAGTACCTCCGACTGCAAGAGGATGGTTGATAGGTACCAGCCTTGGGGCCACCTCGATCCTTTCCCTACTAACTTCGCCTATAAGTTTTATTGCATGCCCATTTTCATTAGCCATCTCCAGGGCTTCAGGAGTAATCTTTGTAATTCCTGTAACTTCAACATCCTTGTAAGTAGCATCGAGTCCGAAGATAGCATTTGCCAGAATCACTAGCTTACAGGCAGTATCAATTCCTTCAACATCGTATGTGGGATCGGTTTCTGCAATTCCGAGCTCAATTGACTCGGTAAGAATGTCAGTGTAAGTTGCTCTTTCTTCCAGCATTCTTGTCAGGATGTAATTACAGGTTCCGTTCAGGATACCTTTGATACTTATAATCTTATTGCCTGCGAGAACTTCGTTTGCCAGGTTAATAATTGGCATTGAACCCCCAACTGTGGCTTCAAATCTGAACTTCGAACCCGCTTCTTTTGCAGTCGTCATGAGTTCTCTATACTTAAGGGTAAGTGGACCTTTATTCGAAGTAATAAGGGACTTCCCGGTTTGAAAAGCTGCGAACATATTCTGGAGACCTACTCCGCCGGTTTTGATGTTTGTAGGGGTAGTCTCTATTACAAGTTCATGGTCTACAGACTTAATAACTTCGATTCCACTAATATTTTCTAGGGCTACAGTGCCATGAATTCTCTTACGGGAAAGGCAATCTGCAAGGTTCAAGCCTTCAGGATTGACAGTTGCACCCTTTGAATCCACAACAGCAACTACTTTCACTTCCAACCCGATACTTTCAAGATACTCTCTCTTCATAAGGAGTACCTCGGCAACCCCCTGTCCGATTGCACCGAATCCGAGAATGGAACAGGTTATCTTCATCATGTTTTCAATCTCCTCAATTTTTTCAGGCCTGGATGTTTATTGGGAGTATCATCAGCAGGTCTTTTTTTGCTGAAACTTCTTTTAGGATTTTGAGTGCCTTTTGTAGGTCTTCTTTACTCACAGCATCGATTTTTATGAGGGTTGAAGAAAGCAGATTAATGCCAGGCATTGAGAGGGAAAGATCCACAACCTCAGCAAAACCAGTTTTGTCAATTTCATCGATCGTATCCTGGATTCCCGTGTGTATCACATGCCCTATAAGGACCACATTTATGCTCTCCCTAAAACGGTGTTCTCCAACTCTTACAACCCTGACCCCGTTTTTTTCAAGTTTCGCTTTTATAATTTCAATGTTTTCAGGTTTTGTTTCAAGTACAAGTTGTACTGGTACTGTTTTTCGAGGGGTTCTTTTCTGATGGTGATGTAATACAGTTATCAGATTAGCTTTGCAGTCTGAAAGAGGCTGGAGGGCTAAAAGCATCTGCCCGGGTACATCTTTTAGTTCAATGTCCATGGAAATTCTCATGTTGTCCCTCATATAATTTCATATGATTTATTACTATTCATTATGGAAAAAAAGTATCAATAGCCATCTTTATTAATCTCCAATGAGTAAATTTCGATTGGCTTATTTTTCTTTAAATATCAGCTATTGATCATGTTTTTTATTTTTCCTTAATTTAGTGATCAGATGAATTTATTGCGTCAAAATAGATATCAGCCAAGTTATTTTTGGTAGGCTGAATAGTTTCATAATTTCTTAAACTTAGTTTCGTAAAGTAGGGTCCAATTACCTGCTATTTGCTATTAATCTAGTTAAATCAAGTGATATTTTGTGAATAATCTTTGCTGCACAAGAAAGCTGTTCTGGGAATTTTGGGAAGTAAAAAGGGAATTATTAGATTCTTATTCCCTATCTTTCAAATATTGTTTAACCTTTGTTGCTGCTTAGTTGGTGAATTTGGATATATAGTTTGCGATTTACTTTTCGCAAAAAAGGTTGTATAAACTACCTCTTTCACCCTATTCTTGCTTACTGTCATCTTCGGTTTGTTTATAGAGATGCTCATCAGGAATACGTATAATATTCCCTCTACCTCTTTTGAATTTTTCAATCAAGCCGCGTTCTTCAAGGTCTGAAAGCATAAGGCTGACTTTTGATTCTGAGTAAGGAGATTTTTTCCGGAGTTCTCTCTGGGTAATTCGGTTTCCATTAGTTCGAATTAGATTCAGAAGTTCTTTGAGATCCTCAGGGAGATTGATTTCACGGTCCTCTTGAAGATCACCGACATCCACAGAGTTTGTTGTAGGTAACTTAGAACTTATTTCAAAAGTGTCATCAAGATTTTCTTCTTCATCTATGGTACTCTCGGGTTGCAATGTTTTCGGCTCCCGGTCTCCGTCCGGAAAACTATTTGTTATCACAAGGGGTTTCAGATATATTTTTTTTATGAAATATCCTGCCAGTAAAAGGATGAATATGAAGACAAGAAAAACAGAAACGAAAAAGTAATTTTGAGAGTTATTCTGATCTACATTTTTTGTTTCATCAAAACTCAAGTTCGGAACTTCAAATCTACTATGGTTCAGAAGTTCTTCGTTATAGGTTGGAAATAGAAGAAGGTCATGCACATACTCTCCTTTATCTGAGATTACAACCTCCTCTTTAGCTGTATAAACTATGGTTTTTCCCTCAAAATAATTCGCAGTTATCAAGTAAGTCCCAGGAGTAAGATTGAAGGAATAATTTGCATTCGTTGCAACAAAATTCTGTTCAGGAGTAGAGTTAATTTCAACGACTGCATTATCAAGAGGTTTGAAACTCTCCCACTCATATACAGTTCCGTGAATTGTGGCCGCAAATGCATTCCCCTGAAAAAACATAATTAAAAAGAAAATACAGATGATCCTGTAAAGCTTTTTAAAATTCACGTAGTGTTAAAAGAGTTTTTAGCATTAAATCTTTTGCTTTTCGTTACAGAATTTTATAAACTAAGAGGGATAGTCAAGCTTTATAACGCAAATAAAGGTTTTATCAAGCTTGAAGGTATATACGCACATATATATTAAAATTACTCAGAAACGAATATTTTATCCAGGAAAGAATGCTTATATCCAGAAAAGAATTCTTATATTTACTTCCCCCTTGTATAAACAGTATCATGACTTACAAAGGGTGAAATTCAGATGAAAGAAATAAGACTTATCCTATATTTACTTACGATCATATCAACATCATTTAGGACGCTGTCAGAAAGAATCTTTACTGTCTAAATTTCTCATGATTTGTATGAAAATTAGAATCAATATTATGCGTGGATTCCTGAATTTCATACGATATTTAAATTGATGCCACCAATGATACTAAAGACTCTAAATCAGATCAAGAATGCTTCATAATAACCTCAGAGCAAAGTATCAGAATTGAATTTCAAAATATAACGAGGAACGAATATAATTGGACAAGTCCAACTTTAAAAGGAGAAATATTGGAAAGTAGAATTTCTAAATCAGAAGTAGAATCAGGATCTGAGAACTTAATCTAAGCTTTAATGATTATTCTAATACCACAAAGTTTTACCTTAAATCAAGCATAAATTGATATGTTTGCTTATCTTTCAAAATGTTAGGAGCAATATGGAATACTCAAATGGCAATTAACAAAAAAACGAATTGTTGCTATCAATGAAAAAATTAAATTGCTTAAGGCTTGAAAAATTAAATTTGCTGTTTAGCACCCAGCTGCAAGCAACTGAGTATGCAAGATCCCAAGTTTTGGGCATAAAGGAATTATTGAAAATCAAATACTTTGATTTGCTCCTATGATTCATTTTCTTCCTGGTTTCCTGGAATCCGAAATAGTTTTATAATAATATCGGAAGTTGCCCCATCATCAAAAGTTCTACTATAACTTCCATCGCTCCAGATTTAACAACCAAAAAGCTTTTTTTGATCTCAGAGTATTCTTTAATTTTTTTTTATGTGATACTTATTATAATCTGCATAATTATTGAAGATGAATATTTTGGTTAAGTATTAACGACAATATGCACAAAATCACTATCATTCCACCTCTAATAAAAATCAAAATGGTATATTTTACCAATTTCAGAGCATATATTTTCTAAATAGTTGATGAGGTCTTCATCTAATTAAAATTTTTTACGATGCTTCCTAGAAAAAACTATTTTATATCTTATTTATTATACACAATAGTTTGCATTCTGTAGTTCATTTCATAGCACAAACGTAACTAAAAATATATCACAATTAGTTAATAATGATTCTCGAGGAAGTTTCCCTACCTGCAGCAAGATGCGGGGTATTCGGCTGGAATCAAACTTAATACTCAAATTACACTAAAAACAAATACTAAATCCTTCGAATGATAATCTCGAATAAATGAAAATATGCTTCAATGAATTTTTTTGAACATTAACTCCATCGTTATCTTGGGCAGGAAATTTGTTCTAATTTTGGTTTGTCAAAACTTCTTGAAACTAATTCATAAATTTCAATTGAAGGCTTAAATATGACTTTGATCACGGATGCTAAGATATCTTTGAATAATTCCACTACCCAAACAAATTAAGTGGCCTAAATTGGCAGAAACGGTAAATATTTTGTGTGGTTTCGACATTCAAAAGCGTTTTTCAGTTTCTAATGTCCTCAGTATATCCGGTGAAAAATCGTTGCAACTTTTCGCTAGAGATGATGATGAAATTTTAGATCTTAAGAGTTGGATATATCAGAAAATGTGATGTTTTTGCATGTGAATCAACAAGTGACTTTTGGAATTATAATTATCATTCATTGATAAAGCATCTAAAAGTTATAGTTGGAAATGCATGAAATATGAAGGTGTTTACCCATAAAAAGATCAAAAGTAGATTTAGAATTCATTGTACAATTTACACTTTAAATAGTATGATTCAGCCATCAAATGTTTTCCCAAAAGATCAAAAAGTTTCATTCATAAATTCGGATTCTACAGACTTGTACAAAGAAGAACAGCTATTAAAAATGAAGCAATCTTGTTCTAACATCTGATGTGTTATAATATCAATAATGTGCTAACAAATATTTTTGGTAAAACCTATATTGTAATTCTATCACTATTCACTTTCGTGAAAACTATGACTCACAAATAGAGTGCTTGTCTCTATATATTCCCACAAAATGCTTAGAAAATGAGATGCTGGACAGAGGAATATCTCGAAGTATTTCATTGAGGCTTCAGATATGCCTAGATCTCATAAAACATCTTGACAATGAAATAGAAGCTTTGGATAAATAAATTTTTAATTATGCTCATAGGAAACATGAACTGAAAATGAATGTTTTAATGTCAGTTTCTTGTATTTGAGAAATTGGTGCAGCAACTTTAATTGCTGAAATCGATAATTAGGGATTTTTATCTAATAGATAGGCCTGCTTCTTGGCTTGGAATAGTTCTAAACATATACCAATATGCAGATAAATTTTAAAATTGTAGCGACACAAAAAGAGAATCAAAGGAAGTAAGGTGGATTCTAATACAAATTGCTCAGGCAGCAGCAAGGAAGAAAAATAGCAAATTAAAAGAATTCTTTAACCGAAAGAGGAATCAATTGGACATGCGAAGACAATATTGCTCTAGCAAGGGAAATTGCCCTAATTATATATATCTGGTTACAAATGACGAGATATACGAAGATGAAAACTTATATGAAAAGGGAAAATTCATAAAAGAAGAATTGTTGAGATTGAAACCTTTTCGGTTGATGAACGTATGAAAATGATAGTAGAAATTACAATTATAGAGGAAGAGGAAGGCGAGAGTATGTAGGAAGATTGATCATGTACTTTCATGTCAAATAAACTCTGAATCCATTTATATTGATGAGATGCTATGCAAGTATTGAATACTCTATAATTAAATTTCAATGGCATTATTTTTAATGGGTGGTTGAACGAGCGAGTTTGGGAGTGGGGGGGTTAGTACATAAAAAAGTTTATATGTCTCGCCCGTTCAACTTTTTACAAGTATTTAGTTTTATATATACCTTTCTAAGTTTATCGAATTTATTATTTTTTACAATTTCTAAATCTACTCCATAGTTGTTCTGAAAGTCGATTCTTTTAAAAGATATCGTGTATAGAAAATGACTAGATTTTGTGGGACTTTTTTATAACCACAAAGTTCTTAAATCCTGGAGGCGTTAAATACATGGATTTAAAAGTGTGATGTGTAGGGTATCTGTTTTGCCAAAATTCCTTTAAAGGTGGGCAGAGGCTGTGCTGTAAGGTCGTATCAATTAACAACTTTATCATTCATCATTGCTAAATTCGTAAAGACAACTTAATTTGAATAATTCGCATGCAAATCTACAAATTTTAGATTTATATATGTACCTAATCAGGCTAAATAAAACTATGTAATGCTAAAATTAATACTCATCACCCATGAAGTTAAAGTAAAAGCGTGCTATCAATAAAAACGATGCATTTTATTTACTACTTTACTACTTATCGTTAGGGAGTTCCTTGTTTGCGGGATGAGGCGTTTTGCACTCTTTTGATGCTCACGCATGGATTACCTGCTTTCAGGGTTATTTATGGAAAATTTCAGTTATCAGGCATCGAAGATGAACACAAGTTTTGGCTTCTGACTCTGAAGATTATTTCCGGGTCACAAATGAAAACTTATGTTAGGGCGAAGGCTTTCGGGAATGTATAGAAAACCTCAGGGATCTCGCAAGTATTATTGGTGCTTGGCTCGAAAGTTATTGTCTGTCGGCTCGAAAAGTTAGGAGTATATTTATTCAAGATAGCTGGGCTGGTCATCTAGCTGGCTTTCCTGAGGTAAGGTCTCCTTCATATAGAGTCATTACGGATATTCTTCTGGATAAGGTCTCCTGGCATAGGTAATGATGGTATTGATGATAGAGCTGGAGTTATCTTTCCGGTCGTAATTGTCATTACTTCTTAAATCTGTTTCTTCAAGGGTGTACTATCCCTGATTTGGTATAAAATCTGATTTTTCACTATTTTTGCATCGTCTGAACCTTACGAGTTTTCATGTATAGAAGGTATTTTTGTATCTTCAGGAAAATGGATTCAAAGTTCAGAGTAACAATTATATCGTAATTATTTAGGGCTACTGAATCAATTTCGGTGGGATTTAATTTGAAAAATTATTCATGATAAATTATTCACAATATTTCCAGGAGAATTTATATGCAAAATACGGATACTACAAAGTATATTATTCATTCTAAAATTAATGCTGATGGTGTAATAGAACGCCCTGATATCGTAGGTGCGATTTTTGGCCAGACTGAAGGATTGCTCGGGGCTGATCTTGATTTGCGTGATTTGCAAAAAACTGGCAGAATTGGTAGGATAGAGGTACTGGTTACTGCTAAAGGGGGGAAGACCAAAGGAAATATCTTTGTTCCTTCAAGCCTTGATAAGGTTGAGACATCCATTCTCGCCGCATCTCTTGAAACTATTGATAGGGTAGGTCCTTGCAGCGCTAAAATTGAGGTCTCCCAAGTAGAAGATGTAAGAGCTGTAAAGCGCAAAAAGATCATTGAAAGGGCAAAACTTATCTTTACCAAAATGTTTGATGAGACTGTGCCTGAATCACAGGAACTTGCTGATGAAGTCCGGCAGTCTGTAAGGGTTGACGAGCTTACTTATTATGGGAAGTCCAAAATTCCCTGTGGGCCGAATGTTCTTAATTCAGATGCCATTATTATTGTTGAGGGAAGGGCTGACATCCTGAATCTTCTCCGCTATGGTATAAAGAACACTATTTGTGTGGGTGGAACAAATATTCCTCCTGAGGTTGCAGACCTTACTAAAAAGAAGACCGTAACTGCTTTTACGGATGGGGATCGCGGAGGCGAACTAATCGTTCGTGAGCTTTTGCAGGTAGCAGATATTGACTATGTTGCCCGTGCTCCAGATGGGAAATGTGTGGAGGATCTTGTCCAGAAGGAAATTATCAGAGCCCTTCGCCGGAAGGTTCCAGTGGAACAGATTATCGAAAAATATGGAATTCAGGAAAGGGAAGTCGAAGAAGATGCCTGCAGAGTTGAAAGGATTCCAAAAAGGATTATTCGGGCTCCCGAAGTTGTTCCACGGATTGCTGAGATGAAGCTGCATAAGCGTGTTAAGATACACAGGGTCTCCCCAAAGTCAGATTTTTATGGAGAGAAACTTCCAAAAGAAGAAGGGATTGAGAGAGAAGGTTATGGTAAGATATTTGAAGAGGATCATGAAAAAATTCCGGTAAAGCTTCCCAAAAAAACCTTCGAAAAAGTCTATGGGAAAGATTTTCCCGTAACAGAACAAGTCGAGACAAGACCTGTTGTCGCAAATTCCACCGTTTTGTCTGGGCCATCCCAGAAGGCCAGAACTCCGAGAGGAAAATCTCCAAATGATAAGGTTTCAGCTATGAAGGTTCCTGGGGGTGAGGCTGTCAGAGTTTCTCCTGCTCCGGCAAGGATAGCTTCTGTTTCTCCCGAAGTTCTCAGGTTCAGGCCTCACGTTGAAGCTCTTAAAGGAACTCTTACAGCCAGAATTTTGGATCCTGAGGATAAGGTGGTAGAAGAAATTGCAGTCCGGGATCTTGCCAGCAGATTGAAGGCCTATAAAGATGATGTTTTAAGTGTCGTTTTTGACGGTGTAATTACTCAGAGACTTGTAGATATTGCTTCAAGTAATGCAATTAAAAGTCTTATAGGTATAAAAGTTGGGAACATTACCAAAATACCTGCGGATATGAAAATATTGACTTCTAAAATGCTCTGAAAGGTATTTTTTCTTTTCACTTACCTTTTTTACAGTTTTTACGTTTGTTTTTTTTCTGACTGTTAACAGTTTCTCTTTTTTATTTATATAATTTTATTTCGTATGTTACTATCGATTATACTTTGATTTCTTAAAACTAATGTTATGATATACTTTGTTTTCTTGTTGTGTTCATGCATCATTGATCAGATTTGAAAAAAAAGCATATTCCCAATATTTGGAAAAGTTTAGGAATAGTATTGTGTTTATCATTTATAACAACTAATGGAAATCACGGTTTTTTTTCTAAAATTAAACTTCTCCTGATTATTATCTTCTATTTCACTCTAAGGCTGGAAGTCTCCTTCCTCGACATTAATCAGTGTGAAAGGTGGTGAATGAAAGCTGTAAACTTCCCATTCTTTTTACGATAGAAAATATGTATATAGTTATAGTTAAATATATAATTTAGTGACTATGATGTGGAATCTGGATCTTTGGAGTCATTTTGCCGTGAATCCATTACTATTTTGTACAATGCGTAAAATAAGTAATAAAAGCTCTTAATAGTCAAAAGATAGTGTATTTACTAATATATAAACCCCTGATATAATTATAATTTTTGATGTAGAAGTTCGTTGAGTATATCTAGATTATTTTCACATGATTTTCACCTCAAAATCAACATTTGATATTCCAAAGTATATCAGCACTATAAAAACAATCTATTCAAGAGAGCTCAGAATAAATTTTCCTGATGTTAAAACAATGTTATAGAAGACACGTTCTGGTAAAGGTATATTTCATAGCAACATCAGGACATGTGACATTAGCTATTTTGACAAAATGTGTTGAGAGTCAGAGCAAACATGAAACTAGTGATGAAAATACAAATTTATCCAACTGAAGAATAGGTTAATGTTCTTTGGAAATTATCCGACAAATGTAGGGTAGTCTATAATTTCGCTCTTGCAGATAGAAAGGATGCTTATGATAGAGAAAATCTTAATGTAAAATACGCTGAACAGCAAAGTAAATATTCTGATTTCAAAAAACATAATTCTGAATTCAACACAGTATATCCAAAAACACTTCAAGTTGTCCTGAAAAGACTTGATGGTAGTTATCATTCTTTTTTAGCCACATTAAAAATGGAGATTTGAAAGCACGACTACCTAACTTCAAAGATAGAAATTATCTTATGACTTTATCCTACAATCAAAGCGGCTTCAAAGTTGAAAATAATATGATTACATTTTCACATAAGGTGAATGATGTTCCTCTGTCCTTTGATATAGGTAATTTAGCTAATGGTTTTAAAATCAAACAGGTTGAAATTGTAAACGGTAATCTTTACAAAGCAAGAGGTAAATTTTTTATTTGCGTTGCTTATGATTTTTATTTTGAATATTTTTATTTCGATTACGGAATATATAACTATTGATTTAAGTATTACAAAGATAGTTACTGCTATCAATAACGATGGTAAATTTTTCGAGGTAAAAGCACCTAGACCTGATAATTATTGGAATCCTACGATGATACCGCGAAATCAAGAAGAGATCATGATTGATGTTTAAAAAAAGTTCTACAAAAAGTAAGACATACATGAGAATAGCTAAAGCAGTTACAAAAATGAATAGAAAGAAAGCAAATCAAGTTAAAGACTTCTCACACAAACTTTCTAAAACTATGGTTGAGAACAGTAAACTAACAGTATCATAGTAAGTGACTTTAGTGTGCAACAAATGGCTCAACCCAAAGTAAAATATAGTAAAAAGGAAAAGAAGACCAAACTAAAGAAAGGTCAAAATCGTTTTACTCAGGGTCTAGAAAACTTATGTAGATTTGTTCAATTCTGGACCTATAAAATAAAAAAATGTAGGTAAAAGTGTAATAAGAATTGACAAAAAAACACACAACTAAGAAATATTATTATTGTTTAGAAATCCATGATATGCCTTCTTGAAAGCATGTTATGATTTGTGATTGTGGAAACAATCTTGATAGGGATCGGGATAGTTCTATCAATATCATATTACATTTCCTATCACAAAATGCTTTGTGGACAGGCTATCAACAATTTGTTGATAATCTTCGAAAATACAAAATTCTGCATGGATCTCAAATTTGATAACAGATGGAGGAATGACTCGAAGAAAGCCCCTTACTAGGAGGGTATAAACAAGATATGGTGGGGTAGTTCACTAGTTATTTACGCGACCTATTGAATCACTACGTTTGGCATGATTTCACACTTTGATGCTAAATATCACACTATAATATGCAATCCTTCATTATTTATCATAACCGTTATATAGAACTCTTTATTAAGCTGAAATAGGAAATCAATTTCCTCGAGCAATTCTTTTATCTGGATTAAGATAATATTAATTTGATCTTGTAAAATTGTAGGTCTGTTCGCTATGCACAAGGAAGAGCTCATACAACTGCACACATATATGGCCCAAATGAAAAGGTACTTTGAAAGGAACGGGATAACGCATGAATTCGATGATTATAAGGCTTTATCCATAAGCCCTGTCCATATTCATCGGAGCAAGGCGGATCACAAGCGCGCAATTTTCATTTTAGGAGGCGAGCTTGCGAACCTCATGTCCAGGGATGACTTTATTTCTGATGGCCAATCAGTCCAGATGAGGGAATCTCTGAATTCCATTATCAAGCTTATGGGTAGTAATTGATAGAGCTTCTTAAATCGACCTGGAGTTTTTATATGAAAATGTAGGTTTGAGATATTTTTGTTTTGATATCAAAAGACGGTATGGATGCAAGTGCATTTTCATTACCATACCATCTTCTCCATCTGAGTAATATTTTTGTTCGGTCCAGCAAGGTATGAATCCTATGGACTTGTATAATTTTTGTGCTTTTTTATTACTATTTCTTACTTCCAATCTTGCGTATTTAAGCCCTTTTGCAAAAAAAATACTACATATCGTGTATATTAGTTCTCTACCTATCCCTCTTCCACGGTACTCTTCTTTGACACCGACGGAAAAAATGTGCCCTTCATTCTCTGCGGAACGATAGCCTACAACATACCCCACTATTTTTCCATCTTGCTTCGCAACAAGGAAACCGTCTCTAGCCATTTCGTAAAAACTCATATATAGTAGAGAATTGTGCTCTGAAAACGCTTCTTTTTCAATCTCTATTATTTCCTGGAAGTCCTCAGGTGCAAAATGCGTGATCATAATTTCCTATATGTTTTGCCATTTTATTATTCCTTCGAAGGCAAGTGTTTCTTAGAGGAGTCTTAAGGTTCTACATTTAATAAATTTGATTTATAAAGGTAAATCAAAATCCTCTTTGCTATGATATCTTTAGTTGATGGAGCAAATTATATCTATCAAGACGTCATTAATGTTTTATTTGATGCTGTAATATCTTCCGTTAATTCCTTCTAATCTACAAACAAGGATCTAGGGTCAAAAAAATGGCAAAGTAAGAATTTCTCCAGACTGTACTATTTTTTTGTAATATGTACTTAAATTATGTCGAAAGTATTTTTTTCTTCACCTGGAAAAATAAACAATAAATTTTTTACGATGTGTATTTAAAACTGAGGCCCAGGAAATTGCTGTTAACTTTCATATATTCCATGTTATGGAACCAGAGACAATTAATATATATGTAGATTGAAATCGAAGAATGAAATTCCCTAGAATATTAGTTCTGCAGTTTAGATATAATTGGAAACTCTAAGCTGACACTTGATGTTATTAGCATAAATGAGTTGAGTAAAGGCGATTCGACTTCTATAGAATACTTATTTTAAAGAATTGAAATAATGGGAGTAAAAGTGGGAAGTATGCAACGATAAAAAATTTTTTAACGTGGAAGTCATCTCAAGAATGGATGGGAAAAAACTGGAATTTGTAATTGTATCTGAATCCAATAAAACATTTGATTCAATTTTTGAAAAGCACAAGAAGGGAAATGAAAATATTTCTAAAATGCTTGAATATAAGTCTAAGGTCGGAGGATAAACTTTCAATATTGTGGCAATGTTGGATCAAGACAAGAATGCATCTTATTTGCAACAAATAAATAAGCTGATCTAATAGACAAATTTGCAAAGCAAATATCTTATGAGTAGAGAAAAGAATAGAATATCGAGGATTTCGATAAATTTCAATTTATAGTTGGTTGTTTATAATGCCTAATGCACATTTTGTTTAAATCGGAGGTTTAATTGAAATTCTCTATGGAACCTGGATATAGAGTAAAAACGCTTTCAAGATAGGAACCTATCCCAAATAATCCCTTGAAAGGACGCTGCTTTTTGTAATCAATTGGAATGTATAACATTTTTTAATTTATTAAGTTAGTTATTGGGATTACAGCATATCAAATGAAATAAGTAATCATTAAGACATTCTCAAACTAGTAACAGACTAAATTGAGCATCATAAACTGTTTCAGTAAAATTACTCATAAATCATAGAAGATTCCGATAAACCCCTAAATTTCGTCATGTGCTTATATATTATGCATGATGACTCGTTAAAATCAAAGGGTTATCTATCATTCTCTATAGTTAACTTAGCAACTAATTACATTTTTTTATTTGTTCATCAAATCTTTTATACAACTCTCAGCAAATGATTTTGATTTAGCTAACTCTATATATTTGATTCTGATCAATTTTGAGTAGCGCAATTGGTTCAATGATTTTTTTGATACTTTTCAATATTTGCTGGTCTTCAGATTTAACCTTAAATCCCGATTTTTACAGTTTGATTTTTTTTATGTTTATAGGAGATTTTCACATTTAAGAGGATGAATATGGTCAACAAATTTTGAACACATTTTTATTGTTCTATTTAGAAGACAATTATCTGTCTTCAGACCTTTATTTTTTTCAAATTTTGATCGAGTTGTTAATTATTATTTTGATAGGTTATATAATTTATAGTACAAATATTGGTAATGTTTTAAAGATCGGATAGAAAAAATGCTAAAATGAAACAAAGACCATGCTCAAACATTTTTTTAGGCTATGGGTTGGAAACTGATAAATCTGAAATAATTTTGATGGAATTTTTGAAGGCTTTCAAATTCTTTTTGAAGAAAAGATTCTATTTAATTCTGATTATAATTTGTATTGTCAAACTAAGGTTATAAAATAAAATTCTAATTTTTTGAATAAGCTATAACTAACTGTTTAGATAATTCCTTTTTAAGGAAACCTAAGTATAAAATATAAATGCGGAAATTTAATGTTAAGAGAGGTGGTATCATTTGATTGGAATTATTTCGGACTCACATGACAACCTGGCTGCTATTCAAAAAGCAGTGAAATTTTTTAATGACAATGACGTGAAAGCAGTGCTACATGCAGGAGATCTAGTTTCTCCTTTTACTGCTAGGGTCTTTGAGAAATTGAAGTCAAAACTTTACGTTGTATTCGGAAACAATGACGGAGACAAAGTAATGCTTACAAAAGCGTTTGAAGATATTGGCGCTACTGTCTGCGGAGATTTTGGAGAACTGACAGTTGATAGCCTGCATATCGCCCTCTTGCATGGAACAAATGAGGCGCTTGTCAAAGCCATTGCCAAGTCAGAAGATTTTGATGTAATAATTAGGGGCCATACTCATGATCCTGGGATCAAAATCTTCAAGGGAGCGCTTCTGATAAATCCAGGGGAGTGCTCGGGAGTGCTTTCCGGAAAGGCGACTGTTGCAACTCTTGGGATTACAAACCTCAATGTTGAAATCACAGACCTCAAAATGGGTTGATTGCTAACATCATCTTTTCTTTACATTCTGCTATCAAAAAGTTTCTGTCTTATCGATACCACACTTTCTGCATATGTACACAAGAATACCATCTATTTTCCCAATATGACAGTAGCTCAAAAATTAATCTAATTTTCAATTAATTAATAGTGGTAGATGTGCAAGCAAATTCTACATCTGTGTGCTCTGCGGAATGTAGGCTAAACCATAAATAATTTAGTTAATGAAGGATCTCGGGAATTTTCCATCCCCACAGCAAGCTGTGGATATTAGACTAAAATAAACAGGGAATGTATACCAATTTGACCGTTTTCCTTTTTTCTCAGGTTGCCGCAATACTGATGGATAAACTCCGACAGAACTATTCTTCAATTTTTTATGTCTGATTCATCAAGTGTAAGGTCCCCTTCTTGCCGATAATTTTAATGGCTTTTGCTCGAATAGATTTGAAAAGATCTGCAGAAGACCAAGAAGATTTTGCGAGAAAACGGCCTAGTGATTGGTTATCTAAACACTTGCAACAGTAAATTACTATTTTTCTCATATTTTTCGGCATATAAGTGGGATCAAACGTTAGGGTAATCAATGAATGTTGAAACGGAATAATGAGTTTTCTTTTGAATATTAATTCAAGATGTTTTTCAGAAATTTATTTTTCTACAGAGATATCTTCTATTTGATAAGCTCTCATGTTGTTTTTTTCATTATATATAATTTATAGGGGTAAAATTATATTTTATGTTAATATGCAAAAGAAAAGTTTCGAAGTCAATCTCAGTAGTTCATGAAGAAAACTTTTGCCATGGAGATATGGTGAAAATGAATCCCTTTGTTCTGGAGTTTACAATAGATGGCTCAGAATTTTACATTATCTTCATCGTTACTTATATTATATTATATTATTTAGAGCTTAACAAAAAGTTAATGTAATGATCATACTATACGGAGTTTTGGATAACAAAAGGAAATATTGACTTCCCTTATTGATGTGTTCTTTCAGAGTTAGGTGAACTTGATCCTCCAGGTGTTTACCTTGTAATATTTGAGCCGGCGTCTGATCTCCAAGCCAATGTCGTGCAAAATGTAATTGCTATGGGAATAGTAGAATAAGAAAGTTTTGAAATATTTTCCGAGATGGTGATGTTTGAACCAAGGACTAAGAGAGAGAACTAAAAGGTTTATCCCACTTTCCACAGATATACACAAGAATGCTATCTATTTTTTCAATATGACAGTGACTTAAAAATTAATCCAACTTTCAATGGATAAGATTAGGCAAATAGGCAAACAAATTATAGATATGTGTACATCTACAGAATGTCATGTGTATATATATGCTAGGCAGTTTTCCTCCCAAGCTCGCAGGAGGAAAATAGGTAAGTGTCAGCAGAATCAAGGTTTCTGGATTTATATTTGAGGCAGATAAGATTGTACCGGATAACCCTTTCAAGTATTCGGAGTAATATGAATGAATATTGAAGAGTGGGAAGAGTACAGATATGTTGAATCTGGGATAAAAACATTCATTGATAAAATGAAGGATTCTAAATTGAAAAAAATAGCAGAACATGTCTGTAATACCGGAGGAAAACGAATAAGGCCGATTATTCTTCTTCTAGCTAGCGAAATATGCTCCGGCTCGTATTATCAGAGTCTCAGTGCAGCTCTTGCTGTTGAAATGATGCATTCAGCTTCACTGATCCATGATGACCTGCTGGATCAGGGACTTCTCAGAAGAAACCTGCCTACAGCTCCTGAAAAATTCGGCCATTCCAGGGCACTTCTTTGTGGTGATTATCTCATTGCAAAGTCCATTGAGTTCATTTCTCCTTATGGAGAGAAGGTGATTAGGGATTTCGGGAAAGCTGGGATGGATATGGCTGAAGGGGAAGTCCTTGACCTGGGTCTTGAAGAGGAAAATCCTGGGGAAAGCAATTATTTCAAGTGCATTTATATGAAAACTGCTTCTCTGTTTGCGATCAGTGCTTCTATAGGAGCCTATACAGGAGGAGCTAATGAGGTTTTAGCAGAGCATTTTTACTTATTTGGAAATTCTCTAGGAACTGCATATCAAATTGTTGATGATATTCTTGAATTTCTGGAAGTTGTTGAAGGCAAGAAGTCGAAATTCACATCTGAAACTTTGCCACATGTTTATATGAAAAACATGTCAAAGGAAGAAGCAGTACAGAAATCTTTAGATGCATTAAAGCTACACGTTGATGCCGCAAAAGAGACACTTATGACATTCAAGGAATGTCCGGCAAGAGATAAGCTTTTTCAGATTACCGATTATATGACTGTCGGTATTCTGGAAATGTTTGATTAACCCAGCTCTGGCTTAAAATTAATTGAAATCCTATCGAATCATTTATGCCTGAAATATAAAATTGTATCTATCAGTTTGTTATTTTAATTCTACCATATTTCCAATTTTTGCCCCTCTACCATTAGCAGGTGTATCCATGAGAGTATATGATAGTCCGCTGCTCAAAGTAAATGCCAGTACAGAAAATGAGAAAATAGTGCTCTATGCTGGAGGTCCTTTTTCCCAGCTCGCAAAACCTTTACTGAAGCGCATTAATAATATTTTTGCCAAAGAAAAGCCTATCTCAATGAGTGAAGATATGATTATTTTTTCCACATGGATCCCCCCTATTCCCGGACCTGTCTTCAGCAGAGTAATGAATGCCGAGATTGCAGCCATCATGAAGAAGAGAATTCCAGATCAGTTCTCAATTGGAATTACAGCTCGCTGTCCCAATCACTGTATCCATTGCGGAGCAGCTGATATTAAACCGGAAAGAGAATTGACTCTGGATGAGATATGCGATGCTGTAGATCAAAGTCTGGACCTTGGTTCTTATCTTGTTTCCTTTGACGGAGGGGAAACAATGCTTCGAAATGATCTTGTCGAGATGGTTTCGAGAGTGGATAAGTCCAGGGCAATTACTACTTGTTTTACCTCTGGATTCAAACTTTCCGAAGAACGGGCAAAAGAGCTTAAGGCAGCATCTTTATATTCTTTAAGAGTCAGCCTTGATAGCCCTTTTGAATCTGAACATGATCGTATTAGGGGAAGAGCTGGCGCGTACAGCGATGCATTGTCTGGCATCAGGAATGCGATTGCTGCCGGGATACTTACTGATATGTTTGTGGTAGTCTCTCCTAATAACATTGATGACCTTGAGGAATTCTACAATCTTGCAACTGACCTTGGCATGCATGAAGTCTCTATCTATGAAATCGTTGCTGTAGGGCGCTGGCTTGATCACGAAGACGATGTAATCGGAAAAAACGATATATTTAGGCTTGAAAAATTCCAGAAAGCTATGAATCTTAAACCAGAAGGTCCCAGAATTACTGCTTTTCCCTATTTTATGGGCCCTGATCTTTTCGGGTGCTTTGCAGGCAGACGATGGGTGCATGTTGCTTCGGACGGAGAAGTAATGCCCTGTGCCTACACTCCTCTTTCCTTTGGAAACATATGTGAAGAACCTCTGGGAGCTATCTGGAAGCGTATGGGTAATCATAATGCTTACAAAAAGGATACTTCTTATTGTATGATGCGCAACCCCGTTTTCCGGAAGAAGTATATTCATACAATTCCTCTGGGTGGAAAAATTCCTCACAGGCTTATATAACATTTGGATTCTGTCCTCTAATCAGATTTTCTTAACAGTGGTCTGAAAAAAATTCCTTATTTGGTCCTTCTTCAGAAATTTTTCTTCCTTTTAGTCGGAGATAGGCTTTGGTTTTTTAACTGAAAGCTGCATACTGAGGTTTACATACCAAGTTTGCTATAATTGGAAGATTTAAAAAGAGTCCCTTTAATTAAGTAATCTTTTGAAAAGTCGAAAGTTTTTGAAATTGGATGTGCCAGGAATAAATTTTCACAATCTTCGTATAAGAATGCCCACTACTTTAGCTGTGGGGAATATCGTCATCTTTTCCATTGTTGTTATTCTTATGCTCCTTTCTACCTCGTTATTTTCCAATGAAACTATCAAATCTGTAAGGAACGTCAGGATCTTTTCTTTGTGTTGTATGTAAAAAAACCACTTAGATTCCGTGATTTTGGATTTGCACTTGCTGTCCTGTTTTGAGGGTTTAGAAAGGCCAATTTTCTCCATTTTTTTCATGATTATGAAATTGAACATTTCTTCTAACGCTTTAATTTAATCTTTGAATTTATCAGTGTATTTTTTTCGTTTCTGTTAAAAGCTCATTCATTTCTTTAATCATTGTGTTACTAATTCTCTTCAGTCCTATTAAGTTCTCTGGAGATGAGCATTATAAAAAGTGTGAGTACATTCATAACTATTGTAGGACTTCTGTCTATCGGGAGCTGCTAATACCTTTTAAATTTTGGAAGAATTCCTATGGATTTTATTGGTTTGAATTCTCTTTTAGATTAGAAAGATAACAGTTTATTTGTCATTGTAAGCTACATGGAGCCAATGTCCTTATGTCTTGATTTTCATCCCTGTTTTATCACAGTGGGTGACTGGAGAAGTAATTAACTTTTCCTTAATCAAATTTTCAAATTCCTCTAAATTTTGGAAATTTTTTCTTTTTGCTCTAATTATGTTAGCAGAACAGATTTTTATCTTCATAAAATGATACTATAAATTTAGAATATATCTTATGGAGGATACAACTGGTAATTTTCGCAATAGATTGTTGAAGCTAAAATATTAGTACCATAATGGATTTGATGTTTCACCGATTTAGGAAAAGCAGCTTTATTCAAAATTCTACATAAGGAAAGGTTTTCATAAAACTTTGAGCTTATCTTCTTGTTTCTTAATATGTCATTCATTTCCAGAAAATGTTCTATTTACTTCTTTTTTCAGTGTCGCTTCATAACCTTGTGATTTCGCTTCAAAGTATCCTCTGTCTTTGTAAAACCACTTCATTTTTTTTGATTAAAAACTACCTGAGAATCACGAAGTGAAGAGTTGTTGTTTTGAATCTTCTGATCAGCTCACAATCCCTGTCTATTAAATGCAATGAAGTTTACATCCAATGTGTGATTGGCCACCCTTATTTGTCCAGGTTCCATCTATGCTTCTCCTTGTTTTTGCTTCATTTTCTCGAGGGTTATCCGCTTTTGTATTCAGGGATCTAAGTGAACAAAAGTATAGCTGTCTGAAGTATTCCCTTTTTTGTTTCCGTAACAAGGCAATTAAGCTTGTTTTGCGACTGTCCCCATGTTTATTTTTCTTTGTAGTTACCAACAATTATTTTTCTGAATGACCAAATTGTGGTACTGTCTGTTATGTACTCGGGGAAAAGCAAGAAATTTTTTGAAAGAAATTCTATCAATAGATTGTTTCTCAAGTTCGAAGTCGAAAAGCATATAATTGCTGTAAAAAAGTATCTTAAACATAATGATTAATTCAGCTTCAGATCTGCCTCAAAAAATGTTTTGTTAAAATATTTATACTCAAAAATGATACGAAAAGATTTCCAATCAATTCAGGAATCAATTTCAGCAAGTTTGTCTCCAACTGACTGAAGGTATTTGCATTTTTATTTAAAAGCAAAATCAGTAAGATTTTTCACAAGAAAAAATTATTGTTAGGATATTTTAACTTCCAAATAATCAAATACACAGCTTTTTATTTTAATTATCTATATCTTTTCCTATTTATATTTTTATTTTTCCTAAAAATTTTTGTAAATTAATTTTTGTAAATTAAACGATGAGGTGATTTTTCATTATATTTATTTTTCTCTTCTTTGATAAAATCGAAGCTATTATATAGTTCTTTCACAAAGGGTTGTTAACTACCCCGTTGGAGTAGGGATTTTTAATTATTAATTTATATATTATATTTTGAGAGACGGAGATTCACATGGCTAAAAATGAAATCTTATCTGAAATCAAAAAAGCAGAAGAGAATGCGAAAAAAATGATTGATGAAGCCATTGAAGTAAAAAACAAACGAATGTCTGATGCTCGAGCTGAAGCTAGAGAAATCCTGAAACAAGCTAAAGTAGATTCAAATAAAGCTGTACAAGATGCCTTTAAATCAGGTGAAGAAAAGATCCAGGCTGAAAGAGAGAGGATCCTTAAAGATGGTGAACAAAATGCTTTAGCAATGGCCCAAAAAGCTCAAGCTAACGTTGACAAAGCCGTAGATTACTTATTAAAGGAGTTTGAGAGGGCGGTCCATGAGTAGACCTAAAAGAATGACTAAAGCTGTAATTGTTGGGCATAAAAGTGTTTTAAAAAGAACCATCGATTCACTACATGCTTCTAATCTCTTACATATTGAAGATTTTATAGAAGATGAATCTGGTTTTAAGATCAGCAAGCCATTTCAAAATGCAGAAGAAGTATCTAAAAAGCTTGTGAAGATCCGTTCTATCGCCAATTATTTGGGGATTGAGCGAACAACGCCGGCCGTCCAGAAAACTAATGCCGTTTTGCGTGAACTTGATGCAAAGCTGGATAAACTGGACAGTGACATATCGGAAAAAATAAAAATCATCAATAAATATGAGACCGATTTAAAGAATATCGAGGCTCAAAAGAAGGAACTTCTTCCATTCTTGTCCCTTAATCTGGATTTTGACTATTATCGCGGTTATGAAAACCTCAAGGTTTTTGCAGGATCAGTCAAAGAAAATTTGGAAGAAGGTCTGATTTCACGCGTCACACAGGCATACGAACTGTTTTTTGATGTAAATACAAAGACTGTCGTACTATTTGTAGCCAAGAAAGATGCAGATAAAGTCGCTGAAGTGCTTCAAGCTCTCGAATTCAAAGAGCTCAGAATTCCGGAAAGAGGTGGTGTCCCAAGTGAGTTGTTAAAGGAAACCGAACAGAAAGAGGCCGAAGCCTCTAGAAAGATCGTGTCTCTGAAAGCTGAGGTCGAATCCATAAGATCACAGTATACAGATTTTCTCCTTGCAAGTGATGAGGTTTTGAGTATTGAAAATCAAAAGGCTGAACTACCTTTAAGAATCGCTACATCTGATAATGCCTTTATTATAGAAGGTTGGGTGCCCAGCGATAAATACGATATCCTTATCAACAGTGTTAATGATGCTACATCCGGTCGGGCATATGTTACTTCAATCGGAATAGAAGAGGAAGAAGAGCATATACCAGTCGAATATAATAACTCTAAATCAGTGGCACCTATGCAGGAGATCATGAATCTGTATTCCAGACCCCGATACACTGAAATCGATCCTTCTTCGATTATCTTTATTACTTTTCCATTGATATATGGAATGATTCTCGGAGACATCGGGTACGCAATTATTCTGGGAGCAATGGCGCTGGCGATTAAATCACTAGTAAAATCAGATTCAGTGAAGCCTCTAATGAATATTCTGCTGTATTGTCAGATCTCAACATTTATATTTGGTATTATTTATGGTGAGTTTCTTGGATTTCCGTTAGCAAGTCTGCATACGGAAGGCGAAACTGTGGCAGGGCTATTACCTTTCTGGAATACAATTACTCTATTTCCAGGAATTAGCGGCGAAGAATTTACATTCCCTGTCCATAGAGCTCACATGGTAATGACTATGATTGGAGTATCTGTCGCTGTAGGACTGCTGCATTTAAACCTTGGGTATATTCTTGGATTTATAAACATTTCCAAACACCATGGATTAAAACATGCAGTGCTTGAAAAAGGCAGTTGGATGATTATTGAGCTTGGTGTACTCTTTGCAGCTCTCGGCTATTTTGGTGTTATTTCAGGGCTGACTTCTGTCGGTGTTGTTATTCTTCTTCTCGGAATTGTGATGCTCACTATGGGTGAAGGTATCAAAGGTCCGGTAGAATTGCCATCTCTTATGGGTAACGCATTGTCTTATGCCCGTATTATTGCCGTCGGTCTGTCTTCGATTTACATCGCATCAACTATCAATACTATTGCTTTCGGCATGATATGGGCTGATCATTCCAAGATCGGTCTCGTAGCAATAGCTGCAATAATCGTATTTATACTCGGACATGCTCTTAACACTGTCTTGAGTATCATCGCTCCTGGACTGCATTCACTTAGGTTGCAGTACGTAGAATTTTTCGGAAAATTCTATCAAGGCGGGGGCAAAAAATTCAATCCATTTGGTTACATTAGAAAATATACGGAGGAATAAAAACCATGGTAGACGCAGGAACAGTAGCAGTAGCTACACAAATGATTGGAGACGCAGGGCTTAAAGCAATCGGAGCAGGAATTGCAATTACAGGAACTGGTCTTGCATCCGGATGGGCAGAAAAGGAAATCGGTTCTGCAGCAATTGGTGCAATGGCTGAGAATGAAGCCTTGTTTGGTAAGGGCCTGATCCTTACTGTCATTCCAGAAACCATCGTTATCTTCGGTCTTGTCGTGGCACTGCTTATAAAGTAATTATAAAGTAGTGTTTACTCAGCAGATAAATTGATTTAGGAGCATCCCCTGCTCTTAAATTTTTTGGAGCATCCTTTGCTCTTAACCATGAGGGCATCTATGCGCTAAGATTGTAGGGCAGTTTGTTCTTTAAGAGCATTATTTGTTCTCTTAGGCATTTTTTGCTCTCTAGAGCATTCTTTGCTCTTGTTTATTTGGAGGTAGAAGCATGGGACTAGATATCGTTCTAAGGGATATCCAGAATGGTGCGCAGGCTGAGGTTTCCACGATCAAGGCCGAAGCTGATGTAAAAGTATCTGAAATTCTAAATGAGGCTAGAGATGCCCAAAAAAAAATGCTTGGAGACAGCCTTGCACAAGCTGAAGAGGACCTTAAAAAATTGCATCAGCAAGTAATATCCAGTGCAAATTTGGAAGTAAAAAGAATAAGGCTCAACAAACGGAAGGAACTTTTAGACCAGGTCTATAATAATATATATAAGTCTATAAAATCAATGCCTGCTTCTAAAGCCGAGAAGCTTTTAAGTGTTCTGATCGAGAAGTATAAAGCTGATGGAGTCAGGATCTATTCTAACAAAAACTCAGAAGCTATTGTCAAGAAATTATCTTCTTTATCTTACGCTGGTAACATAGATTCTATCGGCGGCGTTGTTCAGGAAAACAAGGATGGAACAGTCAGGTTAGATTTCACATACGATTCAATCCTAAAAAACGTATATGAGCGTTCATTAAAGCAGATATCTGATATTTTACACGGGTGATGTTCGATGCGGCTTTTGGAGAGATTTCGGGGGGAAACCCCCCCACAAAAGAAGAAAAAAGGCAGTTCTAACTATGCTTATGCCGTAACTCGTGTCCGCGTGATGAAGAGTAAGTTGCTTCCTAAAGAATCATATCCCCGTCTGCTAAATATGGGGATTGATGAAATTACCCGTTTCATCCAAGAGTCTGAATACAAAAACGATGTTGATGAACTGGCAATGAAATACAGCGGTGGCGATTTGGCAGAACACGCATTAAACAGGAATATTGCGCTTACCTTTGATAAGTTGGGACGAATTTCATCAGGAGAGCTGAATTACCTGATTACTGCATATCTAAAAAGGTATGAAATCTGGAACATCAAAACACTTCTCCGTGGTAAACTCTACAACGCACCTGTTGAAGAAATCCTGGAATTTCTGATCGCTGCCGGGCAGTTTACTTACAGCTTCTTGTCAGAACTTGCAGCCAAGGCCACATCTCAGGAAATCGTTGAGGCCCTGAGAAAGACTGAGTATTATCCCTTGCTTCAGAAATTTGACGGAACTAACCTGGCAGACATAGAAAATGCACTTGACAAGATGTATTACTCAAGCCTGTTTGAAGCAATCGGAAAACCAAAATCTAAGGATCGTAAGCTTTTAACCAGGTTCATCAAGTTGGAAGTCGATGTTAAGAACTTGAGTAATCTCTTCAGGCTGAAGAAAGCAGGAGTTAAGCAGTCTGATGAGATTATGTCTCTCATGATTGAGGGTGGGCTCGAGTTGAATACCGAGAAACTGGCGCCTCTTCCATATGAGGAATTTGTCAATGAGCTCCAAAAAACGCATTATTGGAATTCAATATCAGGCGTTGCTGATCAGGATATGGATTCTCTGATTAATCTTGAAAGAAGACTCACAAGAAAATATCTTGAGTATACAACCACTTTTTCGCATGCTTCTCCGATATCAATTATGCCTGTTATGGACTACATTATCCATAAAAACAATGAGGTCACCAATCTCCGGATCATCTATAGGGGTAAGGAAGTTGGCCTCGATGATAACTTAATAAAAGATCAGTTGGTGGTTATTTAATGGAATTAGCAGTGATCGGAAAAGGCGATTTTGTTACGGGATTCAGGCTAGCTGGTATCCGAAAAGTTTACGAAACTGCTGATAAAAGTGCCATCGAGTCTGCGGTAAGATCTGTTCTTCAAGATAAAAGTATAGGGATTATTGTAATGCATAATGATGATATTGGTACTCTGCCGGAAATTTTAAGGAAAAACTTAAATGAGTCTGTCCAGCCCACAATAGTAACCATGGGAGGCAGCGGAGCAGGCGTAATGAGTTTAAGAGATAAAATAAAACAAGCGGTAGGTGTTGATCTGTGGAAGTAAAAGGTGAAATTTATCGTGTGGCTGGGCCTGTCGTCACCGCTATAGGCTTACAGGCAAAAATGTATGACCTGGTCAAAGTCGGTAATGAAGGTTTAATGGGTGAAGTCATCCAGATAGTGGGGCCCAAAACCATTATCCAGGTATATGAAGAGACCGGGGGTGTCAAGCCAGGGGAGAAATGTGTATCTACAGGGATGCCTCTGTCCTTGGAACTTGGTCCAGGTCTTCTTTCAAGTATTTATGACGGGGTTCAAAGGCCTCTGCATGTTCTGCTTGAGAAGATGGGCAGCTTCATTCAGAGAGGTGTTAGTGCAGACGGACTTGACCACAAAAGACTATGGGAGTTCAAACCTGTTGTCAAAAAGGGAGATGTTGTCAAAGGTGGAGACGTGATTGGAGTCGTTCAGGAAACTGTAAACATTGAACACAAGATCATGGTGCATCCGGATATCTCGGGTACAATCGCCGAAATTAAGAGCGGAAACTTCACTGTTATAGATACTATCTGCACTTTGACTGATGGGAAAGAGCTACAAATGATGCAGAAATGGCCTGTACGTAGACCCAGACCTGTGAAAAAGAAACTACTGCCCACAAAGCCGTTGGTCACAGGACAGAGAATCCTCGACGGACTCTTCCCTGTAGCAAAGGGAGGTACTGCAGCAATTCCCGGGCCTTTCGGGTCCGGTAAGACCGTTACACAGCAGCAGCTTTCTAAGTGGAGCGATACCGAAATTGTGGTCTACGTCGGTTGTGGTGAACGTGGAAACGAAATGGCAGACGTTCTGCATGATTTCCCAGAACTCGAAGACCCACAGACTGGCAGGCCACTCATGGAGCGTACTGTCCTTATAGCCAACACTTCAAACATGCCTGTAGCTGCAAGGGAAGCATCTGTTTACACAGGGATCACAATTGCTGAATATTACCGTGACATGGGATTTGACGTGTCCCTTATGGCAGACTCCACCTCCAGGTGGGCAGAAGCAATGAGAGAAATCTCCTCTCGTCTGGAAGAAATGCCTGGTGAAGAGGGTTATCCGGCATATCTGTCTGCAAGACTTGCAGAATTCTATGAGCGTGCCGGTGTTGCAGAATCTCTGTGCGGTCAAACAGGTTCCATTACTGTTATTGGAGCAGTATCTCCTCCGGGCGGTGATTTCTCAGAGCCTGTTACTCAGAATACCCTGCGTATCGTGAAGGTTTTCTGGGCTCTGGACGCCAAGCTGTCCCAGAGACGGCACTTCCCGGCCATCAATTGGCTGACCAGTTATAGTCTGTACAAGGAAACCCTCAACGATTGGTTTACTGCTAACGTGGCACCTGATTATGTTTCTCTTCGGGAAAGGGCAATGGAAATGCTCCAGGTAGAATCCGAACTTAATGAAATCGTTCAGCTGGTAGGTTCCGACGCTTTACCGGAAGAGCAGCAGCTACTTCTTGAAATTACCCGTATGATAAGGGAAATCTTCCTGCAGCAGAATGCGTTCCACCCAATAGATACCTACAGTCCGTTTTCTGAGCAGTACAGGCTCATGCAGTCAATCATGAAGTTCGCAGATGCTGCGCAGGAAGCTTTGAAATTAGGTGTTCCTGTCTCGGAGATTGTCAAGATTCAATCGAAGGATGAGCTTCCCAAAGTTAAGTTCGAGGAGAACTTCGATGCTTCTATGAACGCTGTTATGACAAAGATGGATAAGGAGTTTGCATCCCTGAGAGGGGAGTTTGCATCCCAGAGGTAGGTAAGTATGGTAAAAGAATATAAGACAATCACTCAGATTGCAGGACCTCTTGTCTTTGTCGAAAAAACAGAGCCGGTAGGTTACAACGAAATAGTTAGTGTCAATCTACCTGATGGAACCACCCGCAGAGGCCAGGTTCTGGACTCTTCTGCAGACATCGTGGTTGTCCAGATTTTTGAAGGTACTGGCGGTCTGAGCAAGGAATGTGGGGTAGTTTTCACAGGTGAAACCCTGAAGCTTCCCGTATCCATTGATTTGCTGGGCAGGATCCTATCAGGTGCCGGTGATCCTCTAGATGGTGGGCCCAGAATAGTGCCAGATCAGCTTCTGGATATCAGCGGGGCTGCAATGAATCCGTACGCTAGGTTGCCTCCTAAGGATTTCATTCAGACAGGTATATCCACAATCGACGGGACTAATACCCTGGTTCGTGGGCAAAAACTGCCTCTTTTTTCAGGATCAGGTCTTCCGCACAATGAAATTGCACTGCAGATCGCAAGGCAGGCTTCTGTGCCAGGATCTGAAGGAGCGTTCGCAGTGGTTTTCGCTGCAATGGGTATCACCAACGAAGAAGCTCAGTATTTCATGAGTGACTTCGAAAAGACAGGCGCTTTGGAAAGGGCAGTTGTGTTCCTTAACCTTGCAGATGACCCTGCTGTCGAGCGTCTTATTACCCCGCGTATGGCCTTGACAGCAGCCGAGTACCTAGCATACGAGCATGGAATGCACGTTCTCGTCATCCTGACTGACATCACTAACTATGCAGAAGCTCTCCGTCAAATGGGTGCTGCCCGTAATGAAGTGCCTGGTCGTCGTGGATATCCTGGTTACATGTACACTGATCTTGCAACTCTCTATGAGCGTGCTGGTATTGTTAAAGGCGCCAAGGGATCAGTTACTCAGATTCCGATTCTTTCAATGCCTGGTGACGACGTTACCCACCCGATCCCTGACCTTTCTGGGTATATTACTGAAGGCCAGATATTGGTTGCCAGGGAACTGCACACGAAAGGTATCTATCCGCCAATCAATGTGCTGCCTTCTCTGTCAAGGTTGATGAACTCAGGTATAGGGGCAGGCAAGACAAGGGAAGATCACAAGGCAGTTTCTGACCAAATGTTTGCTGGTTATGCAGAAGGGCGTGATCTGAGAGGTCTAGTAGCTATTGTAGGTAAAGAAGCTCTGTCAGAGAGAGACACGAAGTTACTTGAGTTTGCTGACCTTTTCGAACAAAATTTCGTCCGCCAGGGCAGAAACGAAAACAGAACCATTGCAGAAACCCTGGACATTGGCTGGAAGATTCTCGCACATCTGCCAATAAACCAGTTGGGTAGGATTGACAACAAATATATCGAGAAATACCATCCTGCACACAGAAAGGCTCAGTGATTACCATGGCTCAAGACGTAAAACCAACTCGGTCGGAGTTAATTCAGCTCAAGAAGAAAATCAAACTCTCTCAAAGTGGGCACAAGCTCCTCAAAATGAAAAGAGACGGTCTTATTCTTGAGTTCTTTAAGATCCTTAAAGAGGCAAAAAATGTCAGAACCGACCTGGACATTGCTTTCTCAAAAGCTGTGGGAAAAATCAATCTCGCCTCTGCAGTGGATGGAATGGTTACTGTCAGATCAACAGCTTTCACCGCGAAGGAATCTCCTGAAATACTGCTTTCTGGGCACAATATAATGGGTGTTAAGGTACCAAAGATCAGCTCTACGGCGGTCCGCAAATCCCTCACTGAGAGGGGTTACGGTATCATCGGGACAAACTCGTACATCGATGAAACTGCAGATGCGTATGAGGATTTGGTAGAAAAGATTATCAAGGCAGCAGAGCTGGAAACTACAATGAAAAGGCTTCTTAATGAAATCGAGAAGACGAAGAGGCGTGTGAACGCTCTCGAATTCAAAGTTATTCCAGAGCAAATTGCAACCATGAAGTACATCCGTTTTGTCCTTGAGGAGATGGAAAGGGAGAATACATTCCGGTTGAAGAGAATCAAGGCAAGAATGAAATAATCAAGCTGAATTTCATATGGCAATTTGTGAGGATCGACCGAACTTGGTTGAAAGATTAATACTTAAACTTGGTGAACCCGAAAACCAGGCTCGTCTGATTCAGGCAGCCTGGAAAATTTCCCTTTTGATGATGATTTTGGGAATCTTTGTTGCCATAAAAACGGTTTCACCAAATTTCATGTGATCTGGACTTCAGAATGATTATCCCTATTAAGTCCAAACACTAGTTTTTACTTTTTTCGATTTAACCTTTATTTTTTGATGTCATTTTTAGTTCTTAATTCAAATGTTTTCAAATTTTTTCCTTTATTTTTGCCTTTAAATTAGAAAGCTATTTTAACGACGAACCTCAATCCTAATCTCATATGCAAAATGAAGCCAGGCTTCTCCATGTAACCGGTACGGTGCAAGGTGTTGGTTTTCGTCCTTTTGTCTATCAACTCGCAAAAGTTTATGGGCTGTTAGGATTCGTGAAAAATCACGGAAATTACGTGGAGATTCATATAGAGGGAAATTGGGAAAATCTTGAAAATTTTATTCAAGATCTGTCTGAAAAAAAGCCTCCTCTTTCTAAGATTGCCGAAATAAAATCAAAGAATGCTCCCTTCTTCGCTTACTCTAATTTTAGTATCGTACCCAGCGAACCTGGAGTTTTTGAAAATTCTATAATCCCTCCAGATACTGCTATTTGTAAGGATTGCAGATCCGAGATCTTTGATCCTTCATCTAGGTATTATCATTATCCTTTTACAGTCTGCACTAACTGCGGTCCTAGATATACAACAGTCCGAACCCTTCCTTACGACCGGGAAAATACAACAATGGCAGATTTTCCTCTCTGTGCAAAGTGCAAATCAGAGTATAATGATCCTCTTAATCGAAGATATCATGCTCAACCTGTTTGCTGCCAGAAGTGCGGACCAAAAATCTGGCTTTCAGATCCTGCAGGAAATGTACTATCCAAGGGTTATGAAGCAATTGAAGATGCTTCGGATTTTATCCAACAGGGTTCCATTCTTTCCATCAAAGGGTTTGGAGGGTTCCATATTGCCTGTAATGCCCGAAAGGAGAAGTATGTGAAGGAGCTTCGAAGGCGTTTGAAGCGTCCAGAGCAACCTTTCGCAGTTATGGCAAAAAATATTGGTATTGTGGAATCCTTTGCAGAGCTTGGAGGTAGAGGCATAGAATATCTCACATCCAGTCGTCGCCCTATAGCCGTGCTTCTGAAGTCAAAAGAATTTAACCTGGCTGAATCTACTTCTCCTGGCCTGCATAATATAGGGGTTATGCTTCCCTACACAGGCACGCAAAATTTGCTTTTTGATCTTGAGCCGGATTCCGTATACGTTATGACTTCGGCAAACATTCCAGGAATGCCCATGGTTATCGAAAACAATATCTCACTTAATAATTTTAATGGGATTGTAGATTTTCATCTGCTTCATGATAGGATTATTGCAAACAGGAATGATGATACGGTTATCCGGAGTGTCAATGGAAAGACAGCCTTTATCCGACGTTCCAGGGGTTTTGTGCCCGAGCCTATAGAGCTACCTTTTGAAGTAGAAGCTTCTATCGGGGTAGGAGCTGAAATGAATTCCACGGTAACTGTGGCAAAAGGGAAACTGGCCTATATATCTCAGTACATAGGGGATACCAATAATTTAGAAACCTTCAGGTATCATTTCAACGTTTTCCAGCATCTGATCCAACTTACAGGAATCGAGCTTCTTCACTGGGGTTGCGATCTACATCCGGCTTTTAACACAACACGTTTTGCAATGAATATGGGCAGGGAAAATATACTTCAGGTCCAGCATCATCATGCTCACATGCTGGCACTTATGGCTGATAATTTCCTGGCACTGGATTCCAAAATGCTGGGAATTGCTCTTGATGGGGTTGGATATGGCACTGACGGCACAGTTTGGGGAGGAGAATTCTTTGAATCTTCTTACTTTGGGTACGAGCGCCTTGGACATCTACTCTCTCAGCCAATGCCGGGTGGAGACCTTGCATCGAAGGTACCTTCAAGGATGGTCCTGGGTATCCTTTTCAAAAGACTTGAAAAGGCAGAACTGGAAAAGCTTCCTCTGAGTTTTTCACAGGGAACTCAAGAATTCTCATCGGTTATGAAACAGCTTGAAAAGGGAGTAAATGTTTTTCAAAGTAGCAGTACAGGAAGAGTACTTGATGCAGCAGCTGCAATGCTTGGAATTTGTGGAATAAGAACTTATGAAGGAGAGCCTGCAATGAAATTAGAATCTGTTGCAAAGAAAAGTACTCATATGGTGGATCTTCCTATAGTTTTCACGAAAGAAGGTAAATCAGGACTTCCAGTGCTTGATACGACTGAACTTCTATTGGGAGTTTATGACCTTTTTGGAAATTACTCTTATGCTGATCTGGCTTTTGGAGTTGAGGAAAACCTTGCAAAGGGGATTTCGGAACTTGCTGTTTCTCTTGCCTCAAAAAGGGGCCTTGAAAAGATAGGTTTGAGTGGTGGGGTTGCATACAATGATCATATTACTTCGTGTATTGCAAGAAATGTTAAAGAAGCAGGTTTTGAATTTTTAACTCACAGCCAGGTTCCCTGTGGAGATGGGTGTATTTCTTTTGGACAGGCTCTTGCAGCATCTATGAAAACAAAGCCTGAAATAACTTCCTGATTCATTGATACTTATTCTTGAGAAGAAAAGTAAGTGTTAACTCCTTTTGGACAGATTTCAAATTTTCGGTTCATGTGTTATCATTTTTGTCCCATGTCAGAGGTGGTACTATCTCGCTCTGATCGAGATGTTATGTTCTCATTGGGATTAAACAGCTTTATTTGTGGTTATGGTTAGATCACCTACTACATATTTTGGTACCTAAGTATGGATACAAAAATATAGAATTTCGATAAATTCGTAGGCATTATGAGTATTGAATAGATAAAATCTTTTAACAATAATTTTTTCTTGTGAAAAATCTTACTGATTTTGCTTTTAAATAAAAATGCAAATATCTTCAGTCAGTTGGAGACAAACTTGCTGAAATTGATTCCTGAATTGATTGGAAATCTTTTCATATCATTTTGGAGTCTATATATTTTAACAAAACAGTTTTTGAGGCAGATCTGAAGCTGAATTAATCATTATGTTTAAGATACTTTTTTACAGCAATTATATGCTTTTCGACTTCGAACTTGAGAAATAATCTATTGATAGAATTTCTTTCAAAAAATTTCTTGTTTTTCCCCGAGTACATAACAGACAGTACCACAATTTGGTCATTCAGAAAAATAATTGGTTGGTAACTACAAAGAAGAATAAACATGGGGACAGTCGCAAAACAAGCTTAATTGCCTTGTTATGGAAACAAAAAAGGGAATAATTCAGACAGCTATACTTTTGTTCACTTAGATCCCTGAATACAAAAGCGGATAACCCTCGAGAAAATGAAGCAAAAACAAGGAGAAGCATAGATGGAACCTGGACAAATAAGGGTGGCCAATCACACATTGGATGTAAACTTCATTGCATTTAATAGACAGGGATTGTGAGCTGATCAGAAGATTCAAAACAACAACTCTTCACTTCATGATTCTCAGGTAGTTTTTAATCAAAAAAAATGAAGTGGTTTTACAAAGACAGAGGATACTTTGAAGCGGAATCACAAGGTTATGATGAAACAATGAACAGAACAGTAAAAGAAAATCCTCTGGAACTGGATGATATGTTAAGGAACAAGAGATTGCTCTAAAAATATATAAGGGGAATGAGTTTACGCCGTAACTAAAAAGATATTCAAAGCAGGCAAAGTTCTTTTCACTGCTGCTCAACGAGCAAATTTGAAGATGTTGTGTAGCTTTTTGTTACAATCTTTGTCATTTGATGACATTGAAAATAAAAGGAGTATTTTAAGGAAGTGGAAGCTATATTTAAAATCAAAGAATAATGAACCAGAAAAGAAAAAATTGGGTCAAATGCAAAAATTAGTAGGAAAAATGTGGATAGAATTCCAGCGAAGAGCAAAATCAAAGGTAAATAGGAATTCTCTATATTCGATAATAAGCAAATTATAAAAATTGTGTGGTCATATTTACCGATATTTGCACTGAGCAAGGAGACAAAATTCATACTATGAAAGTTATGGAATTTCACATTCATTTATTCCTGGAATTTCATCCAAGCAACTTTCTATCAGAGGTATTTCAATGCTTGAAAGAAGTTAATTGTTACAGATTTCTCAAGCTTCATCATTAACTGATAAAACGATAATTTGATGGGAGTATATGTTAAGGTGTCAAGATGTATTGATTTATTGGAAATATGGTGGATGACACAATAAAACACTATGTATAGGAATCGTAGGGAAATCTGAAACCAGAGTTTGAATCATCAGATTAAATAAATGTTGTCAACCAAGAATCGATGATTTCTGAGATATTACAAAAGAGTGATGGCCTGAGGCGTACCTCATCTTTTAGGTTGGGGTAGTCGCACTCAATTCGATTTTTTTCATACTTTTTTGAGTAACAATCTTGTCATTGTACTGAAATTTGATCAGGAAGATGAAATACAAAAATTAAATAAATGATCCGTGCTTAGATAAGAGTGGGAGCATAAAATGGGGCCAAGTAGTATACGCATTAGAGTTGTAACAAGTAGGGATGAAATTCTCGGCTTGGAAACTGAAGAGGAGGCAGTACATCTTGCTTTTAGACCTTCGGATAGGGATCTATTTAATTTGATCAAGACTTGCCCTAGGATAGAATTGCTCCAGCTTCCTGCATCTTCCTATGATGCACTATCTAAATTTATTAAAATGTATATTGCTTCTTCAGGAATTCAGCTGGTAAAAGGAGATGTCAGTGGACACTGGCATGACCTTCACAATTATTTTGTAATACCAGCCTATGTGCTTGAAAAGATAAAAGAATTTGAAATTCAGGGAAGAACCGAGGAAGAAATAATCGATGAGATTACAAGTCTAAGGAAAATTAGCCCTGATATGATTCTTCATCTGCTTCATAGCTCGTTTCTTACTTCAAGTCCAGAGAGGCCAAGAATGAATAAAGTTTAAATAGGGAGAAGTCTTCTAATTTTAATTATAAGCGTTTTCACTGATTTTTTGAAACTTTCTGTTCTTCACTTGCCTATTTTATCTGATTATTTGCTGTTGTTTTATTTATTTTGTTTTCCTCATTAAGACTGGAAAATTCCTTTTCTTTGCTAATAAGTGTTTCTTTCAATTGCTTTATCATCTCTTCCTTTTCTCCAAGTTAGACTGCCAACTTTTCTTCGTTTCTGTGGCTTGAAAGTTGCTTTTTAATGTCAATGGATTTTTGTTAATTGTAGCGAGCATAACTTCTGGGATGTTTATTATTTATGAAGTGCTTAGGATCACGAATGCTCTATCTTTTAGGTCTTAGATGAAGTGAATCCTTGACTTTTTTGCTTTCGTTTGACTCTCTGACTCATCGAACCGTTGTAAACTGAGTTCAATTTTTGCCACCATGGTCAGAGATGGTACCACTCCCATCTGATTGAATTGTGATACTCACATTGGAATTAAACAGTTTTAGTTATGGCCACAGTCAGATTACCTTCCACATAGCGTTGGTGCCTAAGTATCAAATACAATATTATTCTACAATAAGCAAATTAAAAAGACTTGTGTGTCTATTTTTATAACTATTTTCGCTGAGCAAGCTACTTAATTCATGCTATAGAAGTGATGGAATATAAAGTTCGTTTATTTTTTGAATTCCATTCAAGCAACTTTATATTAGAGGCAGTTCGATACTTGAAAGGAGGTTGTTTTTACAGACTTTTTAGGTTTCATTCTAACTGGAAAACGATATTGTGATGTGAGTTAATGGTTAAGTGTCAAGTTTTATCAATCCGTAGAAAATGTGGCAGTTGGCACAATAAAAACTATGTTTAGGAATCTTAGAGGAAGCCGAAAACAGAGTTTAACTAGTCTAGATTAATGAAATATCTTAACCAAATATTACTTATGTCTGAGTTTCAACAAACATATCAGGCAGCATAGGCGTCTCCAATTCTCTAGGTTGGGGTGATAGCATTCAATTTGATTAATTATTGCCTTATTTGGACAGTAGGATCACCTTACATGGGCCTTATAACAATCTTAGTTCGTGGAATACAAATTCTCCAAACTAAATATGACGACCCCGAATTATTAAAGCGTCAATTTCGTGAGTTTCCCTTTGAAACAAATTTATTTTAGAAGTGCTCGGGAGTTGAAAAGATCATCCTAACTGCTGCAGCTGAATCTTACTTGCAAGGTGTCTAATATGCTCGAAGGATGAAAAAGATCATGAATGCTTTGGAGTTTAGGTAAAATTTCAGCTTCTTATGTTTCTATAATGCTGAAGAACTTGATGAAAAGGTTTTAAGTAGTCCTTTCAAAATGAATAGAAAGAGAAATTTCTTGCTTGCTTATTGTTGTTACTCATTTCGAGGTAATAGGTGTGTTTCATTATGAAAACAAGGTTTTTGTCGTTGTTTTGTTGCTGTTTTTCTCTTGATACACTGAGGATAATAGCAATGAAAACACTTTTGTGATGCCTAAACCACAAAAATTGTTATTATTTCTGACAATTTGGACTATAATATTTATTTTGGTAGTTGAAGTGCTTAAAAGGACAATTTTGTATCCATGATCAAAATCAAACTTGAGTTTTCGATGTCAATCCACGGATTATTTTTCGAACTATTTTTAAAAATCAAATGTAGAACAACCTTACTAGCCAAGATAATGATGAAATCAATAGTCAAAAAAGGTAAGTTGAGAAGTGTTTTATTTGTTTATGCCTTTTATTCAAAGAATTTTATGTTATTTTTGGATTAATTATTTATGTTTAAGTTATCTGGCTTTGTATAACCAAGAAAGATACGGAAAGAGGGATGAAAATGGGAATCTTTTCTTTTTCTTTCCACTTTTTTAGTACTTTTCTTGTTCAACTTTGTATTATAATTGGTTAGATATATATACACTTGACAAAAAATCCATTTTTTTAAGTTTTTAAAGTGTGAATTTTTACTGCGGGGATTATGCACTAAATTTTATTATGTATGTAAGTTATCGAAACCTTGAGAACACGACTCTTTATATATTTCATAAGTGTATGAAATGCAATCTTTTTTAGAATTGGTTAATGATTTAAGTACGCGATCTAAAATCCAACGATTTTAATTTTTTTTTCTATTTCGGTAATTAAAAGATGAAATTTATTAAGATGATAAGTTATACAACAAGAGATTTTTTTTGATTTGTTGCCGTTGCAGGATGTTGGAGTTAATGATGAATTTTTGCGATATCAGGAGATCTTAAAAGATCTCCACGATGCTCTAACCTCAAAAAAGAGTAATTCCGATCAAATTTTTGTTTTTTTATCCTTTTATTCTTCATTATTTTAAGGAAGTTAATTCTAATTTAGCCTCAAATTTCATTTAAAATACTGCTATACATGCTATTTTTTGTCATTCGCGGTGGGATTCTCCTAAAAGAAAAGAAAGAATTAAATACCAGTTCTGTCTAAATAATTAATGTTGTTATTGAAAAATATTTAATGGAGAATATTTTTCTATCACACGAAACAAATAAGTAGATCTGGAGGATTAACTTTGAAAATAAGGGTTGTGAGTTCGCGAGAAGAAATTTTTACATTGAATCCAAATGAAAGGATAGTACACCTGGCTTTCAGGCCTTCAAACAAGGATATTTTTTCATTAGTCGAGAACTGTCCAAGGGTTGAGGTCATACAGCTTCCAAAATCTTACAGGCGAACGGTCTCAAAATCAATTGAGATGTTCCTTGAAATGCAGCGTATCCAACTTATCGAAGGAGACGTCTGGGGCCATAGGAAGGATATCAACGAGTACTATCGCATTCCTTCATCAATAATTGAGGAAATAAAAGAACTAAAAATTGAAGGTAAATCAACTGAAGCTATTGAGGAAAAAGTCGCAAGGGATAGTAAACTTAATCCTGAGATGATTGCTTACATCCTGAGAAAGGATGTTATTGCCTGAGGCGCTGAAGCTTTAACTTTAAGCTCTTCTTAGTTTTTCTTCAATTTTATTTTTTTATTTTTTGATTGAAAATTTCTACAAATCTCCGTTTCAACAAGTTGCTTACATGGACTCCATAAACGATCAACCAAAAATCTGTTGATCCCAATATTACTTCTTTATTTCTCTAAAACCTGAAAATCTCCTTTCAGCATAAAGATCAGACTATCAAATTATGGTTATATAAAATAGAGAATTTTGATAAACCTCTAATTTTTACGAGTCATTCATATATTATTTATAAGCATATGACAAAATTTGGGATTTATCAAAATTCTGAATCTGTTAAGCGATTAAAAGGCTCATGCTATCAGATTTACGACTTTTTCTATCTTGGAAACCAGAGGTTTCTCAGTTTTCACATATACATAGACAGAAAGTCCTGATTTGGAAAAATGTTGGGAAAATTTCATTGCTAAACTGTTAATTCTAGGAAAATCTCTCATTTTCTCGTTTGCAATGATACTTATTATTCTGTCAAAGCTACATACATTCGTAGTGAAATTAATTTCATTCCCTGTATTTATGTCCATTGAAAAAACAAGCTCAATCCATGAATTTAGTTCTTTTGTGAGGTGTCTTCTGGTTCCTCCTTTAACTACAATATATGATTTCCTTCGTTGGATGTTTTCAAAGAATTCTTTGAATGTTTCTCCTTTCGTAATTGTATAGACAGCTCCCATGCCTCCTGTATGGTTGTCTGTGGTCGCAACAACCTTTTTCCCGTATTTCCTCGCAAGTGTCATAATTATGATATTTTTTTCCGTTAGGTCTTGCATATTATATTCGATAACAAAAAACTGTTTTATAAGTTCTGGCACAGCCCATAAATTAGGGTGGTCTCCAGTAGCAAACCAGTAGGGATGATTATATATGTGCAGAAGATCGTGAGTTCTGAGGTAACGGATAAAGCTTTTGAAGTTCTATTCCTGGTTTGCAATCGCCTCAAGTTCTTCGAATTCTTCTGAATCAAGCTCAAAAACGTTAACATGCAGAGTATGTCCTATTTTATCAGGATCTTTGATTGCAATTTCAACTCCTGGAATCAGTCCTTCTCTGTCCCAGGCAAGTAGGTCGTAAGCTTTGACTGTGTCATGATCTGTAAAAGTCACAAAATCAAGCTTATAAGCCCTTGCTTTTCTAAAAAGAACATCTGGATGCATTGCTTTTGCGGGAGGCACATCATAAGAGCAGGAAGAATGTACGTGCAGATCCATCTTTTTCCATCCCTCCTGAAGCAGAGTTTCTGCAATTTCAGAGTATATCGTTGTTTTAGTACTATTTCCAAGTTTTCCTGGCATAAATAAGCACGACTAATTTAGTAAGATTTAGGATATGAATGTATAAATGGGAATTTGCGTATAATTTAAGAAATAATGGAATGTTATAAATATATTTTGCCATTAAAATATATTTTTGAGAAAAACATATATACTAACTAAAAAATTGGCATAAAGAATAACAGAATGCGGATGGCAAAATCTTGATGAAGCTAAAACATATGTATTAAAGAGGATTTTGATTAATCTCTGGTTTTCAAGAGTTATTTATATACCATTTATAAGCATAGACGACATTTAGATATTTATCGAAATCTTTTAAAAGTAGAAAGTATGTGAAGATTACGGATAATCTAAATAACGAAATGGAGAACTTTATATTCGTTTTTTAAAGTCCTGATATAATTTCAGTACTTCACTAATTTTCACTTTCCCTAAGATATGCTTTCATATACCTTAATATGCGGTACAAACGCTTGTATATTTCCTATATATCATCTAAGTCTGAATATAGTTCTAAAATAATTAAAGCTAAAAGAATATTTTGATTCTACATTATATCCTTTTAAAAACTATATAACTCTCAAGATCAATGTTTCACTGAAGGAAATAAGCTGAAAAACGGTTCCATTTTTTTCTTTTCTTCTATATTCTTCTTTTTTTCCACGGTTCAACTTTGAATTTAAATTTAGTAGAGAGATCTATGTTCTTGACCATAAATCCATTTTTCTAATTATGTAGTTTCGAATCTCGTTAATTCCAAGACCATTCCTACAAATCAGAATAATATCTAAAAATTATTTCTGGTAATTGAGTTATTGTTTATGACAAAGGAGGATTTCGATAAACCTCTGATTTTATGTTAACTATACTCAGTTAATCCAATTTTTGTGATCTGTGTGGAGTTTCCCAGCCAATAATTCTTACGATCTCTCTAATTAATAAGTTTTTTGGAAGGTAAGCTAGTATGCTAACAGGGTAATTTATCAACGGTGTTCAGATTTTAGTTGCTCGTATCCTCTCTGTTCTATGTTTGTCAGCCTGCACCCAGGAGATTCTAGTACAATACCATTTTTATACTCTGTGCATTCTCCTATAACAGCTAAATTGCATATGTTTTGTACTTTTTTGATCTGCTGCGGGTCAATTGTAATAAGAAGCTCGAAATCTCCACCTGTGTAAAGGCAAAGTTCCATCAATTCTTCAAAGCTTGAGACGAATTCTCTTACTTCCCTGAGGATGGGAAGGTTATTTTCCAGAATTCTAAAGCCCACATGGCTTTCCCTGGCAAGGTCGTAAAGGGACATGGCAAGGCCATCACTAGTATCTATCATGGACGTAGCTGCTCCGGACTGAGCCAATATACGGGCTTCTGAAGTGCGGGGTAAGGGTTCGAAAAGAGTCTTGAGGATAGTTTCACTTATTTGTTTTTTAGACTGAATAGCCCTTAGAGCGACTCCTGCAGAACCTGTATGTCCTGTAACACATACAAAATCCCCTGGTTTTGCTCCACGACGACGAAGAAGCTGGCTTTTTTTCACCCTGCCAAGTGCTGTTCCTGTAATTGTCAGTTCTGTGTGGGTATCCAGATCGCCTCCGATGATTGCAGTTCCACAAAATTTGGCACATGCTTGCATGCCTTTTGCAAGTTCTTCGACGAAAGCAATTTCAGTATCTTCAGGCATGCCAATTGCCATAAGGAGCCCTGTGGGTTCTGCACCCATAGCCGCAATATCGCTCAGGTTTACGGCTGCAGACATCCATCCCATCTGCCAGGGGGTCATTTCCTCAGGAAAATCTGTGGTTCTGTGCAGCATGTCTATGGTAAAAACAAGACAATCTTCTCCTTTTAGATCAAGGACTGCACAGTCATCTGAACCTGCATCTATGAGTATTCCTTTCTGTTTTCTCTCCTTGCCTTCTGGGACTTTGAAAATCTCAGATAGGCGAAAGATTAAAGTGCGCTCTCCAATCGAAAATACTGTTTTTCCGTTCATGGTCTTTTTCTGGAAGCGATAATTTTTGCTCTCGTTTGTTATAGATATCTGTTTTTGGTAGTATCAAATGGACGAGTTTACAGTATTATTCAAAAGTATTTAATGAAGTTCTGATACTATTCATAGCTATTAAATAAATAAATTCCCATTCTTATTTTAACCTGTTTCTGTAACTATTCAAACCACTGAAAATCAGTTTACAGATATCTATTTTGATGCAATAGATCATTATTATTACTACTGATGGTAAAATAAAAAATATTATCGATAGCAGACAGTTAAATCAAATTTTCGGCTGCTTACCCGCTGTAGTCAATTGTGTATGTTCTTGGCATTGCTTTGGATA
>PLUB01000088.1 GCA_003164755.1 Methanosarcina sp. | reverse complement strand
ATTTTTTGCAACGGAACCCTTTTTCACGTTATCCATATAATCAATCAGATTTATATAAATAATTCGGGAAAAAAGAACAAAAATAACAATCATGAGGCAGTGAATTATTTGTCAAATAGAATCATGAGAAACATGTCTAATATTTATTGACATGATATTACTTCTTTCTTCCCTTAAATATGAAAATGTCCTTCAACATAAAGATCATACTGTAAAATTATGAAAACTATAATTCTGTTTTCCGTCAGATTTGTGGATGTTCCTGCTCTTTTCTAATGCCTGATATCCCAATGATTAGAGAGGGTTACAGCTGCTGGATCCCGGTAAGTCCTTAAATTGCAGCAAAATATTATGGATTACTTGAGAAAATTTATTATAGATACTCCTATAGAGCTTCAAGCTCTATTAATAATTTATATTTATATACAAATAAATATACTCAAAAAAAGTCAAAGTATAGTTTAGCAAGGACCAGGTATAATCTATACCCTATGAATTTGCAACGTTTAATTTTCTAGAGCCTATTAAACAAAGTCGAAATTAAGCTGTTTGAATGAAGTTTTTGTGTGAACTATGGGGAATAAATTATAAACGAATGAGAATAGTCCATTGGAACTACAGCAAATCGGAACTGCCGTTAAAATGGAAAAGTTTAAAGATTATTAAAAAGTTATGTGTATTAAGATTTTTTTTATGAATTATAAACAAGACAAAATAAGGAAAAAAGAAATGAGATACACAAAATTTTGTTCTCCAATAGCCTTTGTTTTTGTTTTTATTTTGTTATCATCTATGGCATTGGCAAGTAGTACGGACTCTGAATTTCCTCAAATAATTTTCCAAAAACAATCTGGATTTCCAACTGCTGATTTAAGCTCCAATGTTACTAATGGAAATCCTCCCTTTTCTGAACAGTTTACCAACATCTCACAAAATTTAACAAGAAGAAACCGGAACTTTGCGGACGGAAATACTCCTATCGATCAGAATCTAAAGCATTTCTATTCCACAAAAGGTAATTATACCGTTAATCTGACAGTAAATGATGAAAAAGATACCGAATCACAAAATCTAGAAACAAGTGTTAAGAAAGTACCAAATAAAGATAAAGTTCTTCCTGTGGCAAACTTTGCATCCAATGTTAATAGTGGCTCTGCTCCTCGTTCAGTCCTGTCTAAAGACCTTTTACAAAATGCGACATTAAGGAGCTGGGACTTCAATAATGAAGAAACTGCTGATCCAAGTAATCAGAGACCAGTTTATGTATACACAACCCCAGGAAACGATATCTTTAACCTTACAGAGAGAAATGGAACAGGTACAAATTCAAAACTCTCTGCCATACCAGTTTTTAATCCTACTGATCCAGTGTTTCCTGTCGCGAACTTTCATGCAAATGTCACTAGCGGCAATGCTCCTCTTTCTGTACAGTTTACCGACCTCTCACAAAATATAACCGGAAGAAACTGGGACTTTGGTGATGGAAATTATTCCATTGAACAGAGTCCAAAGCATACATATTCTGCAACAGGTAATTATACCGTTAATCTGACAGTAAATGATGGTAACGGCACAAATTCAAAAATTTTAGAAATAATTGTGCACGAAGTACCAAATAACGATAAAATTCTTCCTGTGGCAAACATTGCCTCAAATGTTACTAGCGGCTATGCTCCTCTTTCCGTCTTGTTTACAGATCTTTCGCAAAATGCAATCGTTTGGAATTGGAATTTTGGAGATGGAACTACTTCAACTGAGCAAAATCCAATGCATACTTACCTTGCAGAAGGAACCTATACTGTCAACCTTGAAGTGAGCAATGCAAATGGAACTGCCTCAAAAACGGTTACCATAACTGTGCAGAATCATATCAGTATTTGGAGCAGCAGTGGCGGAAGCATCATTAGTGGAAGCAGCTATGGTAGCGTTGAAAATGGTCATAGTGGAAATAGTGAAGAAGGTGATTCTCCTGAGCCTAAAAATAATGTTTTGACTAAAGAAATTTCACAGGTTTTCATTACAAATGGAAAACCTGCGAAGTTTGATTTCATTAAGAACACTACTTCTGTCATATATGTGAGCTTTGATTCAAAGAAGACTACGGGGAAAACAACAAACAGTATCGAGATGCTTAAAGAGAAATCGACCTTGGTTTCAGGGCTGCCATCTGGAAAAATATATAAATATATTAATATATGGGTTGGGGACAAAGGATTTGCAATTCCAAACAATATCGAACATCCGGTCGTATGCTTCAAGGTAGAAAAATCATGGATACAGGATAAAAATATAAATCAGTCTTCTATAGTTCTGAATAGATACAGCGATAATAAATGGAATCAGCTTCCAACCAGCCTATCAGGAAAGGATGATAGGTACATCTATTTCATAGCCAAAACTCCTGGGTTTTCTCCATTTGCAATAACAGGTATGATGAAAGCAGAAGAATCTGTGACTGGAAAACAGAAATCTGAGCAGAAAGGAAGCACAAGCACTTCTGGCAAAGGAAGCAATAACATGTCAGTAATTGGAATGATTTGTTTAATAGCTTGTCTACTTGCTATATTCCTGTATAAAATAGATCAAAAGGAGTGAATTTAAAACATAATGACTAAGATACGATGTATCCGTTAGTTATTTTTACCTTCCTCAGATATCACAGGAATGTAATATACTTTCTCGATATTACATGGTTAATAAATAATCTAATTTATAATGAATTCTAGTTAGCAAATAGGCAACCAAGTTCTATATTTGTGTAAACCTGAAGAATCTCGAATATATTTTATATTTTGTGGAAAAAGATAACCTATGTTGTAAATCATCGAGGGTTTCGATAAACTCTGATTTTCACAAATCATTTAGTGACACTTATAAGCATGGGCCGAAAGTTAGGAATTTATCGAAATCCTCATAGTTTTATGAGGCTAAAAGAAGCAGATCCATTTTATGAAAAATCAAAAAAAACATTATCAAATAAATGTATGGTGTTTCCAAACAAATCCTAAAGCGATTCATACATGACCTGATGCTGCATTCCGCAGGCATGTTTCCCAGTCATCTGGATGCTCTGTATTGTCACACTGCCACTCAAATTCGCGCCTTGCAAGCTTGATAGTTGCTCTGGCATTCTTGAGTGGAACTAATTCTGCACTATCATCGTATAACACATTTAAGCAGCTCACAACATCAACAATAAAATTTTCTAAACTTTCTGGTGGTATAGATTCGTTCTTTGCATGTGTTTCTGCACACCTAGCGAGATATTCTGCAAGTACACTGATCAGTTTCGCATCATGCATGGTTCCACTCCTTTGTGCGACAAGTGAGAAATCTCCTTTGTCACACGTGACTTAAGATTTGGATAATAACTCCAGTATGATATATTATTAATGTAAGGGTATATTCCTTAATCCAACCCAAGATACCTGTTAATCATCATTTCCCGATTATTAAAATCGGAAAAAGCTGATCAAACTAATATTCGAGTGTCTAAAACTGTCTTTAAGTCTTAGTTTTCAAAGGATGGCGCCTGAAATACCCTTAAAGTATTTTTTTGTGATTTAAAGTTTTTCTGAATCACTTAACTTGAGAGAAACTTAGAGATCTGTGCTTCTGCTATGTTTAAGGGCTTTTACAGGTTGTTTTGCTATAATGCAAGTCCAAAGAATGCTCACAACATTGGATTTTTAATCATTTTTTGATCATAAATTCCCACTGATGATGCATACAGGCAAAAATCAACCAGTTTTTTGTATCATACTTAAGTATTTTCACAAACATCGCTAGCAACTAAACTATAAAATGGTCATTTGATACCTGGAAGCTATTTCGGTAGTCAGCAATGATAAATGATTTCTTTTGAAATACTCAAATACTCACATTTAGAATCTTATTTTCCACGCCGTTTACGCTTTTTTCTTGTGCAGGCAAGTTTAGAAAACAGGTGTACATAAGCAAGGATCTTAAAATGAATCTGAACCAAATAATGAGGCAAGCCCGAAATATAAAAGGACGTCTACTTTCAATAATCTTTCTATTTTTCCCTTTATTTATGCAGTCTATTTTAGGTAGTATGAGCTAAAAGAGGAAACTAATCATATCATAAACTACCTAATTTAGTCATGTCAGAAGAAAGCGATTTGGAGTATTAAATTAAGGAATATATGGATCTTAGTCATTTCGAGTGGGTAATTTAAAATCATTTTCTAAATCAGACACGATATATGTGATATTTAGAAAGTATTAATGAGCAAGAGTGTTTTAACATGTGAGAACCTGTAAATTCAATTCTTAATTAAAAAGCCCAAAAATCACTAGATTTTTGAACTTAGTCGAGAGGTGGAATAATGTTTGAACAATTAAAAGCCAAGAAACTAAAGTTAGGAGATTTGATTGAATACCAAGAAGGAACCGTTGTAAGTAGAGAAATTATCCATAAAGGCACAGGAACTGTAATCATATTTGCCTTCGATAAGGGAGAAGGATTCAGTGAACACACTGCTCCCTTCGATGCCTTAGTTCAGATAATAGATGGAAAGGCCGAAATAACTATCTCTGGTGATAAAAATATTTTGGAGAAAGGGGATATGATTATATTGCCTGCCAACTATTCCCCCGCGCTCAATGCAATTGAAAGGTTCAAAATGGTGCTAACTATGATCCGTTCTTAATCTATTAACCTACTCTCGTGTGCCTGATCACCGTTTATCCTTCTCTGCTATAATTCCTGGGTTGCGCCGGAGGGTGCAAGGGAAACCCTTTGAGATAGTACTCCGGATTATCGGACCTAAAATCATCAAGGAGCAAAAAAGGGTCTAACATGGGAACCTGGCTGAACCCAAATGCCCTTTTGAGATGGACACCGGCTCCTTCAATAATTGGTTTGCTCTTCAGGACTTTTGCTATCTTTCTAGTTTCAATCACAGTCATTCTCCATGCTATTAAATCAGTGTTTGATACTTTATATCCTCCTTGGAGTAATACCTTTCAGGAAAATTTTTTTCACGAGTATTCGGCATAAAATATCTAGGCCTCTCAAAGTTTTATATGGCATCTCCTAAGTCTTATTGATTCCAGTTCCTATGCTTTCTCAAGTTTCTAACTTAAGATCTCAATAAAGTAAGTATCCACAAAATGGTGTCTAAAGGCTCATTTTTTTCCGCTAGAGCTGTATACTCATTTACTCTTTTGGAAGGTCGAAGGCAATGATGTAGCTTCCAGAGTTGGTGGCTTCGATGTGATTTCCCCTGGGCACCAACAACATACCGTTTTCTATAGATGGACTACCTCTACCAATTGGGGTTCCTATATTGAATTCCCACATTTCCTTGCCAGTTCAGGTATCAAACGCCCTTAGGATTTCCGAATTTATAAGCGGTGTTTCATTTTTGCTTCAGTAGTAACCAACTGACAGATTATATCCGGTTCTTTATTTTCTATAGCTGTGATTATACCTGAAGTTACCACTCCATTTGTAACAAAGTGGGAACACCCGTGTCGGAAAATCAGACTGATGCTCACACTTGACCTTTCCGGTTTTAGGTCTAAGGCAGTTATGGAGCTTTCCTATGCCATTTTGCATGGATTCAAATGCAGGTTCAACATGACCTTCTCCAGGATTGTTAAGTAATTCATTCCCTGATTGGTTACAGAAACACAGACGTTATTTCTCATCAAAAGCACAATATGCCTGAACTCCGACGCCTGGAAAGTCTGTGCGGTAAAGAAAAACAACATTCATTCCCCAAATTGGCTTTCCTGTGGTGAAATTCATTGCAATAATTTCCCCTCTCTTATTGTGGCCAATTATTATTTTTTCGAAGCCTTTGCTAGAGTTAAATAGTGACTAGATTTTGCTACAAAAACTATACATAAGTGGAAACAATAAACTAATAAAATTTAAACAGAATTCCCAATAATCTGCATCAAATTTTGTTATGATGAAAGAAAAAATATTAAGTCATCATATTTTGCGGAATTTTTGCTACAATGCACATTTTTTGAATAAAAAAGTAAGTTTACCTCTTCTTTGTGGCAAAATTTGCAAAAAGGATTGTGGAAATAAATAAAGCAGATTTAATTTATACATTGAGTTTTTTCAAAAGCCAGGCCATATTCTGTCCCAGAGTATGCATGGTTTGTATGCCTTCGTCATCTCTTTCCACATTTCCTTCATCAAGGCCCATACCTATATTCCAATAACTAGATCCTGGGATAATCATCTGGGATATAGTAAATAAATGATTGATAGAATCAAAGACATGAATTGATCCTGCACGTCTTACTGCAACAATGGCTGCTCCTACTTTGTGCCTGAGCAGCCCGCCGTTTGCTCCGGCAACAAAGCCTGCTCTATCTATAAGAGCTTTAAGTTCAGGAGTCAAGTCTGCAAAGTATGTAGGAGAGCCAAGAATAATACCATCGGCTTCAAGCATCTTTTCTATGCAGTCGTTCACAATGTCTTTGTCGATTATGCATTTTCGGTCTTTGTTTTCAACACATTTTCCACAGGCTGTGCAGCCATGGATACTCTTTCCTCCGATCTGCACAATTTCGGTTTCGATTCCTTCCTTTTCAAGCTCATCTAGGACATGCTTGATCAGGGTCACTGTGTTTCCATCCTTTCTGGGGCTTCCGTTAAATGCAACAACTTTCATTTATCTATCTCCTCCAATTAATAATCTTCATTTCCTTTTTTCTTCGTTCTGCTTATAAAATTGAGTCTTAGGCAATATAAGACTATAAAATTGAATGCCTCAGACATTTAATATTCTTAACATAGATAAAGTTTTATCAGTAGGTCAGAAAATACCCAAAAAGCTGGAAGATGACTTAATTTTTTAGTTAGACTTATTGATATTTGCGTCCTGGTTACAAAGTTTAGTGATCGAAAACTCAAAGGAATTTTCACTTTTTCCTAATGTACTCCATGATTGATTAATGTTTCACCATCTTTTAACTTGTCCATGTATTTGAAAGCACTTCAGCTTGTTTCAATATTAATTTTACAGCATCTGCATCTTTAACCTGGAGGATCTGACAATAAGGTGCTTATGCTTAAAATTTCAGGAGTCATCCCTCTGGCTTCAATTATATCATAGCTAATGCAATAGCGAAAGCTAAAAATCAAGGGTAGAATTAGTGTGATAAGTGGTTTAGACCGTATATTTGGTAGATTATTTGGTTCCGTTGCAAAAAAAATATTTCTGCATTTTGACACTATAATTTTAACCTTTATGTGTCATTGTCTTTCTAATGAAAATGATTAACTTTCCTAATTGTGAAGNNTGATTTTGCAAGGGAGCCAGATTTTTTGCAACGGAACCTAAAATAGTAATCAGCGTACCTGTCAGTACTCCTATAAATATCCGATAGCTTTAGTTTCTTCTTCTATACACAAAGAAAAAGCTCAGAAGTTCATTGATTTCTTGACCGAGAAAAAGGGACCGGAAACACTGAAAGCATATTGTTTTGTTCCACAATCTTGACAAAATATAAGACTTGCGCATTTGAAATGCAAAATCTAATATAACAAGTTTCATCATGAATTGGAGAGGGAGTTACTGTTGAAGATGCCCACATCAACAGTATCTCATTTACTTCAAGAAGTTTGTTAATCTGTTCTGCAAGATGTTATTGGTTCTAATACTTTATATATTTTTTTATTACTTCTTTTCTTGAAACCTGACATTTGCTTAGCACCCCACGACACATTTTGAGTTCTTCGATTCTTTTATTTTTTGATAATATTCCACGTATCATTTACGGATTAAATTCCGAGAATATGCAATCAAAAGAGATTAAATCACGCGTTTACTTTGTAAAAATCAGAATAAAATACAATATGCTGATATAAAAGCTATATTTTTATATATTCAAAGAAAAAAATTTATTTGGAAGGATTTAAAAAATGAATAAGGTTTTTTTATCCCATGTTTTTAATGAGAAAGAAAGCGATTATATACAGTTGTTAAAAGACGAATTAAAATCACATGGAGTACAAATATATGAAACCAACCATTTGGAAATAAAAGATGAGATTATAAGTGCTATTCATGATTCTATAAACAGATGTGATCTTCTTATCGCTTTCATGATTGATAATAATCTTAATGTAGCTTATGACGCTGGATATACAATGGCTAAAGGTAAAAAAGTTTTAATTATTAGTGCTGATTATGGTGAAATACCTTTTTACTTAAAAACGGTACATACTATCCTTTTACATGATTATTTTGATTCATCCTGCACCTTATTGAATTTCGGTGATAATGGTTGAAGGTAACAAGGCACCTGGAAATATCAAGCCTAAAGAAGCAGTGTAGCCGTTAATCAATGCTCTTGAAGATGAAGATGAGCAGTTGGTGATGGCAAATTATTGAGTTTTTATTAATTTCAATGGAGGACAAAATAATAAGTGCTGCGGAAGACTCAAAAAAGAAATAGGGCAATATATATGACCTTAAGGAATGTCATTATTGCCATGGAAATTAGATGACCAACCCATTCGATTTATAAATGGAGATAACATCTATAAATATGAAATTATCAACAATGAAATATTGTTTGTGTAGTTAGTGAGAAAAGCAATCCTATTTTTTAAGGCTTATTTTTTTCTGATGTATTCTATTTATGCCTGTGGTTTAAGTTAATTAGTTCCAAGTGTTCCATGAGCTCCAGATGTTCTATGAGTCCCATAAACTCCATGAATCATAGAAAAGCGATATTTCTTATTTCATGTGTAATTGAAGAAATTAAGAGCTTTTATTACAAAACATATGCGTTTGCTAGGATCGCTACAGCTGCACGCAACGGATGAACAGATAGATAAATTGAATGGAAACATGCATGAGCATGCGGTTCACATTCAAACCTTGATCCAGAAAATAGCAGATTAAACACTAAGTTTCTACCAGAGAAAACGAAACCAACAAAAACATGGCGTAAATTTTGGCAATTCGTGGAAAGTCTGACAGGAATGAAGCCCAAATTAAGTGCGAATATTGGGATACCTGTGGAAAATATTACAGGAAAATGGATGAAAATATTGATTAAAAGAAGTTGAGGTAGTTTTGAAATAAGTTCGATATACAATTTACTAAGTTATTTATATTTGACTATTCTTTAAGTAAAAAGTTATATATTTTATAATTTCTGCGTTTCAATCAAAAAATGCAAAGATATCTAGATTGTTGTGCATTACATAATATGTAATATTAGGAGTAAGTGTTGATGGCCTTTCTATCTAATTTGTTTGGCAAAGATAATAATCATGAATTTTTAAACGCTTGCAGATTAGGGCAGATAGAAAATGTAGAGAGATTTCTAAAAAGCAATCAGATTGATATTAATTCACAAGACGAATATGGTAAAACTGCTTTGATTTGTGCTACAGATTTGGGGTACAAGGATATTTTAGAGTTGCTTATTAAAGGGGGTGCCAATCCCAATATTCAAGAAGAAAATGGCAACACTGCTTTGATTTGTGCGGTAGAGATCGGACGTGTTGATATTGTAGAGTTGCTTATTAAAAGTGGTGCGGATCTTAATATTCAAGATAAAAATGGCGAGACTGCTTTGAGGATCACGGTAAAAATAGGGAATAAACATATTGTAGAGTTGCTTATTGAAGGTGGTGCGGATCTTAATATTCAAAACAAAAATGGCGACACTGCTTTGATTTGTGCGGCCGATAGGGGACTTAAGGACATTGTAGAGTTGCTTATTGAAGGTGGTGCCGACCTTAATATTCAAACCAAAAGTCATAACACTGCTTTGAATGCTGCAGCAAAACTAAAACGTAAAGATGTTGTAGAGTTACTTATTAACAGCGGTGCCGATCTTAATGTTCAAGACAAAAAAGGTAAAACTGCTTTGATTTGTGCTGCAGACATAGAGTCTAAGGATATTGTAGAGTTGCTCATTAAAAGTGGTGCCAATCTCAATATTCAAGACGAACATGGTAAAACTGCTTTGATGTATTCGGCACAAACTGGGTATAAGGATGTTGTTGAGTTGCTCATTAAAGGTGGTGCCGACCTTAATATTCAAGAAGAAAATAGCAACACTGCTTTGGAGATTGCGGCAAAAATGGAGTTTAAGAACATTGTAGAGTTGCTTATTAGAGGCGGTGGCAGTTTCAGATCATAATTTTATTTGAGAAACACACAGATAGCTGACTTTTCTATTTATGATTGTGATTTAGGCTAATTAATTCCAAGTATTCCATATGCTCTCTAAGTCCTCTAAGTTCCATAAGTAACAGATTCCAATGTTTTTTTAAAAGGACATATTTAAGGGATATCCGGAGAGTCAACCTATAACACAAGCACAGGCTTTAGGAGAAGCTCAAAAATCAATTTAGTTTACTGAGTGGATGTTTTCATCAAAACAGCTGAACAAAGGGCTGTAATAGGCTTAAAATAGTTATTTTTTGAGAAGGAGAGTTATTTAGTTTTGAGGTGAAAAGTGAAACGGGAACCGCCCTTCACCACAACTCATATTATTTTTTGGAAGTATTTATCAGCTTTAAGAGAGATTATTTTTCTCAATGAGATACGACCCGTTTAGCCCGTTCTGATCGTTGAAAACTCATGCAAGCTGAAAGTACAAATTGAAAGAAATGTTACCTTCAGGGTACTACTCATAGATACTGGGAGAAAACGTATCCCACATGAAATTGAAAAGAGTGTCTAGTACCCATAGGTAAGAGGAGAAAACCAAATGATTATCCTTCGCGCTTGAGAAGATAAAAAAAATAAGCGAAGACGAAAGAAATAAAGTTCTTTTAAAATTCTCCTATAATCTGTAGCACAACTTTGCTTACTTTTTCAATCCTATCAAAGTTTATGTATACAATCTGTTGCCATGTCACAATTGTCAATCTTCTTTCAATAAAAGGGACTATAAGGCTTGGGCTGATGAGCATTGCTCTTAAATGAGATCCCCCATTGAAATCTCCCCAAGTCTTATGATGATGATAATCCTTATCCAGAGGGATCAGCTTATCAAGAATCTCTAAAACGTCTATCGAAAGATTCGGCTCAAATTCCATTGTGGTTATTGCTCCGGTTGACCCGACGCAAAATACCGTAACTGTCCCGTAACTTATTTTTGAGTTTTTAACCTCTTTTGATACCATTTAGGTAATATCGACAATTCCACAATCTGCTTTTCCACGACTGAAATTTCTCTTTTTTCTACAGGCATGAAATGACAATTAGCAGGTCAGATTAATAAATTATTGCAATCTTGAAAAGCAGGCTGAGTTACAACTGATTTAAGAACGTTTTCGTAGGTGTTATATTCAGATATCCTTAACAGACAAGTACAAGCATAGGTTCTTTTTTGTACTCTATTTTTGGATACTTCGTGTGATACAAAAACGGAGATGATATTAAAATCTATGTAAAGTTGCCGATATAGATAGAAATTCCTTTTCAGAATGGACCAAAAAACCCCAAAATACAGAGATTTTATACTAAAAAAACCTATCCATCAGGTAATAATAAGACCGAAGTTTAGTCAGAATATCTTACGGCCACCATCGAGATACATATATTATAGCCTTAGAGATTTCAAAGAACGTTTTGTCTTTGCCTAACTATGTACTCGATGACACATTTTGGAGTAACTTGGAAATGCTATAAATACCACTAAACCTAGGGAGAATGAAGAAGCGCTTATAGACCAATTCAACCAGATTCTGGAAAGTAATGATCCGGCAATCATCAAAGGCCGTGAACGAGCTTTGAATACAAGCAAGCAGATAGTAACTAATTTCTCCACATATGGAATCTAGGAATAGATCTGGAAGATGAATGGAATATAGTTCTGAATGATGGGGAGTTTGGTACTAATTACTTTATAAGAGGTACTTAGATGATTCTTTAATTTATATTAACCTGCCAAATGACCCGCTCTATTATACAAAAGAGTCTGAATGCCTGTAATGAATTAAATGGTAATAATAGCTATTGGATCCACTCCAACAAAATTGAATTGTCACCAAACGATCCAAAAGCTTTCTGGTCTCTTACTGTGTATGACGCAGATTATTTCCTTGATGGAAATAGCATAAACCGTTACAACATTGGGATCGTCACTGAGGACTTATGTATGATTCCGATGGCTCGCCTGATCTCTACTTACAGAACACGACATCTCCGATGAAAAATTATATAATTGGCTACCAGTTCCAAAAAGTAAATTTGAGCTTATTCTTTGGGTGTATAGGCCAGGACCTTCAGCACTGAACTGTACCTATTCCCCACCACCTAATTTGTGTGACTCCTGCGATTACCTGGAGTAATCCTGCTGACATAGTCTATGGAACACCATAGCAGTATCAGCTTGATGCAACTGATTCAGTACCTGGAACTTTTGTTTATACTCAACAATCAGGAACTGTATTAGACGAAGGTGTGCATAAGTTGAATGTGTTTTCACAACAACTGATGCTATAAACTATACCACAGCATCAGATACGGTTTATATTAATGTAAAAGATTCCATGGCAGAGAACGAAAACAATGACAGAGATAACAATGGTGGATCTGGCAATGGTGGTTATGGCAATTATTGTAGTTATGGCGTTGCTTTTGTACCTGTACCGATGATGTATGGCAGTGAAACTTATGGATATGGCAGTGAAACTTCTAGTACAACCGAAGTATCAAACTCTCATAACTACAAAGTAAAGGTTTCTTTGAGTAAACATAAGCAAAAAAATCACTCTAAACACCATGAAGCAGAAAAAAAATCACAAAATGTAAATTCTATAAAAAATAGTTGGATTTCCATTTTCATTAAATGGAAGTAGTGATTACAAAGACAGATTTGGATCCTGACTTTCGATGATCCATAAATTATGGGAGGAAAAAACGGTTCATAACCATTACATGTGGAATTACGAAAACTGATTACACTCTTACTTTAATTCAGTTCGGGAGATAAAATAACAATATTGGAATTTATCGATGTCCATTTTTTTACCTTGATATCCAAAATAAACGGCATCCTGCATCATTTTTTATGAAATTTGCTCAATACCCTTCAATTTTCTTTTTTGATTACGATTTCATTACGATTTCATTACTACATACTTATCTCCTGTTACCAAGTTTTCATTTATATAAATGAGTGTTGGGACTCTAGTTTCAATACCAATTCATGATTAAGAAATGCCCCCCTCATCCAGCTTCTTTTTTTGAGCTCCCTGTTAGTCCTTTTCCTGTAACTGTCCCAGCCTTAGTTTATATCTTTCTAAGCAACTGAATGGAAGAAATGAATTAAAAAGAAAATCGAGAAAACTAAAAATAGAAAAACAAAATTATCAAAATGATCTACATTTGAATGAAAATAGATTGTAAAAAGCAGAAAATGAGTTAATATGACAATGTAAAGTCATATACTCATAAGTTTTGTCAAACCAACTAGGGATAAAAATAGTATTGATTTTAATTAGAAATTAATGAATACTGTCAAACTTAGGTACCGTAGACCACTGTCAAATTTTCAGTGACGGTTTTAAAATTCTATGGATTATTCCTGATCTTGTGAACAAGGTTTTTGATGGCCTCCGCAATCTGATATTCCGAATCGCCCCAGTGGACAATAACTCCTTCAAAGCTGGAAATATTTACAAGTCCAGACTTTTCAGACTTGCAACAGCGTGTAATGAAAGGTCCTGATGGCACCAATATTTCGGATTTTAATGGACATATATTTCTGAAGGAGTATTCAAGCTCTGGAAAGCGCATTTCAAAAATGGTCTTTGAGATTTCACATCCTACAAGCAGGTGTCCGTTTTCGCTGAGTATATCCGAATCCAGGAATTTTCCTTTGAGCCCAGACGCACTACATGGAAAAACAGTATTTATCCCTTCAAAATGTCGGAGATCAATTACCTTTTCAGCAAAACGAACCTGCAGGTCACCGAAAATTCCACTGGCTGCAAGCCTCCTTATAACTAAGGAGAGCCAGGAAGGCTCAGGGGGAACGACGTCAAGTACCTCTATATTAAGAATACTAGAAGGATCAGGTTTATGAACAAATGTAACGTGTTTGTCCAAGCCTATAAAAATTATAGTATTAACCTTGCCTGAGCAGAGGTTTACTGCAGTCTCAATCAGAAGGGGACGATTCCTTATATTCAGTTCCTCATCATACTTTATCACTTCTTCTCCAGAGGCAATGAGTTCAAGGTATTCAACTTTTCTGAGCAATCCTTCCCCGCTTTTTTTCACATAATAAACCTCATAATTGGCACTGTAGGTATCAGAATTTTCCTTTTCGACGATGAGGTAGTCAGTCAAAAAGTAAATAAGTTCTTCAGCAGCTGAATTAGTGGATCGCTTCACACCCACACGTTTATATTCGTCAGGAAAAATCATAGGTAGCTGTTGTTTTAAGTGGTTATTGAATTCTTTCAAATATGTCATAGATCTGATTATTCTTTACTTACTCTGAACTTTCTTCCTATGAGCCACAAGTCCACCATCAATAAGTATCTCTAGTAGGAAATCCGGCAGTTTGTTTCCTTTGAATATACTTTTTCCGGAAACTTCAACCTCACCTTTTAACAGATCAACTCTGATCTCACATCTATCCTGACATTCGACATCTGCTTCCATGAGAGGCAATCCAACATTTATTGCATTTCTGAAAAAAATCCTTGCAAAGGACTTTGCTATAACGCAGGCTACTCCGGCATATTTCAAAGCAAGGGGAGCCTGTTCTCTTGATGAACCACAGCCGAAATTTCTTCCTGCAACAATAATATCTCCATGTTCAACTCTTTTTGCGAATTCCGGGTCGATGCCTTCCATTGCATGGGCTGCAAAAACCTCCATATTCTTGGTCCGCAGGTATTTTCCTGGGATAATCACATCTGTATCAATATCGTCTCCGAATTTCCAGACCCTACCTATGATAGGATTTATCACTAACAGTCACCTATTGATATGTTTTTATTATAGTATATCTAACTTTACATTGTAAAATTAAATTCATTTTTGCACTGTAGTGATCGATTTTCACCTAAGTCCAAACCAGTTTAATAATTCTTAACTTACCATTTTTGGGTCGTGTCAATGAGTTTTAATCAATTCCAAAAAAAAGATCTCAACAAAAATTTGAGCAAAACGCAACGAGATTCCTGTACTCACTGATTTCAGCACCTACAAAATAAAACTCACATTTGTATCTTTAAATTCACACTGCAGATGTCCACACATGTATAATTTATCTGCTTATTTGCCCAATAATTTTCCTTAAAGGCCGGATAAACATTTAAATTACTACCGTATTGAAGAAATGGATATCATTTCTGTGGACATCTGCAGAATGTCGGTTGAAATCTCTTCCGAATTAATATTTCAACTATATAAACTATTATCATAATGAAATTATATCAAACTTGAACATTTACCAATAACTAAAAAAACAATTTCAGCAATTTCGTCTCCAACTGATTGAAGACATTTGTATTCTCTTTTAAGATCAAAATTATTAAAAATTTTCATGAGTAGAAGTTATTGTTAAGAGATTTAAATTCTTCAATGCTCAAAAACAGAGGGAGTTTATCTAAATTCTCTCTATTATACCGATAGCATCAATACTATGAGATAGCTAATCTGACCATAGATATAACTAAATTGTTCAATTCCAAAGCGAATCACATCCCGATTAAAGAAGTTTGTGGCATCATCTCTGCTCATGATACCTTGGAACTTGAAGAAATGGGATAACAGTGAATGTTTTTGGGAAAATATTTCCAGTATAAGCAAAATTTTGAATTGTAACTAGGTTGTTTGAGCTGTAAGAACATTGAAAAATTAAAAAAAAGATTTAAAACGAAATTATTTCATGGTGAATGATTTGATTTTGGAAATGGAAAAAAGGCAATTATGAAGCTTTTAAGCTTCAAAGTTCAGTCCCTATTTCCAAATGTCTAGAAGCCTGTATGCCCGCATTTTGAACCATTTCATTTCTAAGAATCTCGAGATAAGCTCTTGATTCTGAGAGTACTTTAACACTATTGTTTAGTCTGGTTAAAAAACCTATATGAGTGTCAAGATCTTCGTTATTTCCCTCTTCAGGAATTTCTTCAATTGGTAACAATCCGCCATTTAATTCAATAGCGAAAAGTACATTGTTTATCATTAGATCAAATTTTGATATACTTTTATCAAGCACTACACTATGGTGAGTTTCATAATTTTTCAGGCTCAGAAATTTTCCTGAGAAGTCATTTATTCCTTCTTTAGTTGTGTTATGAATTGACTTTTTGAGTTGCTCGAGTATTTCAATCATTTTATGCACTCCTTTTCAAAAACTAAGAGGTGCAGATTTGGGGGTCTGCTTTTTTCTATCCTTTCTGAAATTCAATAAAGATATTCCACAAATGGATAAAGATTCAGAATTGGGGGTCTGCTTTTTCTTTATCCTTCTAGAAATCCAGCCATGTCCACGATTTACTGAAAACGGTGAACACAAAAATTTCTCTGCATTTTCCGCAAATGCAGAAATAGTACTCGCTTTTATAGAATTGATCAGTAACTCCTAGAAACAAGCTGAAATCCAATACAAGAATATTCCAAAACCGTATAAACCTTGAAGAAATTAAGTTCCCGATTTTATTTAAGTAAATAAATTGGCATAAATATATTATTTATATAGTAAATATCGCCAAGGCGAATAATCATTAAATTTTAGACAAATGTAAGAGGAACCATACGTTCTTGGATAGAATTTCGCACATAAATTCAGCATCATTTTATCATCGATGAATTACCTAATTCTTATGACGGAACGAAGAAGCTCACAAACTTTAGTTAACAGTTAGCTCACAATCAAGTGTAACTTAATCACGAGCTATCATGCAGAGTAAAAAATAAAAATAAGGAGCCTCTCCTGATATGGAAACTGGTACAAACATCCCCGATGATTTGAAGCAGGCGGTACTTGAGATAATAAAACCTACAGTAGCTGAAAGAAGAAATCTCATTGGGATTCAGGAAGAATTAGCCACAGAAGTGAAAGCAGCAGCTGAGAAACTAGGTGCACCTGATGTGCTTGTGAAAATGGTAGGTTCCGCTGCTAGAGGCACGTGGCTTTCAGGAACTCACGACATTGATACCTTTATATGCTTTCCAGAGGAGACGCCCAGAAAGGAACTGGAAACCCTGGGAATGGCAGTTGCCAGAGAAGTGGCAAAGCTTGCAGAATATGCAAAAGATTGCCACGCTGAGCATCCCTACCTGAATATTGTATTTAAAGGTTTTGACGTGGATTTAGTTCCGTGTTTTAGGGTTTCATCAGCTTCCCATATTAAATCTGCAGTGGATAGGACTCCGTTCCATAACGATTTTGTTAAAGCCCGCATAAAGGGATTTGAAGACGAGGTGCTGCTTCTGAAGCAGTTTATGCGAGGGTGCGGAGTCTACGGATCAGAGTTGAAAACTCAAGGCTTTTCAGGCTACTTGACCGAACTCCTGATAATTCATTACGGTTCATTTGAAAATACAGTTAGAAAGGCCTGCTTCTGGAAACCTGGAGAGAGAATAGATATAATGCAACATTCAAAAATAAAACACGACGAACCCTTGGTCATAGTGGATCCAACAGATCCCAAACGGAATGTTGCAGCAGCTCTTTCCCTTGATAAATTTTGCATGTTTATAGACTTTTGCAGGGATTTTTTAAAAAGTATGGAAATTAAATTCTTTTTTCCTGCATGTTTCTTGCCTCTTAAGGACAAAGAAATCCTCCAGCGACTCGAAAATAGAAGGAGCACACAGCTTGTAGTCTTCTTCAGGACCCCGGACATAGTCGAAGATGTGCTATATCCACAGCTGTATAAAATGGAGCGTTCAGTAGCTGCCCTTTTGATGGAATATAAGTTTTCTGTGATTAAAACTGGGGTCTGGTCAGGGAAAAATGAAACCTTAATTATGCTCGAACTTATCTCAGGTATCCTTCCAAACGTCAAAAAACATATTGGTCCACCTATCTGGGTTAAAGAGCATGCTGAGAAGTTCAAAGAAAAATACGATAGAGCCAAGGAAGTTTTTGGGGGTTATATTGAAAATGGAAGATACACCGTTGAGATCCAGCATAAATATCCAATAGCAAAAGAGCTTCTTGAAAAACAGCTTATCAACTGCTCCCTTGGGAAAAATGTGAAGCATAGCGTTAATGAAGGCTTTAAGATTATGGAAAATGCTGAGATATGCACATTAAAGGATCCAAATTTTAGGGTTTTTTTAAGTAAATGGTTGTGAAAATTAACCATAAAATGTAAGAATAGACCCTATCCACAAAGTAATATTTAACCTCATAATGCACCTTATTCACCTGCATCTACTGTTACTTTATCCTGTAAAAATGTGGAAATCGTGTCCTTAAGTAATTGATCATATCTAAAAAACGAGCCTATCTCTTTTTTTTGGGATAATGTTGGAGAGAATTTTGTGTTCCTTTATTTCAACAAATAATTGACAAAACTAGATTTCAAATTAATTATGCTAGTTGAATCCCCCTTCCGTTATGAAGCAAAAAACATTATTAATAGTCGCCTTCACTAAGATTAATTGAGTAAATTTCGGTGAGCTTATTTTTATATTATCATTGTTTTGAATTTGTTTAATCTCTCTAGTGCTTATTTTAAGTCTGTTTCACGAAGAAAAACAAAGCAAATATTCCTATCAAGATACCAAAAAATGCACCGCCAATAATGACTTTAACTACAAAATATACTGCTTGCTTCACCTTAATTCTGTCATCGAGCATGCAAACAACAATCACTAAACCGTCGAAAGCCATCAAATACTTAGTTTTTGTATTAATTTAAGCGATCAGATTGATCTTATATCTCAAAAAGATGATCTTATGAGCTGCGGGAGGAATACTACAGCCCAATGGAAAGTTTCATAGAAGGTGGGGAAACCTATAAATTAGAACTAAGTTTGATTTATGATATATCTTTTGGATATATTCTAAATAGCACTAAGTTGAACTAGTTAATATTCAAATTACGTGATCTTTATCACATGAATTATAACATCGGGAAGCCTTTCCAGCATCCTGCTATTGGGCAGCATTCACAGTTAACGGACTATAAAAATTAGTGCTTGCTTTGATCGGGAGTGCATATTGTGGAGCATCATCCTGCTCGTTTAGGTATAGTCATCTGATTAAATTATCCCACAGCTGTTTATCTTCAGCTAGATTCGATGGCATAGATTGATCAAGTGCTTTGAACAAAAAACTGGATGTTCTGGAAGAACATCAACTTGAAATTAAAAGTTAATAAGTGTAAATGAATAAATGTTAGATCATTATGGTGTATGACAAAAAATTTAGAAAATGATTGAACACAGAAAAGTTCGAGAGATGAATTTTTGGATCGGAGCAGGTAATTGAGGAGTTGAGCTTATTAATAAAGTAAGCGAGCAAAAATTCAATGTTCAATTAATCCAGAAAAACAAAGCAAATATAGAGATAATACTTAAAATCGATTATGACGCTTTCAATGATAATTTACTCAGTAACTGGTCGTTAGTACCTTATATCAGATATGGACATGTTTTTGATCTATTTGCTCGCAATACCTTGAAAGGTTTTGCTATATTTGTGAAGGACTGGGAAAATCCCAAACTTGCTTATCTAGTGGAGATAGCGATAGAGAGAGAAAGTCAAGGGAAAGGATATGGATATTATCTCTTACTGCAATCACTACTTCATCTAAAAAAGAACGGAGTATCTAATGTTATTTTAACAGTTGACCCAAACAATTCGCGGGCTCGACATATTTATTGCGATAAATTTGGATTTGAATTTGTAGAATATCGAAGAATGAATATGGACAAGGGCGTGATAGAATGTTCCTAAGATTAGACTTGGGAAATTGGCTCAGTAATTCTCATCTTGTCTAACTCTAACCAACATAGATACCTTTGCTGTTCAAAGCTATCGTTTATTATACCACAGGATAAAGTGAAAAAAGAAGGGATGTTCTATTAAAAATAGATCAATTCAAGACAACAAAACTTTTAATCAGTTGATGACCATGCCTTTCTCTAACCATTGCAAATTTATCTAGAATTTTCTCCCTTATTCCATCTGCATCATTGACAATCAACTCGAAATTTTCGTTTTTGTCATCTGAAACCGTAACCAGTTACATACGGTCAAACAGAAATTCATAAATCAGAGAGATATTGAATGGGTATATTCTACTTGTGTCTTGCAAAGTCACAGAATAAATATAGGGTTATTATTTTACTGAAGAAATATTATTCAACTTTCAAGTTATAATAAACAATGGCTGCTAACAATAGAGGTATTTATGGTAGTTCTTCTAAAACAAGCGCATATTTTTCCACCAAGCAAGTAAGAATTCGTGTTTCATGTATGCCTGAAGGCCAGAGTTCAAGATCAAGTGACTTGGCCTTCGTAGCTTTTTGCCTCCTGCTTGATCTAAGGCATAGAAATACCAAGTGCCATATCAGTATTTATTCCGTACATTCCCTTCCCGATAAAAACATAAGGATCTGCCATTTTTTTTCAAGGCTTCAGAACTTCCCTAAATTAGGGGCCAGATTGAGTTTTTTATCTTTCAGCGAGATTTTATCGCCAGAAGTTTTCCAAGTTATCTGTTTTCGATTTTATTCAGGAAAGATTTGCAATAATTTCTTCGATTTCCCCAACTCCTGCACTCCTTACTGTTATTTCTTCCCTGCTGTGAACCCCTAAATTAAGTTCCACAGCCCTTTTGATCTGAGGTTGGACCCAGACAGAATGATTTTGGATCTAGGGAACTGTGCCCAGGGTTTTCAGGAGGGCAAGACCCACAACATCATTTTTTGCTATCACATCCGAACTTGCCAGCACGATATCAGGCTCTCTTAAAGTTCCTATGCTAGGTCCGTCGGTAACAAAGCATTTAGTAGCATCCGATATATAAAAGTCAGGCCTGTAAACAAGGTTTGACTCGGCAATCATATTCCCAAAAAGCATATCCCAATTTTGTCCATGAGGAAGTTGTCGTCGGTCCCAGTCTGCGGTGATGCTTATCTGTGACTTGAGACCCATCGTAAACGTTGCATTCCAGTGGGTCTTGATCACTGGCAGAGCGATCAAGTAATCAATTGATTCCAAGAACTCAGGCACTTCGAACCCATATGCCCATGAGTAAGTTCCCTTTGGCTCCACACGTCAACGTTTCATGTGATCAAAAGTCAGAATTTCGTCTACCCCTTCGGTTTCTGCAACTCTCCAAAGCCCAAGCTCCTTAAGCACTTTTTCAGTGTCCATCGGAGTCATCGACTTTTCAGCCACAATTATCTTTTGGGGGTTATATTTATAGACTTCCCGGATAGCTCCCCTCAATACTTCGGGATTTGTTGATCCTGGAGGCAGGTCTGCAGTGTTTGCATTCGGCCGAATCATCACAGTAGATCCTTTTTTTATTTCCAGCCCTCCTGCTAACTCCACTGCTGTTTTTACGGATTCCATGGTATTTTTATTTCTAGAAAGTCCAATGATCACCATACTAAAGCATCTGAATAGTAATCGTAGCCGGAATATAAATTTCGCCGTTAATTGAATCGTTCAAGCTGTCCATTGTAGTTCCACTCCCGCCCACACGCTGAAAATGATTGAAAGCGTGGACAGTTTCCGCAGAAACAGCGGCTCTAAAACGTTTAGCTATCTAATGATCCCCTTCTACATCGATTATTTTTGCAAATGCCAAATATATCCTGTTTGTCATTGATTCGCCAGTAAATGCAGCTTTCAGAGGCTATCTTAAAATTAAATTCGATTTGACAATTTGGATAGGACTTACGCATTTGAACTGAAATAACTGTAGTATTAAACCATTAAATGTCTAAATACAAATTAAACAATGATATTTAATATACTTGAATTATACCTCAAGTGAGTAAATGCTATGTATAAAGTACTATTTTATAAGGTCAATGCATACCTGAATTTCGGAACAATTTACTATCTGAATTTGAAATTAGAGTTGTACATTATCCAAATGTAGAAAAGAGTTGAACCTTGAAGCAGCCTTTAATATTATCCTTGGAACTCATAGATATATCCCCGTAATTTGAAATCTGTTTTGCCCTATATTATGGTCAGATATATCGTTTATAACGTACATGATGTCTGACATTAAAACTATTAAAATATAGGTTAATGGCAGTGAAATAATTCTTGTTGTCAAAACCAGTTATAGATTCTGAAGTTATATTCATCTCAAAAGTTCAAACAGTTATAAGATTTTGTCGAAAGCCCGACATTCAAATAACAAGAAAATGTAACCAAAATTAGTTCGAGAGACAGGATTTGAACACACGAACTCCAACGTAAATAAGCCAATATCTTTATAATTTTTATTTATATCTAGAACTTACGCATTTGAAGTACAAAACCAATAGTATTAAATTCACAACTTTCTAAATTTTGATTTTTAACTATAATGTATTAAGTACTTGATTTATGCATCAAAAGTGCGCAAGTTTACCCATATGAAAACACTTTCTCATTCTAAAAAATAAATTCTCAACGGAAATAAAGGGGTTAAATATTAGTATTATATTTTATACTTCTATTAAAGTTTGACGTAAAACAATTGGTGTTTGATTTTACCCCTGCTCTCTCCTTTTCAAAAAAGCTTTAATCAGCCTCTAATATAACATACTAAAAGAGTCGATTTAAATGCATTCTTATTATGGGTTAATATTTCCACTATCTTCGTTTCATCTTCAAATATCTTGGTAAAGCCTTAATTATCCTCAAAGCCTATGATTCCCAAAGGCTTCAAGCTTCGCAGGGTTGCTAAAATTGCTTCAGGGGAAGTTGCTAAGGGAAAATACTAAAAAGAGTTAAGAAGAATGTTCTGAGGGTGTTTATAATGGAACAAGATACTTTTAGGACGTTGAATGTGATTGCACTGATAGAATAACTGCCTCCGAAATATAAAGAAGTATTGGATGAGTTAATAAATTTCAATTTTGAAGATTCGATATCCTTAGATAAAATTGAACTCCGGAAATTACTTACCCAAGCCTTCCTAATTGGATACGACAGAGGGAATATTAACAGAGAAGAGAAGGAATGAAAGAGTGTCAAAATTTGGAATAATATTCAAAACTGGAGATCCATAGACCCTGAAAACTATGAGACAAATAAAATTCTAACAGTAGATGAAGCAGATCCGCCAAATGATGAGATAAGTATGAAGAAATCTTGAGTGAATTAACTGAATGTGAAGAAGAAGCTTTAGATAAATGATGAAGCTTGGAATGCAAGCTGAAAGAATCTGAAATTCCGTATGAAATTTTACGGATATAAGGAAGAGTACAGATTCATCAGGTCTGAAAATGTTCAGATGAAGGCTTTGATAATGCCAAATCACATCTTCCCAGATATAACTTATAAAAATGATAAAGTTTAATGCGAGGAGTGCGATTCGAACGCACGAACTCCTACGAGAATAGGCTCTGAACCTATCGCCTTTGACCTAGCTGGGCAATCCTCGCATATTGAGTTTACTTTTTCAAAAAAAGATGTTATCCTATGTTCAATTATAAATCCATCACCATTGATTGGGCTGAACAACCATCCATAATCTAACTCATTTTGCAGCAGCAATAGTATTGCTATTTGTTCTTATACCTTATCCTTGAAAACCCTTTCTGAAGACTACATATATCCTGGACTCCCAGATAATTTTCTTTATCAGGGAAGTAGATTTTAAAACTAAAATCCGAAAGTAGGTGCTAGGAAGTTTATGTGAATTTATGAAAGAGTTAGAAATTGATGAAATAATTCATCCCATCAATTTCAGGATCAGAGCTTTTTGAGAATGCAGGCGATTTTCTGCCTCTACAAAGATTGCTGAGTTTGGGCCATCCATCACTTCGTCTGTAATCTCGAGACCTCTTCTGGCTGGCAAGCAGTGCATAACCATTACGTCAGGCTTTGCAAGGCCAAGGAGTTCGGTGTTTACCTGGTAAGAAGCAAAGTCTTTCAGCCGTTTTTCCTGTTCGGCTTCGTCACCCATAGAAATCCAGACATCCGTATAGATAATGTCTGCGTCCTTTGCTGCAATTTGAGGGTCATCCGTGATCTCGAATTTGCCTCCGAGGAATTTTGCCTTTTCAAGAAATTCGGTTTTAGGTCTGTATTCCTTCGGACAGGCTACTGTAAATTCCATTTCCATAATTGCCGAACCAAGTAAAGCTGAGTTGCAAACATTGTTTCCATCTCCTATCCAGGCAAATTTCAGGCCTTTAAACCTGTTTTTGTACTCCATGATGGTCATGAAATCGCCCAGGATCTGGCAGGGGTGTTCCCTGTCAGAAAGCGCATTGATTACAGGTATAGTTGAGTAGTTGGCTAGTTTAGTTACTGTTTCGTGACTCATGACCCTGGCTATTAATCCATGAAGGTAACCGGAAAGAGTTCTTGCGGTATCCTCAATAGTTTCACCTCTTCCCACCTGAATATCCTTGGGATTCAGGTAAAGGGAATGCCCCCCGAAATCTGTCATAGCAACCTCAAAAGATACCCTGGTTCTAGTAGAGGATTTTTCGAAAATCATTCCTAGACTCTTGTTCTTCAGGTACTCAGTAGACTCTCCCGCCTTGCGCTTTTCCTTCAGGTCCATAGCTGATTTGAGGAGTTCGTATATCTCCTCCCTGGACAGATCAGTTATCGAAAGTATATCTCTCTTCATCATTTCAATCCCGACTTGGTTCTGGCTGAATTATAACTTTATATTACCACATAGTACTTATTTGAAAGCCGTACGCTTGTATAACTTTTGAAACAGTCAGCTTCTAAGTTCTTTCATATGATCGATTCTCTTCTGGATTAGAGCAGCAGTTCCAATGTCTTTCCGGAAAAAAAGCTTACCACGAACATTTTCAAGAGCATTCTGGGCAATTTTTTCAGCTGCATCGATAGTTTCCGCACATCCTACGAACGCAACGGCGCGGGAGCCAGTAGTATAAATTTTCCCGCCTTTCTCACAAACACTGGCATAATAGACCAAAGCTTTTCCTAGTTCCTCTACAATTACTTCGCTATCCTTTTCAGGATTATCAGGATAGCCTGCAGGGACTGCATACTTACAAACCGTAGCTTTCCTGCTGAATTTTACAGGCAGTTTCCCAAGGGTCCCTTTAACCATAGCAAGCATGATTTCCACAAAATCTGTTTCAATGATGGGAATTATGTTCATGGCCTCAGGATCTCCGAATCTAGCATTGAATTCTACCACCTTGGGGCCGCTAGCTGTAAGGATAAATTGCCCGTAAAGGATTCCAATATATTCCGTTTTTGTTTCCTCATAAAGTGCTTTTACAGTACTCTTCATGATTTGTTTTGCCTTTTCGAGATCTTCAGATAGCATAAACGGTAGGATTTCCTCTGCATCTATATATGAACCCATGCCACCTGTGTTTGGGCCCAGATCACCTTCATAGGCTCGTTTGTGGTCCTGCACTGCAGGGACGAAAACAAGGCTTTTGCCATCCACCAGAGCTTGTAGGGAAAACTCCTCTCCTATTAAGCGTTCTTCGATAACAACAGCTCCTTTCTCAAGAAGCATACTCGTGTACTCCTTGGCAGCTTCAATGTCAGGAAGCTGATCCCCCATAATTTTTACCCCTTTACCTCCTGTCAAACCAGATGGTTTGACTGCAACATCACCCAGTTTCTCGATAAAAGCATGGGCAGATCTTTCCTCTGTGAAAACTTCGTAAGCAGGGCAACCTTCAATTCCATATTTTTTCATGAAATTTCGTGCCCAGGCCTTATCAAACTCGATAATTGCACAGGTTTTTTTAGGCCCAATTACAGAAATTCCGGCTTCCCAGAGAGCATCTGAAATTCCTGCTGCGAGCGGAGCTTCAGGCCCTATAAATGCAATATCTATGTTTCTGGATTTTGCATACCCAATGACTTTTTCAACATCTGTTTCATTCTCAAGCAAAAAGTCCTCACAGAGGGCAGCAATTCCTGGATTTTTTTTTGCCATTACCGCATAGATGGAGGGTTTATGCTTGCTGTTCTTGATTCCTTCGGCAATTACGTGTTCTCTTCCACCACTACCGATAATTAAAATCCTCATTTTCATTCTCCTTTTTAAAAAAATTACTTCACTACATTATGATTGGGTTATAATCTAGGGCGATAAATAATTCCGATAGGAAAAGGTAGTGAGTTTTCAGTCCTCAAAACCTCTCAATATTATTTTGCCCAACATTTCACAAATGTGCAAATATGTAAAATTTTGTTGCCTATTTACCCACTATTCTTCATAGAAAGAAAGATTAATTTTTAAGTTACTATAATATTAAGAAAATAGATAATATTCTCGTATAAATCTGCAGCAAGTGGGTTTTAAGGAACATGTTTTCATTAATATCAGTGTATTTTTGATTAGCAATACTTATTAATCCGGAATATAATGAAAGAATTTCTAGTTCTCCATTTATTCTGATAAATATCTTCTCATTGTTAGACTCACATTTATATTTAAATTATGTTTCTTAACTTGTTTCGAAACTTGACTTTCCGTTTCCTCAAACAGTGAAGTTCTTAAGATTTTTTTGCCAAAATATAATTGGAAATATTCATAATTTAATGTATTTTTAGCTGATTGAATGAATGAATCAAAATCCATGTAAAATCACTAAAAAGATATTCAGAAGTTACAGTACTTTTTAGTAGCTCAATTAAAGCTCAAAAAGCTCTATAAGGACAGAACGCTAGAACAAAGTAGTTACTAAAAATTGGTACAAGAACAGCGAATCAAAACTTAAAAGATGTTCAGATCCGTTTAATGGTAGCAATAAGTAAAAGAGGGAACTATCTGAAAAATTATAGCCGTAGTTGCATTGAATCCTCATAACTCCAGTCTTGATACAATACTTTATTATTTAATATATCATTAAAGCGATGTAAGATAACTTGTAAAAAAATCAAAACAATAGTTAGAAGAATTCATATGAAAGCTAAAAATACTTATTCAACTAAGATATCTTTAACAGAAGCTGAATATATTTTTATATTTATTCATTCAGATCTCTTCAATTTAGAAAAGTGAGTGTCACTACTTTTAACTTAATAGATCGCTTGCACTTACAAGAGGGAAAAGCTCTGCTCCTTCTTCTTTTATCTTTTCCTTTGCCCCTTCTTCTCGGTCTACAACACTAATTATATGCTTCACACTGGCTCCAGCTTCCCTGACAATTTTGATTGCATCTCTGACAGAACCTCCAGTTGTAGTAACATCTTCGAGCATTACAATCTTGTCTTCTGGTTTAATATCACCTACAAACCTGCTTTTAGTGCCGTAGTCATTCGTAGCCTTACGAACTATAAGCAATGGAAGTTCTGTTTCCATCGAAACAGCTGTTGCCAGCGGCACGCTCCCCAATTCAATTCCTGCAATTGTGCTTACATCCATATCCTCGATCTTGATTGCTGCTTGTCTGGCTATAAGCTTTAGGGTTTTAGGATCAGTACTAGCTTTTTTGATATCTATATAATACTTGGTTTTCTTCCCTGAAGTAAGCGTGAAGTTACCATATCGAATAGCTCCGCAGCCTTTGAGGGCTGCGATAAGTTCTTGTTTTTGAATATCCAACTCTTTCTTTGTTTCTGGTTTTAATTTGCTCATGATTCCACCTGTTACTGCTTTCGTTGCACCATTAATTATCATCATTATCATTATCATTATCATATCTATTATTTCTGAATCTTCAGAGAATTTTTATTCATTTTTCTCAGATTATTTTACCTCAAAATTGTATTGATTTAAATGATTTTACCAGGGTTCTTTCTTTACCCCTATAAAGTATCCTATTATGTTTGTGGCAAGATGAAGCAGAGGTGTTATTATAAGGACTATTATCGTTACATTGGGAGTAAAATTGCTCATAAACCATTCTGGGGATATGAGGTATACGAAAACCCAAGATCCTATTACAAAGTCCAGCTGATCTACAAGTGGGAAGGGAGCGCCTCTTTTCAGATTCATTCGACGCTTGAAAAAACTCTTGAACAGATCTCCAAGAAGTGAACCGCAGGAAAGAGCGAAGACAACTTTTAGTGCGTAAATGTAGTTCTGGCCAAAAGATGGTACATCAATTCCCAAAATTTTGAACCCATTTGAATTGAGCCATATCTGAATACTGCCTGTCAGAACTCCAAAAAAAATTCCTGAAAAAAAGCCCATGTAGGTCTTTCCATCTCCTATGATTCTTCTTCCATCCTTTAAAAACCTGCCTCCGTCAATTGGCTTCCCGCCACCAAAAATAGCTGCAAAGGAATTGGGAATGTAAGCTGGAAACATAAGCCAGAGTGCTTTAATTATCAGATCGATCATGTTATAAACTCTTTATTTTGGTTTTATTTCTTTCTTTTGGAAAAACTTAACTTATTTTCATATATTTACCAATTCTCTGTGTTTTTAAGTTTTGAAGGGGCGGAAATTACACATCTATAAGCTGATTTTTATAGCTAAATAATATATTTTTTCTTTTAAGAGAAAGAAGCTTAAAACCTCTAATCTCTAGCAAAGAATAGTAGGCATCAAATCCCACTGTATTTACTATGCAATCCCACAGATTAACAACATGTTCCACTAATAATGTTACTTCTTCTCGTTGCAAAAACTAGCCAAAAGGAGCTAGATATAGTGGACTTCAATAAATTTCTGATCTTTATTGGTCATTTTGTATACTCCGCTTATAAGCATATGATAAAATTTAGGGATTTAATAAACTTCTCAATAGTTAATACACGTATTGTGATACTCTTGAATACCGTATAGGCATAGGAAAACATTTAAAAAGTGTAAGCATTGTGTGTAATGACTTCAATTATAAATATTCAAAATTTCTAACTTAAGCCAAACTCTAAAACCATAAAAAAATCCACAGGAATGTAAGAACTCAATCTATATTATATAACCACGGGGAAAAAAATCACAGTAATAAACTGCAATTTTATAAATCTGCTCTCTTGAGCGAATAGAAAGGGCAATACACTGCCGGGCCACAACTCTGCATAGGCACTATTCTGAGTGGTAAAAATTTTTTCCGCATTTCCTCTGTTCCTGTTTTTTTAAACTTATAAGTCAGCCATGGAAAGTGCAAAAAAATAAGGAAGAAATGAGTTTAGGGTACATTTTTGCCTTGGTTTTTGTTTTTCCCGTGATTATAGAATTTCAAGTGACTTGATCATAAACAATAACTTTTGAAAACACAATTATTTCTTAAAAGTGCAATTAATTCAAATACTTTTGAACCGACATTCTGCAGATTTACACAGATTTATAATTCGTTTGTCTATTTAACCAAATTATCAATTAAAAGTAACTATTCAGTCTACCAAATATCAGTTAGTAGGATCTGTTTCGGCGCAGTAAATACTTCTGATTGTTAACTGCTGGATAAATGAAAAAATGATCAATAACCTACAGTTAAAGAAAAAAATCCTCCCTAAATTTGCTCAATGAATCTTGGAAAAGATTGCTATCTGTATTGTTTTACCAGGTTGAATCGTTACCATTAGAAAGTAGATTAATTTTTATGCTACTATCATATTGAGAAAATAGATGACATTATTTTGTTCGTCTGAGAAAGTGAATTTGAAAATACTAATTAGCTTTTAAAAGTATAATTAATTAGTTAGTTTACCATAGAAAATTTAGAGAAACGTCTATTTTCATGAGGCATATATATGCACTTTATGAGCATATGACAAAATTGAGGATTTTATCGAAATCCTCTGTAATAAATTTATCACTGCAGGAAAACTTCAGGTTTCGTTTCATCTGCAGATTACAGGCTTTAAAAATAACGAGTTATTCTGAAAGAAACAAGCAGTCATATTATCAACTTTCCGCAGATATACATAGGAATGTCATCTGTTTCCTAAATATGAAAGTAGCTTACAAATTAATTTAAATGTCGATCGAGAATAGGTGAGTAAATAAACAAACAAATTATACATATTGTGCATATAAAGAATATCGAATATCACCTGGTAATTACTCATTTCTTCAATTTAAATCCGTTTAAATTTTACTGACTCAGAGATATCAGTAAATACTTACCCCTTTCACTGAGTGTAGGTTCAGGATCTGATCAACCAGGTCTCCAGGAACTTTGCGGTCGGTAATGATTGTAAGCCTTGGGTTGTCAGTAAGGTAGGGGTCATCGGAGACAGCCTGCCGGATACTTACGTTGTTTTTTGAAATAATCCCTGCAACTTCTGCAAGAATACCCATATTAGCAGCATCTTCCGGGATAATAATAATCACTCCTAACCCAAGTGAGGGAGCAACATCTCTTAGAAAAGGGATTGAATGAATATTTTTAAAAATAGCACTAAAAAACTCATCTGAGATAATTGTCTTTGTGGTTGCGTCAACCACTCTCCTATCAACACCTGCTTCTCTTGCAAGCTGTGTATGCGCGATCTCAATATTTCCTGAAGTGACTTTTCCTTCCTCATTAACCTGAAATCCACGTTCAAATAGCAATTTGAGTACTTTTGCCTGTGCAGGGTATTTTTCAAATTTTTCTACTAACTTATTCCACATACAAACTTAATTAAAACTAGTTCCTTGATATACTTTCGTATTACAATCTACTCTCTTCGGAACAGAATTCTCGAGAATGGTAATTTTAGAATAGTTTTGGCGTTAATTCTTCCTGCGTTAATTTGATGTACCTACAGAACACGAACCTTTATATGGAAATTTTCAGTTCAGGCAGTAAACAAAAGCATAAAAAAACAAACTACCAGCTCCTTTTAATTACTAGCCTCAAAAAGGAAATCGAATCAGCTCTCAAACTTTGTCTAAAAGATCTTGCAGCTGAAATCAGAGTAATCGGTTTCTCTTGTAGGCACTGTGGAAAATGCTGCAGATGGGCTTTTGGGGATAACAGGGTAATGTTAATCCCTACTGAGATTGAAAAAATTCGGGAATTTACAGGCCTATCAAAACTTGAGATCGCAGGACCATTTGTCCCTGAAATAGTTCCACTAGATAGATTGGAAGAGAACGAAAACATAACGGAAGGCTTTTTAGGAGCTTCTGAAGAAACAGGAGTTTCGTTTTCCCCTGAGATTCTTGAGCTTATTCAGGAAAATATCGATAGAGATGGAAATATTCATGCTTTTGGATGGATGCTCAGACAGAATAGTAACTTGGACTGCATCTTTCTTGAAAAAAGCACAAGCAAATGCCAAGTTTATCCGGTACGTCCAATGCTCTGCAAAACTTACCCTTTTTATATAAAATATCTAAAACTACATACTTGCGAATGCGAAGGTCTTGGATATCCAATTTCTGCAGAAGACAGCCAAGAACTGGCAGAAAACCTCTTTTATAGGTATGTTTCAGAGCTTGAGGACATGCTTGCTATGTATAAAGAATTTGTAAATTTCAAAAAAGGTGAAAAAGGCCTGGAGCTTGCAAAGAAAAAATTGGTAGATAGCACATGCACATACATAGTCCACGACAGCACAGGAAATTATAAATTTATAGATTATTAGCAGCAAAGTAAGCTGTAAAATTACTGATAATATTTCCATTATTTTATGCGCTTTTATCGTTTTGTATGCTTGCAAGATCTTTATATTTCAGTCAAATACCCTCATTGCTTATTGTAGTGATGAAACTTTCCCGAAAATCACTAGTTATTGAATCATTTATAGAGAATTTTGGACAAACACTAAATTTAATCATATACTTTATAAATTTATATAAATGACTCGTGATGATTAGAGGTTTATCGAAATTCGATATATTTTAATCCACATTTGTAGAATATTTAGATAAACTTCCAATTTTCATGGATCAGTTTACATATCATCTATAACCAAGTCAAGAAATTTAGCGATTTATCGGAATTCTCTGTACTCTAAAATAAAACTACTAAACCTAGAACATTGTATCTATAATAAAAGATATAAAATAGTTGTTGTTCTATGAAATCTCATAATTTTTTTAGACTATTAAATAAACAATTATTTGAAAAAGACGTTACTTTAAATTGGCAGAAAGTAATTTTTTGGGTTTGATTAATTTGTACTAATAGTGATCATAAACATCTTTGTGCTGATTCTGACCAAAATATTTTCCCTCAAGATTATGTAGATTATGAGAAGTGCCAAGACAAGATAAATCTTTGGAGAGTACTCTGAAATTAAAAAAGGTATCGAGTGATGAACTTTGGAATGATGGAGGATACATTGAAAATTTTGATGAGGTACAGCTTCCGATGTCATTAGAATACCATGTCGAAAATTAAGGAAACCCAGAATGAAAAGAAGCAAAAGCTAATGAAAATATTTGATTTTAAATAATTCTATTATATCAAAGTGGTGGCGCAAAACTACTCAGTTGCTTGCAGTTGGGTGAAATAACTAAATTTTGATTTATGCATGCTTTGAACCATCAATTAGATTTATTTAATATAACGAGCCAGTTATTCCTCATGGGCGAATTATCTGGTAATGAAAATTGGCCGATGACAGTTTCCGAAAAAATCTTCTCGAAAGCCTCCGGAAATCCAGTAAAAGCCGGGGATTTCGTGTTGGCCAATGTAGACCTAGCAATGGTGCACGATATTACAGGTCCTCTGGCAATTAAGGGATTTTACGAGATAATGAATGACAAAGAAGAGAAGAAAGTATGGGATCCTAAGAAAATAGTGATCATATTCGACCACCAGGTTCCTGCTGACTCCATTAACGCCACAGCAAACCACATAATGCTCAGAGAATTTGCTGATGAACAAGAAATTTTAAATTATGATGTATATGAGGGAGTATGCCATCAGGTTCTTCCAGAGAAAGGGCACGTTTTGCCAGGAGATCTAATAGTTGGCTCTGACTCACATACTTGCGCATATGGAGCTTTAGGGGCATTTTCCACAGGCATCGGCTCTACTGACATGGCAGCTGTTTTTGCTACAGGCAAACTCTGGTTCAGGGTACCAAATACCTTTCATTTTGAAGTGGAAGGTATTTTACCAAGGCACGTTTACTCAAAAGACCTCATACTCTATCTAATAGGTGATGTTGGGGTAGATGGAGCTAGGTATATGGCAGCTGAGTTTGCGGGTTCAACAATTCGTTCTCTCTCAATTCCCGAACGCATGACCATATCCAATATGGCAATTGAGATGGGAGGAAAAGCAGGAATCATCGAAGCCGATGAAGTGACTGCAGCTTACCTTAAAGAGCGGATTTTATATTATGAATTTGATCCATACTGGAAATCCGATGAAAATGCTGAATATGCAGCCTTCCGGCACTATGACATCTCGGATCTGGAACCCCAGGTAGCTTGCCCACATAATGTGGATAACGTAAAACCTGTAACTGATGTCGAGGGCACAAAAATTGATCAGATCTTTGTGGGTTCTTGCACTAACGGCAGGTTCGAGGATATTAAGATCATGGCAGATATCATTGGAGACGAGCCAGTAGCAAAGGGTGTACGTCTCATTGTCGTCCCAGCTTCAAGGACAGAGTACATGAAAATTTTAAGGGCTGGATATATCGAAAAGCTTATGAACGCTGGTGCAATCATAGAATCTCCCTGCTGTGGGCCATGTATGGGCGGGTCTTTCGGTCTACTTGGTACTGGGGAAGTTGGTCTTGCAACCTCAAACCGAAACTTTAGGGGCAGAGAAGGGAGTGCAGAGTCATTTGTGTATCTCTCTTCCCCTGCAACTGCGGGTGCATCAGCCCTCACAGGAGAAATAACTGATCCCAGGAAGGTTTGAAAAACTTTCTGTTTACTCTCGAATATTTCCTTGTGTGTTTAAATAAAAAAGGGGTTTGAATGCAGAATACTGATTTGTCAATTTTAAACAGGGTATATGAAATAATTCTGGATAGGAAACAGAACTATGACGAGCGTTCATATGTCTGCAAGCTTTTGAACAATCACAAGGGTATGAATAAGATTCTTGAAAAAGTAGGGGAAGAATCGATTGAAACCATTCTTGCAGTCCGGAATGAAGACCATGCAGAGATCATTTCGGAAATTTCGGATCTGATCTTCCATCTCCTGGTATTACTCGTTGCAAATAATATTACTCTCGATGAAATTACCGCTGAGATGATTGCCAGACACGAAAGCATGAAACGAGACTGAAGTTTTTGGGAATTTGCTAAGAATAAATTGTATGTGCAAATAATAAAATATTTTTAAGAAATAATCTCTTTTCTAAATTATTTTCTGGAAATTTTTCCCACCTTTAATAAAACTACGAAAACTTTAAATGATTTCAATAAACCCCAAATTTCATATATTTTTATAAATTGGATATCAATAATTCGTTAAGAATCATAGGTTTATCAAAATCCTCTTTATTCTCAGTTGACTGTAATTTCGTTCAAGACATCAGTTTTTGACAGAGTCCCTTTGGGTATACCATTTATTGTTACAATAAGCTTTCCTACATTATATTTGTGGAAAAGTTTTATGGCATCGTAGAGTTGCATGTCCCCATCAACTGTGATAAGTTCAGTTGTCATGATATCTTTGACTTTTACGTTAGGTTTTCCCTGAGCAATGGCATGGGCAATATCTGTGTAGGTAATTATCCCTATGATCTTTCCCTTATCCTCCACAGGTGCTCCATGAACGTTGTTCCGTATAAAAAGCCTCGTTGCTTCCTGAATACTAGCATTCATATTAACAAGTAAAGGAGGGTATTTCATGTAGTGTTTAACGTGTTTTTTAGGAAGAGATATCATTTCGGTAATATTGAAAAGAATAGAGTTACTATTATCGTCCCGCCCTGTAACTTCTCCGCGAACTATCAGGCGGTTTACAGGCGTCGGACCAACTTGAATCTTATCATCTATCATAAAATCTTTTATGTTTCCTAGTATGCGTACTGCTCCGCTACAAGAATCGGGATTCCTGACGGTCGTAAAACTGATTTCAGCAGCTGTTACCCCATCAACAATTATAGTATTTCTGTATAGTGGCACCACGGATTCGTTATTAAGTTGCTGAATACGTAAAGCGCTATATGCTGACCCTGTAGGTTTGTAGCCGCCTTTTGGTCCGGGGACACCTTCCACCAATCCCAGAGCCTTCAACAGCTGCATCTGGTTACGAATGGTTCCAGAGTTGCGCTGAATTACCTCGGCAACTTCTTCTCCCTTTATTGCTCTATTCTTTTGTCTTTGCAAGTTGATTACTGCAATAATAATATCTTTTTGAATCTGAGTGAGTTCCATACTTCCACCATCAATTTCATATACTTTTATCAGGATGGTGTATAACACCTATATATCGATAAATGTATACTATCATATATATTTAACATAATTAATTATTATAATTCTTATTATAACTTACTATTACAAATATAAAAAGAGTCCGGTTATGTTTTGAGTATCCAGCTAGTTTTATGTCTTGTGTTAAGTTTATTACGAGAATTTAGAACAACAAATTTAAAACCTAGCAATAAATTTGGAGACTATATATATACCTGATGAGATCGTCAAAATTTAGAATGAATTTCAACGCTAATTGAATGCAATCAATCAAAAAAACCAGCGAATTATAAGAAATCTTTGAATTTGTATTAAGTAAATTGCCTTCATGAATCTTTGCGAAACTTTTGCTTGAACTTTTTGTTTTGATAAAACTCTTGGTCAGCAAAATTTATTACATGCTTAACAGAACCCAGAGTGTTAGACTATGATTATATTTGAGAAAATTCACACCGTTCCCACTTCCGAAGAGTTAATTAATAAAGCTTTTAAACGAGCAGCTAAAGCGATGTCCGGGAAAAACATAGAGAATAAGTATAGTCGGTTAAGGGCTAATGAGTCCATGATATTGACAGCAGCAAACATCTTTACAGATAATCTTGCAAATATAGTCAGGTGGTTCCCGAGTTTTGATCAATTACCCAGATTCTACTATAAACTTACAGATATTTTAGTAGGTGTCGAACAGCTCAAGATGTCCCTCGCATCCGTGGACTGGGCCAGTAAAAAAATTCATGAGGTTGCAAGGGTTTATGTAGTAAAAATCAGAAATTCGGACATTCCAGAACCTGTTCGAAAAGAAGCTTTAGGAAGGATTGCTTCCATTATTAAGTCAATCAACAAAGATCTTCTTTTTCTTAACGAAGCTAGAAACGCATTAAGGAAACTTCCGGATGTCAGAGATGAACCCACGATTGTGATCGCTGGCTACCCGAATGTAGGGAAGTCAAGTTTTGTAGCAAAAGTTACCGGCGCACGTCCAAAAATCGCTCCATACCCCTTCACAACAAAAGGAGTGGCAATCGGGCACTTTAGCTGGAATGAAGTACGTTATCAAGTTATGGATACTCCTGGCCTTCTTGACCGACCTATGTCTGAGAGAAACAACATCGAACAGCAGGCAATAACTGCGATACAGTTCCTTGACGCGGTTGTAATGTTCATGATTGACCCCAGCGAAAGCTGTGGATACCTGATTGAAGACCAAAAACATCTGCTTACGGAAATTCAAAAAAATTTTAACCTACCCTTGCTTGTTGTTGCAAACAAGGCTGATAAGCCGGAGTTCAGGAAGATAGACGGAGTAGTGTTGAACATTTCCACAATTACCGGAGAAGGAATAAAAGAGGTAATAGACAGGCTTTTGAAGATGATTGAAGAAAAGAGTCCTGAATCTGATTTCTGATCGTTTGATCCCAAAGTCTATACAGTCCTTGCAGTAAAAATTAACATTTCAAAACCTTCGAAAAATAAGTATAGCCAATGATGCACCTTTTTCTAAGGTTTTGAAGTGCTAATTTTTAATGTGAAGGCTGTAATTCAAGACTTTTATTCCAACTGTAATTTTTGTTAGATGATTTTAAGCTGCATCATCAAAGCAAGGATAGTAAGTATAACTCCTGTCGTCAACCTTATTCCCACTCTCCTTTTTTCCCGGAACTCAGTGACATTGTTTGGGCTCAGCCCAAAGGACAGCAAGAGTCCTAGAGATACTATCGGAAGCAGAAGGCCAAGGTTATAAAGTCCTGCGTATGCTATTCCTTCCATTGTATCGGTTTTTGTTGTCAGTATGCTCAGGACAGAGAGGTAAATCGCTCCTAAGCAAGGGGCTTTGACTAGGAAGTACATGCCTCCTGAAAGGAAGGACAGCAGCAGCAAATTTTTATTACCCATCCCACTCATAAAGTTCTTCAGGGAATCTGGGGTCTTGAATGTTGATCTTGCATGCTTTTTTAGCCAATATGCATCAAAGATATGCCAGAAGCCGAGAAGAGCTGTTAGCATAATTGTAACTGAAGTGAAAATTTCCTGGATTTCAGGCATAATATTGACAGTCAAAAGTATAATTATTCCTATAAGCATATGTATGGTCAGAATTCCAGCAGAAAAACCTAAGGTGATTTTGAGCATCTCCTTTCTTCCTCCTTGCTGCTGAGCAAGAGTGACAGACGCCAAAAAAGCAATTACTGCAAGCAGGCAGGGATTGAAACCTGCAAGGATGCCTGCTGCTAGAATAAGGAAGAGGCTCAGTTTTTCAAGGTGCTTACTTACCTCTTCTCTGCTTCTAGTCGAGGGAAATGAACTCTCCTGGCCAAAAAGCAAAGAAGGAATTTCGATGGTTTCTGTCAAAAGAACTTTGAATGAGTATCTATTTTCTTTGTGAAAACACCCAGTTAATACCTCCTCATATGAGGTAACAGAAGCTGAAGCAAGGCTCAGCAACGAAAATATACATACAATTGCAAAAGCTCCTTTAGTTACAAACAGTGGACACAAGAAATGCTTTTTCATATCCTTTTTCCCACAACTATTCATTGGAGTTATTCAGAACTTTGCCAGATTAACGATTAAATAGCTGTGATGAAATACAAACTAATTAGCCGACTCACTTTCCGCAGATGCACACATGAATGCCATCTACTTTCTCAATATGACAATAGATTAAAAATTATTCTAACTTTTAATGGATAATAGTGGTCAAATAAGCAAACAAATTATACATTTGTGTACATCTTCGAATGTCTGTTAATGTATTTACATATCCTTTTTCGAGAATTTTTATCTTTTACTGGTCTTTGATTCTATTACTTCCCGCATCCTGCGACTGTAATAATGAATTATTGGGATCCCATATATATCAAACAGTTTTTTCTGACAGATATATTCTATACTAAGGCTCAATTCTACTCTTTCATATTAAAGTATTTAGATGGGCTTAATATAATTTTGTCTAAATTCAGTATTTTTGAATATCATCAGTTTCGAAATAATCTCTAAAAATCAGAAAAATCTCAAAAAAATTATATGAAATAATGAAGCCATTGATTGTGATAAAGAAAAAAGACTCCATATCGTATAGACAAAGCTAGTATAACATCTGCATCCTCTGAATTATGTATAATCGTTGATATTATGAATTTACCCGATGAAGTAAACTACAACTTCCAAAAAGTTCATAACTTTTTATTCAGTCGAATGCCCGTTTGCTCTCTACGGGAATGGGAAATTCCTAGTAAATCGTTACTAACTAACTGATTTATATTTGAAGCTACCTTTGCACTATAAAAATGGAACTATGTCATGTGTTTTATTGCGTCTATAAAAAAAAATCTCACATACTTTTTGTATGAAGTATCGTAAATCAACATCCTGACGATTATTTCAACATTCTCATTTTTATTCTCTGAAATAGCATCCGTTTTCCTATAACCCGCCGTCCAAATTCTTCAGGGAATCTCCTTTCTAAAATAAACATGCAAATCTGGCAGTTTCCTGCATCTACTGCTGAGTTTAGACGTTCCAGAAGAGCTTTTGCCGCATCAGCGTTGCGTTTGGGGATATATTTATAAAACCGAGAATATTTCTCAGATTTCTCTATCTTGCCCCTGTTCATCCAAAGATTGAAAGTTTTATACGTGATTCCTGCATCTTCGGCAGCCAAGCTATAAGTCAACCCGAGCGCAACATTATAGCCGATTAGTTAGTGTGCATTTTCATATTTGGATTGATTTTTAGAGCAAGCTTATACTGTTCTTCAGCTTCTTTGTTGCGCTCCATTTCTGCTAGTAAATCTCCGTAACTACAGTGTATATCTGCATCATTTGGATTGAGGTCCATAGCAATTTTATACTGTTCTTCAGCTTCTCCCCATCGCTCCATTTCTGCTAGTAAATCTC
>PLUB01000042.1 GCA_003164755.1 Methanosarcina sp. | reverse complement strand
TAATAAAGATTATGACGAGCCACTTCGCAATCTCCATAGAGAAACCAGCAATTCCCCGTGCGCCCAATATAAACGCAATAAGTGCTAATATTAAAAATGTAACCGCAAGTCCTATCAAATCCGCCATATTTCAGTCCCCATTCAGTGGTTATATTCTCCAGAAAGTTCCGTTTGCTTTACTCCCTCTGTCTGCCAGTAAGGTTGATATCCGTAGTAACTATACACTCTGAATAACTCTTCATAAGTTAATGGCAATTTATCCTTATCGAAACCATCTGCTTTTTTAAGGACCTCCTTATCGACATTAAGAGTGATTATCAAATTGTGTTTATAAAGCTTCAATTCAAGAGCACGCCAAGGAACTGCAAACAGTTTATGGCCCATACCAAGAAATCCGCCAAAAGAAAGTACTGCATATGCTATTCTATCATTTTGCAAATCAATCATCAGGTCTTCAATATTTCCTAAATCCTCTCCAGATTTATTGATAACCTTATAGTCTTTTAGCGCGTTCACTGATACAAAGTATGAATTCTCTTGATTTTCTTGACTTTCCACCTTTCCAACTCCATAGGTTTAAAAAATATGTCATTTTAAAGCCCATGATCTCACTACAATTTCAAAATCTCTTTTAGATGATTATTTTTTTATGATGTCCCTTTTTAGACTCTTCTTTAAAATTTATGGAGGGCAGCTCCATGCCCATTGATTGTCGTAAGGGTTCCACAACCATTGATAATTTAGGCAATACTGAACATTGTAGTAATGATCATTGACATGGTGGTCATGTTAATAACCGCCTTCATATACTATTTATTGGATATAATTTACAAATAAAAAAATAAGTTATATTAATATATAAAAATAAATTATATTAATATACATTTTATAATCTTATTTATTTATATTTTTTGATACAAAAAAAAGTGTGTGAACAAAAATTATTTTCACATATCAAATATATAACAGCAAACAACAATTAAATATTAAGTATTTAATATTCTATTATTTTAGATACCTGTCAGAATTAGGTACCAAGTACATCCCTAAAAAGTGAGGAAAAAAGGTATGTAAACAGCATTACGCATATTTTGAAAATAATATCAATAAATTAAGTAGAGAACGACCCGAATTATTATATACTCAAAAAATTAAAACTTTTAAAATTTAAGAATGATGATGCCAGAACGGCTCCACTACTTGTTCTCTTATGATTAATAAGCAAATTATAGTTTAGCCAATTTATCTCAGACAGCCACATAGGCAAAAATGTGATTCTTTTCTGTTTTGTGTTAATTGGAAATAATTCTCCAGCTGAAAAGTGACCACTTCAGAAGGATTAACAGCGAATAAGAACTTGATTTTTGTCACAATAAATTTTTTGAAAGATTATGAATATTACGCATCCATTTAGAAAGTAAAAGTATAATTTTTTACCTTAAATAGCAAAGAGCTTATAAAATTATTCTATTATGCTTCTTTAGGAAAAGTATGATGTTAGATTCTGGAAACTTCGAAAATAATAAAAAATCATCATTAATATCTAATTGTTTTTTGATTGTGAAATATTTTATGCGGGAGTATTTTTCGTTTAAAAGCTATTTTTCGTAGAATTAATTTAAAATAAATACTGGTGAATTGTGTATTGTAGCTTATAAGCGAACAAATCAAAAAGTGGCTTAAAGCTAATAGGTTAAAAGGATTGAGGAATAACTGATAGAGTAAGGGCCAATAGGGTAGGAAATAAAGAAACAATAACAGAAAATATTGAGGTGCAATAATATGTCAAAAAGTCGACTTATAATTACAATTTTAGCATTTTTTATGCTCTTGGGAACAACTTCACTTTCGATGGGGGTTGAAACGAACACGATTACGAACATGCCAATTGCAACTCAGGCAGCACCCGATGGTGTCTTTGAAGCAATTGTAAATAATGTGGTTTCTACATATACCGATACCATTACCGGTGATAAAAGTAGTATGGCTGATCTTACTACTGTAGTTAATGGACAAACTCAGAATCTTGGTTATGTGCAAATTACGGCAGGAAAAGAAGAAGCTAACATCTACGCCACCTTAAATGCTGCCTATTTGCAACACAAATCCGTTGTAGTTGGTCTTCAGAAAAATCGTATTATCAATGTTAGATACTTATAATAGTTATATTTCCACTGTATATGCTGTATAAATGAAAAAAATACAATAAATCCGAAAAACATAAAAAATAAGTGTTATTTTCAAAAATAAAAGATAACCTTTTTTTGTTTTTTGGAAACTTGTTAATATCTTATGAGATCGCCAAAATTTACCATTAATTCAGCTGGCAATCGACTACAATTATTCAAAAACTCAGAAAATATAAAAAATTTTTACTTTTGCATATACTATCCATCAGCTTAAAAAGAAGGGGACTACGACCTAAAGCTTAAAGCCAGTTTTGGTGCTGTTAAATAACTAAAGGGTTGTAATCAAATTAGATGATACATTGTTTATGGAGTTGAGAACATAACTAATCCAAATTTTATGTCAGTAAGCACGCTCAAAGGACACGAAGTTGTTAATCCAGCTAAAGAGGGTCTAGGAAAGATCGAAGACCTAATGATTGATTTGGAAAATGATAGAATAGCATATGCAGTACTTTCTTTTGGTGAGTTTCTTGGTATGGGTAATAAATGGTTTGCTATTCCATGGAGAGCTCTTGAATTGAAGCTCTACGAGCACACATTAATAATCACCCTTAATGTCGATAAGGAGGTCCTTAAAAAAGCAGATGGTTTCGATAAGGATAAATTGCCATTAACTTATGAAGAGTTATTCAGAGTGTATAGTTACTACGGATATCAACCTTACTGGCAGACAGAGGTTTTAGAGCAGACAGAAAAAGAGATGTCAGGAGAAACAGAATCAAAAAGGATGACCCGGATAGAAGAGAAGGCAGAACCAAAAGAAGAAACAGAAAAAGCTAAGGTTGAGTCCATACACCCCTCTGAAAAAGAAAAGGGAGGTAAAAAGAGAAGCCTTTTGGATACCTGCAAGTAAAGAGGCTGGTAGTGGAAGTGGTCATTGATAAAATCTAAAAAACAGGCATATTACCCTTTTTGGGGATAATGCTGAGAGATTATTATGCTTATTATTATTCAGTAACTTGCGCACACGCCCCAATCTGTATTATAATAACGAAATTGTAAAATTATATCTCATATGCCGAATATACTATTCATAATGAAATCGATGATCATAAATGGAGTAACTGTCTGATATGACAAAGTCTAGTTACAATAGGGAGAGTAAAATATGGCGGATTTGATAGGACTTGCGGTTACATTTTTAATATTAGCACTTATTGCGTTTATATTGGGCGCACGGGGAATTGCTGGTTTCTCTATGGAGATTGCAAAGTGGCTCGTCATAATCTTTATTA
>PLUB01000062.1 GCA_003164755.1 Methanosarcina sp. | reverse complement strand
TAGCATATTACTATCTTTGGTTTTCGTTTTATTCTATTGTATCATTAGAAAAGAGTTTTTGCAACGGAACCAGGAAATACATAGATTTTCACACAAAAACTGTGCATCATTCAAAATGAAAAATATTGCTAATCTATTACTCAAAGAACTCACAGAACTTATTTAACTATAGAATATATGGAACTCATAGGACCCTTGGAGTTACTTAGCCTAAATTCTAATTATAAATAAGAAAATAAGAACAAATAATGTTAGAGTATTTTAAACAAAACTAAAAGCTAAGCTTTTCAGGATTTTTACTCTGTAAGTAAGACTTTAAAAGGAATTGAAGCTTTGAATATGATTAAAAGAGAACAAATCAGAAATTTAATTTACTCTGTTCTCTATGAAGTCAACTATAAATCAGCTCTTTAAAACAGGTTTATAATACTGATAAATTTTCATCGGATATTCTGATTTTTTTCATCCTCCATATAGTTACAATAGATTACGGTCTAAAAATCTAACTCAAATATTTTTTCTGCTGAGTCAAAACGGCAGCAATGTAGAGTCCACCACTTTATCAACTTGCTTTTTAAGTGAGCTTTCATAACAATATAAGAAACTTAACAAAAATTTAATATTTTTACTATAACTATTCAAAATGGTGTACATGATAAATGCTCTTTCGCGGTCTTCTTGGGTATTAATCTCCATTCCTGTAAATTTAATGAGCTTAGAGTCTTCAATAGAGTTGAGCTCAGACTTTAACTTTTGAATTATACAAAGAAGATGATGCCAAATGTTGCATATAAGCTCCCTAAGTACCTCATTAACTTCCCTATTACTGTTTTTGTTCAAATAATCGTTTAAGAATGGACTCACATCATAAGTATATTCCGCCTTTGAAGCTTTAACATACGACTCGTAGCTTTTTATTATATTTTGTTTTTCTGATTTAATATTTGTTCCAATCATAAATATTTCTAGCACTTTAAAAATATAGAAATAATTACCAGTGCTTTGAATATCACTAAGTTCGAATGCTTTCTTTGAGTAAAACTCTAAAACAAAATCTCTATTTATGGGTGCACCAATTTTATAAGCAAGCTAAATGTAGTCATTAAGTTGATTAATATCCCTATAACAACTTAAAAAACGATTCATGATGTCGTGTTTCAAAACATGCTTAATTTTTGTTTGCTCACTATTAAATCTAAAGGTAAACGTCGCTATTATTATAGTTAATATAAGGGATACAATTGAAATAACATCTTTTAGTTCCATGCCCGCCACCATAACCGAAAGTGATGCTTGTTCTGGAATCATTGGTTTTGAGAAAAGTCTTTAGATGTACATGACCAAAATTTTGAAAAATACAGGTAAAGGTATACCTGTACTTAAGTGTTATATGCGACTTCACCATGCTGCGTTTGGTCAAGTCCGATGTTTTCTTCACTTTCACTAACCTTGAATCCCATCACTTTGTTGAGTTTATACTGATAGGATACAGACAATAAAACAGAAAATAATTTAAATTTGTTGTTACTATAGGGTAACATGTATTCGCAAATAAATCTTCAGTTAATTCATAATCTTGAAAAGCTCGAACTAACCGAAAATGAAGCAAAAGCGTAGGTAGGACTTTTAGTTTGAGAAAAGCTACAGCTCGTGAAATTATAGACGGAATTAGGGAAGAATTGTTTATCTATCCTACCAGTCCCGAATTGCTACAGGAGTTTGAGCCCGAGATAAAAAATTTGGGAAAATTTGTAGTGTAAAGCTTATCGTTGATAAACTGGACAAGTTCACATCAATGTCTCTTGATTTCAGAGAAACTTCAAAAAAGTTTACAAGTTTTATGAATAAAATTGCAATTGACGGTGTTCAGTATAAAGAAGAATTTTTTATGATTGCTGATGGAAAGGTATCAATAACAGTTTATAGGGCAGGGGAAAAGATCACACATGTTATAATTTATGATATCAGGACCACACAATTCCGTACTAATTAGTTTAAGTTAGTACAATATAGAACATATACAAAAGATATATAGCAAATAAAATCTAGCTATAATTTATAGGTATTCCAGTACCTTGAAGTAGACCTTTTATTGGGCTGCAGGAATTTCTTCACTTGCAGCTCACAAAATCAATTCAAACAGCTGGTTCAACAAGTTCCTTATATAAGCTTTATAAATAATTTGTTAAAACCAGCGATCAATAAATACTAAGAAATTGGGAAGAATTTGGGAGTTTTATACCTATTTAAATTTTAGTTAGCTGTCTTCATAAAAAATATGGAAAAATGAGGCATCTAAAAAGCATCTAAATACAATTTAGATCTATTTTAGGGAGAATTTTAGCTTTAACCCATTTTGTACCCATGTAAAAACCAGGAATTGTTTGCTCCTAAAGCGATAAAGTGGAGGTTAGATATTTGATAGATATAAATCCCAGCGGTATTCTAGTTCGTTACAACGTAAAAATGGAAAAGAAAATGACACCTGAAGAGGCTGCAGAAGAACTCTATCCTAAAGATCCAACAATTTACCCGATTGCAAAAGCCATCTTTGAAGGCGAGGAAGATGACGTTGTAGAAGGGCTGGAAAAAGCCATTGGTTCCGGAAAGGACCCAATTTCCCTCATCAATGGCGCATTGATGGTTGGAATGGGAGTGGTCAGCAGGCTCTATGACGAAGGAGTGATTTTCCTACCAAATGTTATGCTGTCCGCTGATGCGATGCAGGCAGGTATCGAATTTTGCAAGACCAAGACCTCCAAAGTTCCTGAGTCAAAGGGCAAGGTTGTCTGCCATGTTGCAGAAGGCGATGTTCATGACATCGGGAAGAACATCGTAGCCGCATTACTCAGAGCCAATGGATATGATGTAGTGGATCTGGGAAGAGATGTGCCTGTAGATGAAGTCATAGCTGCCGTGGAAAAAGAGAGGCCACTTATGCTCACAGGTACAGCGCTCATGACAACAACCATGTATGCCTTCAAGGAGATCAATGACAAACTTCTCAAAAAGGGAATAAAGATTCCATTTGCATGTGGTGGCGGTGCTGTGAACCAGGACTTCGTATCTCAGTACGAGCTTGGGGTATACGGTGAAGAAGCTTCAGACGCTGTAAAGATAGCCGATTTCATCAAGGAAAATGGAAATGATATTGCGAAATTGAGGGGAATATTCCATAAACACTGAAGAGGTGGAGTAATGGCAGTAACAAGATGTACTAAAATGGCTTATGCAAAAGCAGATGATATGGTTTTTGGAAGATCTGTCACGCCAGTTAAAACCGGACTGGGACTTGAAATCGGTGTCGGGTACACAACTCCAGAAGTAAACTATGCCCCAAGGCCTGAAGCTGGAGCTTCCAAAGAAAAGCTCATAAAAGAGTATGAAAGGATCACCACCGACATTATGGAAAGGATGATTCAAATAGGAGCTCCCGCTGTCGTGCTTGAAACGGAACACGTTGAACAGATGTCCAACCATCCGGATTGGGGAGCAGCAGTTGCGCACGCACAGAAGACTATTATGGAAAATTACCATGATGAATATGGCATAAAGTGCGCACTCCGCCACACAATAGGTGACATTCGTGAAGACCGAAACTACCTGAAGCTTAGAGGAGATAAGTACAGTGTCTTGATGGAAGCTTTCGAAGAATGCGCCAAAGCCGGCGCTGATATTCTTGCAATTGAGTCAATGGGTGGGAAAGAAGTCTTTGACCATGCGATTCTTAGGAACGACATGGCAGGTATTCTCTTTGGGATTGGTGTACTCGGCAGCATGGACATGGAGATGATCTGGCAAGATATTACAGCGATTGCAAAGAAGACAGGCACTGTATCATCCGGTGACACAGATTGTGCCCAGGCAAACACTGCAATGTTCATTGCTGGCGGTCTACTGGATAAGAATCTTGCCCATACTATTGCAATAATTGCAAGATCGATCTCTGCAGCAAGATCTCTTGTTGCGTATGAAGCTGGTGCAGTCGGTCCTGGTAAGGACTGTGGGTATGAAAACACTATTGTCAAAGCAGTCGCAGGTGTTCCGATTGCTCAGGAAGGTAAGACCTCAACCTGCGCCCACTCCGACCTTATGGGCAACCTCACAATGCAGTGCTGTGATCTCTGGTCCAATGAATCAGTAGAATACCACGGTGAATTCGGTGGTACAACTGTTCAGTGCTGGTCTGAAACCCTGGCATACGACTGCGCCCTCATGAACGTTGCTCTTGACTCAGGTAATGAAAAAATCCTGAGAGACATGTTTGCAGCTTCGGATATGTATAGAGATGCGCAGGGTTATGTGCTCGCATATCCTAATGCATACAGAGTGGGGCAGGCAATCGCAAAGGATGGAAACGATATTTATCTCCGTGCCAAGAATGCGGCTCTGGAAAGCATCAAAATCGTCGAAGAAGGAGAAAAAGGCAAACTTGAGCTCTCCAGGTTTGAAGCAAATGCTCTTAAAGATGCAAAAGCAGCTTTCGAAGCCCTTACAGACGATAAAGATCAGTTCGTGAGTGACTGCCTCACAAAATATAAGAATGAAGTTGCGGTCTTCCTGCCGGAGAACTACGGCCTCTAATCGGGGCTGGTTCTTCTATTATCTTTTTTAAATAGTCTTGATTAAAGCCCTTTTTACAAAACCTATATCAGTACTTTTTCATTGAACTGGAAAAGTAAAAACATTTCAGAGAAAAAAGAAAAAACAGACGTTTTAGTCACTTTTTTCTTACCGGGCGATTCTCTAGTCTTCGCAACTGGGCTCTGGCTGCTACCGGATCACTCAATTTATTTACCCTACTGTTTATTCTGTTTTTTGCAGCTATTGCAGGAGATACTGTCAATTATCAGGTCGGTCAGTTATTAAGAAATAATGTAGCAAGCCATGATAATATCCGGTTTATTAAACGGGAGCATCTTGATCGCACGCACATATTCTTTGAAAAACATGGAGCGAAAACAATAATAATAGCCCTGTTTGGTCCTATTATCCGCAGGTTTGCGACTTTTGTTGCATGTGTTGGAATAATGCCCTATTCAAAATTTATTAGCTATAATGTCATTGGTAGAATCGCATGGGTATGTGCATTCCTTTTAGAAGGATATTTTTTCGAAAACCTGCCGAATGTAAAGGATAACTTCAGCTTTGTGATACTTGGAATAATTTTTGATTCATTACTTCCAGGCTTTATTACGTATATTCAAAGCAGAAATGATTAAAAAAGTACGGCAGTCAAGTAAATACAGCACAAAATCAAATCAGAGATTAGAATTGACAGATAAGTATAAATCAGGCTCAGGAATAGTTAGAAAAAATGGGCCATGCTCGTTTTTCAGAATTATCAAATAACTCATATATGTGACTGAATATTCTTTTCAGTCATTTTCTTCCTGCTTGAAGGATTCACTATTTTTTGCAATATGTGTGCTCTTTATGTTCGTGCTCGTGACCATTTTCAGGTTTAGGTACCTTAATTCCCCTCTTCTAATGCTCCTTAGATTATTGCCTTTTTTCCTCAGTTTTCATAAGTTTTCTTATTTTTCTGCTTCTGCAACAACCAGGTTTTCCCATTTAAACACACTCTCAGAGCAAGCTTGTATACAGTGCCTACAATTTGCCCCTTCGCAGAGATCTGTTCTAATGTTTATAACGCCGCCTTCTTGTATTCTGAAAGCTCCACTGGGACATGCCTTCGCACATTCCCTGCAGTCTGTACAATTATCAACCGTTGTTGTAAGATACGTTCCGACTTTTTCAAGCACTTCAAGTCCTTCATCTCCAAGTTCAGGAATATCACCATCAACCTGGCGGTCAATTTTCAGGTCAGAGGAAGGCTCAGAGATAATTGGGAGATTTTTCTTTTTTAAGAACTTTTGGAACATCTTGAAACCCATGCCTTCGTTCCAGTACGCAAGTTCTAGGACATAGACATCTTTAAAAGTTTCCGAAGTTGCAAACATAACATGGGTATCCAGTATTTGCTTTGCAATTGCCTGCAATTTCCATAATCTTTCTTCAGAAAGCAGAATTTCTCTAGCAACTGCTAAAGAGGTGTTCCCTATCTGAGAAACATAATTTACATTATAAGGAATCATTCCTACCTGGCGAGCTTTTGCAGCATCCATATAAGTGCCTGCAGCTCCTGCTATATGGGCAATCTTAAGATCGTCCATATTTATGCCCGCTGTCTCGCAGAGCGTGATATGCCCTGCCCTGATAGCTCCTATGGCTCTTCCTGCCGCGATAAGATCTTTATGTGTAAACTTAATCCCATTTTGGAGATGAATTATGCCGTCAGAAGTCTGAATATTTGGTAATACTATTAGTTTATTTTTTATACATACTTCTATAAGAGCAATAACTCCTGTACCTGTAATGCCTTTTGCAGTAACTTCTCCTTTCTGCACAGTTTCTCCGGTTTTTGGATTTACAAGATCTCCCATAGCAATTTTCATATATTTATTGAGAACGTAGCAGCGAAGGTTTTCCCCTTCAAACTCGACGTCACAGATAATTTGAGGAGAAGCAATAGATCCGTATTCAATTTCCTGCCCTTCAAGAGCAGGACCTGCAGCTGCCGATCCGGTATAAATAATCCCATTTGCTTTCAGAGCCATTTCTGCATTTGTTCCATAGTCCGTTGCAATAGCAGTCTCATTGCTTTCAATCATCCCTGCCTTTACAATTAGGGCAAGTGCATCAGCTCCAACCTCATGTTTAATCGTAGGCGGCACAAGTAGTCTGCAGTTTTTGACTTTCTCGAATCCCTCTATCTCGGACATAGATATTATTCGAGCATCCCTATTTTGCTCTTCAATATGGTATTTTTGCTTTTTCCGCTCTCCAGCATATGCCAAGTCATCTATTGGAATTCCCTGAAAAATAGAAAGCTGGATGGGGTTGCCGCATATTGAAAATTTTCCAATCTCTGTAAGGTTTACCCCTAATTCAGCCAATATATTTTTTACAGCTGTAACCGAGAGTTCGTGAGCTTTATCAAGTCCGTAACGGATTGCAAAGTCAAGGTGATCCATTACGTTTGCTCCAGGTAAAGGGTTCCTCAGGGTTATTACGGTTTTCTTAATCTTGCCGCTTTCTAGGTCAATTTTTTGGGCTCTAAAACCGCTGGTTCCCAGGTCAATTGCGACTCCTATTTTCATATTCTAATCTCCTCCAGAAAAGTTTAAGACTCGCTTGAAAAAAAACTTCTATGATAATTTTGAAATTTAATAAATCTCAATAAGTTTTATACCAGGTAAATTATATTAGTGAGTTGTGTTAATCATTTTCCTTAATTGCATTCCTTGTTTTAGAGCCTATAGGTGCTTTTTTTGGAGTTCTTGTCTCTGAGATTTATTCTTGGCAAAATAAAAAAAATTAAATGGGACAAGTATTCCAAAATTTAAATTTCAGAATGTGCCCGTGAAAAAAATAATTTTTTTAAGCGTAGAACTCGTCTCTTGCTGCGACCATTGCTTTGATGTTTTCGAGAGGAGTCATCGGTGCAATTCCACAACCAGGTGCAAGCACATCTACCCCTTCTGAAAGAGCCTGTTTTGCTTCGGCTTTTATCTTCTCAACGGGTCCAGGCAGAAGAGTGAAAGGACTGGAAATATTTCCTACCAACCTTGCTCTGTTTCCGATGACTTCCTTTGCCTTCTTCGGGCTTCCTATCTTTTCTTCGACACTGAGCCCTTCAAAACCGCAGTCTGCCATATAGCTGAGAATCGGGTTCACGTTTCCGCATATATGGAGAACTGTCACTGAGTCAACACTGGAGGAAAACTGTTGCAATCTTGCCTGAAAGAACTTCTTGAAGAAGTCAGGACCCATAAGGTCAGGGGAAGCAACAGGGTCTGCAACAGAAATAATATCTGCACCCGCTTCTACCATTGCATTGGCATATATGATTGCAGCGTCTGTAGCCAGGTCAAGAACCTGTTCAAAGAGGTCAGTTTTTTTAAGGGACCATTTCATGAAAGACTTTACACTTACCAGGTCTGAAGCTAATGTGACTGGTCCTTCCATACCGCCAATTATTGGCACATCTGGACCTATTTTGTCTCTGATGATCTTAATTGCTTCGAGTACTGCTGGAATTCTACTTTTTTGCAGGAGATCCATGGGAATGGATGCGCCTTCAAGGTCTATGGGATAAGGGTGACCGATAACTGAGGGCTGCCTGTTCTTGGTACCCATTTTGATTTCACAGCCCATTGCCTCACCCAGAACAGTAAGGCAGTAAGGAATTCTTACAGCTTCGAGTCCGCTGAGCTCATAGTTTGCTATTGCCAGCTTTGCCATTAACTCAGGGTCGGAATGGGCTTCGGGCCAGAAAACTCCTACTTTATCCATAAGTTCGACAATCCCGGTCTGAGTGACTGAACAAACAGGTATTTTATCAACTTCCTTTCCTTCCAGTGCGTTTAAAAGTCTTTCCTTAAGTGTCACGTTAACCATAGTTAATCTACCCACATTGAATTTTCATTTATGTTAACTTAGGTTTGAATTTTATACTCTTTTGTATTTATAACTTATTACTCAATGTTAGACAAGCTTTTAAAGTAGCTTTATTGGCTCTGTAGAAATCCTCTAAATTGAATTTCTACACGATATTTGGTTCCGTTGCAAAAAATCTGGCTTTGTTACAAAATCAGTGTAAAATTTCACAATAAGGAAAGTTAATCAATTTCATCATGATAAAAATAATACACAAAGGTCAAAATTATAATCCCAAACTGCGGAAATATTATTTTTGCAACGGAACCGTCATCATACCAAATGAGCTCGTATGCTCTCTTGCCTTCATGGAGTATCATGGTGTTGCCGAGATTATCAGCAAGTCACCAAAGTTACTCAATGACAAATACTCCGCGTTTCTTCGAAATCAAACTTTATTGAAGTGCCACCAAGATTTGGATTAGATCACAACCAGCTTTCAGTGGTCTCAAAGCTTTGCCAATCACAGAACCAAAAGATTTTGTAGGATCACTAGCCTTCATGGCATGTCCAAGTGTTGCCGACGTTGTTAGTAAATCTCCAACTTCAATAGATTCGTAGTCAGCATCTACTTTACAATTCACTCGTCCTATTAAAGCAAGTGGTACTCTATCTGCATGGCCTACACGCCTTCCCAAAACCAACCCAGGCTTGAGATCACCAGCACCAGAAATTACTCCAGCTACGCGCTTATCGTATGGCTGTGTACATTGAACTAATTTTCTATCATCATAAGCCTCTTTTGGCTTCAATGCGACCAGACTTTACTGCCTCCTTCAGTGC
>PLUB01000045.1 GCA_003164755.1 Methanosarcina sp. | reverse complement strand
TTAATATAAATGCTTCGACTGTGAGATCTGCCAAACAGCGTGTGTTTTGGGTTATCATGGCAATCGGTTTGAATGCCGGTTCCCGTACAAAGGACTCGGGAGGGACTTCCCCATTTATTAAAATCATTCTGCCTGTTACTGTATCTCCCTGTGCAAGGGTTTCAATATCATTAATAAAGGCTGATTTTCCTGAGCCTGTTGGACCCACTATTGCCAGGGTATCCCCTGGTTTTATCTCCATAATGTCAAATCCTTCCTGTTCTCTAAACCTATTTTTTCCAGATTGAATGGTAAGAGTGAATTGCTGTGTCATATACTCAATTATCTATGACTGGATTTTATAAAGATTTCCTAAAATATGCCAGAATTATCCTCTAAAGGAAATAATTTAATGAAAAATATCCTTATTTGATTAACAAATCATGAAAATAGCACTAATCAACTGATTCGAAATTGTAATTTTCTTCAGTAATTGCTGAGAGATTATCATTCTAATAATCGATTGCTGAAAGATTATCATTGCAACCGTAGAGCTTAAAAAAGGCAGACTTTTTAAAGACCAATCTGGGACGAATCACACAGAATCGAATGAATTAAATATCTTTATGGGTGTCTGGTCGCAGCCAGTGCAGAGTAAGCACATTGATGCAATTTATTTACATAAATGATTGTCAGTCAAGCTGTTTATTGATAGTAAATTTTAATAGCAACAAGCTTTGTAAATATTGTGAAAGGTGTATAATTAAAAAGTTTCATATTTTTTCTCGAGATAACTTTTTATAACAGAAAATTCACTTATAGTTGAGATACTTTTACATTTTTTTTATAGTGATTACCGAGGTCATTTCACTTGTTTTATGATATACATTCCAACTTTTGATCTTAGTTAACCTATGAGATTAATTACTGCAACGTATATCAAATAAAAATGCATTGATTGATGCCTAGCTTTTGAAAAGTTGAAGAGTACACAAAATTGCAGGAAATATTTTATAAATTTTAAGTGTTTGTTGAAGAAAACGCATGAAAATCATTCAATAGTATGAAAATAAATCTACTTCTTAAAGCGGGGGTTTAAGTTAAAGAGTATATTTTCATTGTCAGTGAGAATTGGATTTAATAAACAAGAGCTTTGGAAATTGAATTAACATTCAGGATCTTTGGATAATTTATGGTTGAGTGGATACTATGGAGGATATATAATGCATAAAAATATGATTAAGGCGCTAGGTATTTTAACGCTAGTTCTTTTCGTCCTGTCAATGACAGGAGCTGCAGCTTGCAGTGGCAGTACATGCACAACAAACATCATATAAACCAGTTGCAAAAGCTGACATATTAAAAAGCACGTCAAAGGCTACAATAAATTACAAAAAAATTCAGGCAAATTCCACAAACTCTAAGGTAAGCCTTAAAGAAAATACTGTTGTAGAAGTGGCCCAGCTTAAGCAGATAAACACAGCTCTCAAGAACGGCCCAGTTTTGTTGAAAATCGGAGCTGAGTGGTGTGGATCTTGTCAGAAAATGAAGCCTATCCTTAACAAGCTAGCAACAGAATACGGAGGGAAAGCAACGATCATGGCTGTAGATGTAGACCAAAGCCCTAAACTTGCTGACTATTTCGGAGTAAGCTCTATACCTGACTTCTCTGTGATCGTGGGTACCGAAAATGGAAAATACGTTTACATGCAACAGAACGGAAAAGTCACCCGGAGCAGATCTCAAGCTAAAATTGTCGGACTGAATGATAAAAGAGTGTTTGAAAACGTTCTTGATTTTACTATTAAGAAATGAAGAGTTGTGTCACCAATTTAATGAACACGAGCTCTAATTGCTAATAATTCCCCTAAACTCCATATGCAATCAATTATTTTTGCGCCGTTGATGGAGTTTTTAGGAAGAATTTCTGGTTTCCAAATTCAATTTTCATTTTTAAAGAATCGTGAATTTTTATGAAATAATAATACCTTTGAAGAAATCAAAGCCTTCTGAGAATCTAATGGTTTTACTGAAATTTATTACTTTTTATGAATCTTGCAAGATACTGTCAGACTTATCCTTTCTATATGTGAAGTACCAAGATTGTTAGGGTTCTCAAAAATCGGTCAACTTTTTTAGGATTAATGAGCCTTAATTATAATTATTCAGCTGGAATGATGAGGGAGATGCTCTAAGTGGGCAGAACAATGTCTATATGTAACGATTAAATCTAAACCCGTAAATTAATACAGTTCTCTGAGAGTTCCCATCCCCGCAGCAAGCTGCGGGTAATAGACTTGGATAATTTTCTATTTATCAAGTTCTACTGCTTTATTATCTAATTCTTCGGAACCAAAACTTCTATTGCAGTTACTTTCAATTCCTCTTGCATTTACGCAGATCTCACATATCCTTGCCACAAAGTCATCGACTTTATTGTCGATCAAGTCCTGAGCAAGCTTTTCGATCAATTCCTTCGCCTCATCCTTAAATTCAATCCTATACCCTCTTTTTCCCATAATATACTGAGAAACTGCCGATGGCGCAATCCCCAGCAACTTTGCAGAAGTTGCTTGTGACTGTCCTTTATTTACAAGTTCGATTGCAAGACTGGCCCTTATTGCAGGGACAAGATCCCATACAGCTTTCTGACATGGAGTTTCCATAATCACCATCACACTTAAATCTTCACACTTGTGAATTAGTATGTTGTATATGCATACATATTGTTATCAGTGCAAAAAATTATAATAATGGGATTTATCTGCGCATTGATGTATCTATATAAAACATCAAGTTTTTAAAAATTTGTCGATTTTATCCGAATGCATTCCACGATAAACTTAATAGTCACAATCTGTATAGTCGTTAACAAATGTGAATGCGAAGGTGTGAAGTTAAGAATATTACATTTTACAAGGTAACGCTGCTACAACTCTGTAAGAAAAGAAGTTGTCGAAGATACGATACTCTATCTGAAAGTAACTTCCGAATCCCTTCTTCAATTCATGATCTGGGGGAATTTCAAGACGTGTAATCGAAAACGCAAAAAAAAGGATGTGATTGCAGGGTTTGACAATATCATTTTACAGGTGAATTAGGGTTGTTTTTAAGTTAAAGGATTTCCTACTATCCACTTGCATTATTAAAGGGCTTACACACTTGAGGTACAAGATCAAGCACAATAAACAATAAGCTTTAAATTCGCATTTTAAATAGTTAAAGGTTTAAAGCTATTGATTTTTCAGTTCAATTGCGTAGTCCTAGATTAATTTAATTGTGTTAAAGCTGAAAGCTGTAGTACACGATCATAAAAAATGTTTTATTGTGACTTTAATCGATCAAAAAAACATAATCCTAGGTTATAGGTTTGTGATAAATTGCGTTCTCACCTGAACAATTATTGAAGTTCCGAAAGGCACGATCTCATATCGAAGAGATTTAATGTTGGACCCACGAGTTACATCTTTTGAATTTATCTCTTCATTATATCGACTATATTTTTAAGGAGTATTTACTGAATGGAGTTTTTGTGTAATAGGTCTTTCTGTGTAATAACAGATGAGAACGTAAGTTATACTAGGGTCTCAACATATTTAATATTTGTAGCATATAATCTTATTTTATCATTCTTCTTTTATACTACATATCTAATCATTTTGATATAATACTTTTAATAATTGACTTGGACAAAAATAACTCGAATTTTGAGCCTTCTTCCGAATTAACGGAATTTTCCGATCAGAGCACTTATACTATCACTTGTAACCATACCTATTATTCGGTTTTCTAAGTCAATGACTGGAAGTGCGGAAATTGAGTAGTTTTCCATTATTGACGATGCAATTTCAATTTTATCGTCTCCATGAATATACCTGACATCACGTGTAATTATCTCATTTAATTCAGTTATTTTACAAGCAACTGCTTTTGTAATATCCCAGGATGTGACAATTCCTTCAAGCTTTCCGTCTTCTGATACGACAGGTAAATGGTTAACCTTCTTTTTTACCATGAGTATTGATGCATTTTCTATTGTTTCATCTCTGAAAACTGAATAAAAATTCTGATTCATAATATCCTTTACAAGAATCTGTGATAGAAAACTTCTTATTAGGTAATTCATCTGCCCTTCCTCAAGCAAGAAGGCATCATGACCATATTGAGACCTGATTTCTTCGTATTTTGCATCAACTCCATTTGCTGTAAGAGCAGATAGAATTTCTTGGCCTTGATACGGAGGATAGAGCCAATCTGAAGTTATGGAAATTACGAGGTATTTTGCAGTAACTCCAGCAAAGCCATCTATAAGGGATCCATTCTTTGAAAGGTCGAAAAAATCCGCGCATTTTGTAATATAGAGATATGAATTAGCATCAAAACGCTTTGTAAAAGTATCTCCTTGATGATTTAGGTAGCTTTCGACCTGAAAATTTAGGGAGTGAGCGATACCTTCCTCATCTTGCAGAACTCTTCCAAATTTTTTTTGCATCGAAGCATCACTAAGGTATGTTATATGCCCTACCATACGTGCAAGTGCGAGTCCTTGTGCAGGCATTTCTTTTCCATAGTAATTTCCTCTATTCCATTTAGGATCATCAGTTATTGCTTTCCTTCCAATTGCTCCAAATGCAATTTGTTGGGGGGTTGAGGATGCAGTTGTAGCTATTGCGATAGCTTTTTTTACCATCTCTGGATAGCTTACTGTCCATTGAAGCACCTGCATCCCACCCATTGACCCACCTGCAACTGCATAAAGTTGTCTTACTCCCAGATATTCGATCAGTTTCTTCTGACTGTTCACGATATCTGCTATAGTAATTACAGGAAATGAAATGCCATAGGGCTTCCCTGTTTCAGGATCTATGGAAAAGGGACCTGTGGATCCTTTACAGCCTCCGAGTATGTTTGAACATATGACGCAGTATTTCTCTGTATCAAATGCTTTGTTTGGGCCGATTACAATGTTCCACCAACCTGGTTTTTTATTTCCCTTATGAAAACCTGCAGCATGGGCATCACCTGTTAAAGCGTGGCAGATCAGGATTACATTGCTCTTATCGTCATTCATCTTTCCATAAATCTCATATTCTATCCTGATATTGGAAAGAGTTTTCCCGCTCTCCAAGCTTAAAATTCCAGGAATAGTGTAGTTCATTGAATGAACTATTCCTAAATTCTGGCTTTTTTTCCCTGTAAATAAATTTTTAATAGTGGGAACATTGGCCGAAATTTCCATGTTCATACCTCTGAAAGTGTATTTACTTTATTGAACAGTATGTTTTTAGTGTCATTCAGATTCATGGGTAAAGTTCCTCTGAAATTATATTTTATATAATCAAGGGTGAATAGGGCTTCAAATTGTCTCTGAATCCTGAGATCTCGCAACTTCCTTTTGCCCTATCCTTTTTAAGCTTTCTTTTAAGTCAGAAACAGAATAGAACTCACTTGATTCCGGGTTGCAACCGAAACATAGCACTCTGTCATTCTGGTATGCATTCAGTGATTATACATATTCACAATTGTGATAGTATTAGCATTTGTGATGTGGTTCCGTTGCAAAAAATTTGGCTCCCGTGCAAAATCAGAAAAAACCTTCACAATTAGGAAAGTTAATCCTTTTCATTAGAAAGAAAATGGCACACAAAGGTTAAAATTATGGTGTCAAAATGCAGAAATATTTTTTTTGCAACGGAACCTTCCATTCCGTCAAAAACCATGTGCGGAAGTCAAACAGGGAAAACGACACAACGATTTTCGGCTCTTGCTATTTCGAATGGGTACTTTGTAGTTACTTTCTAAATGGGGGACAATATATTTAAATTTATAGAGTAGCATTCTAAATGCGATTAAACATATATCAAACTTGAAAACATTTGAAGCAGTGAATCAATTCCAACGAGGTCATGTAACTAAACAGAAAACATATTAAGCTAAAATATTGAATTAGTCATAAATGACCTGAATTTGATGATTTTCTGTAAAACCACAATACGAGAAATCATTTTAAAGAAAATTCAACAAACTACCTAAATCCAAAAAAAGGCTTCTTCTGTACATGAAAAGTAAATGTCATTCCTATTAATAAGTATTAAAAGATATTCAAAGTTGTACTTTTCTAGTGATCCAAGCAAATGCAGAATATTTTGGTACTCTTCCTAAAAAACGGAAGACCAGAAAACAATAAACAGTCTCTGAAATATCGATTATTTATCAATGGTCGATTAGCCTTTTTCTTGTATGGTTTATTTCTTCCAGAAGGTCGCTGTCATTAACACAGAGATAAAAGTCTATGTGATATCCCTTGGGTCGAACTCTCGAGTATATTTATGGACTGAAGAGCTATATCAATTAAGAAAGGAAGTATTTACAAATAGGTGCAAGGATGGAAAGTTCCTTTTTTGTATAACTCTTGAATACAGTTGAGTGGGTTATGATAGAACAATTATGGGAATACTGAAAGCTTTCTTCCGGATCTCATCGAATAATGTATTCTTCTGATAGAATTAGGGATTAAGATAATGAAGACCGATAAAGTGGGCTGCAAAAACAGACTCTCAACAGCTTTGAAATAGCAGAGGCTAACTATAAAATAAAAGATTTGCTGAAATATAGTTATTTGAAAGCATCAATCATAAAAATATGTAAGATAAAAATTTTATAATGAGATTTTTCGAGATATGAAAGAGGATCTTTCATGCAGGATTTTTTTTGAGATAATTTAAGAAAGCAATATAAATGAGTAGCTTACGTAAAAACTTATGAATTTATACAATAACTAATTGTGCACATCTTTCATACTTTTAAATAACCAATTACTCGCAAATATGAAAAATAATATATAATAAAAATAAAATGGAGTCTATGTGTTTTATGGCATCTATGATATAGCTAGGATAGCCATTATGAACATAAATTAAATAAATAATTATAGCTTAATACTGAGCTGAGGAAATACGAATATGTAGAATTAATATGCATACTCGTAAGCTTCATACCTATATAATTTGTGCATTTTAGGTCAAAATCATGCGCATAAGCTTTGTAGTTCAAACGTTTATTTCAAACAGTACAAATTTTAATGGGATCGAGTTTTCTAGTTAAACTGTTTAAGTGTTTAAAGAGATATTATAATATTTATTATGAACTATATACCTATAAATATCTATAACGTATTATATATTTTTAGTATAGTCTATATTATAATATATACCATATATTAATATCTATAAAAAGATATTTTATATAATATATGTTAGTTTATAGTTTTACAAATTACTATTATATTAGATAGATAATGGCTAAACTCAATTAATAAATTCGTTCAAGCAAATAAACATCTACATTATAAAATATATTTTTAACAGTATAACGTTATATTTCCTATAGATTGTGCAACTAAAAATTACATTGTAGGAACTATTACTAAAAAGTATATCATTCACCATAGCTCATCATAAAAATGCTACGAATTGAAGGAAAAAATAGAAATGATGTATTAATAAGACTATACTTATAATATATTAATGAACTCGCATATGCCACACTCAAACTACTTGGTTATACAATATAAATATAGTTATATATTTATAGAGGGATAACGTCAGAATAATTTTCAATCACAAATTAAATCTATAAAAAAATATATAATTCATAAATCTCCGGAGAAAAATATTTCTGAGATTTAAATTCATTTCGATGATATTATTATTTAGATTTATTACTTATATGCCATAAATTGAGTGAACAAGCCTATAATATTTTGGGAACTAACTATACCATATGTTGTTAAGTTATTTTAAATTTTTATATTGCAAATTTTGCTTTTTGAGTCAATTATTAGAGATCTATTGGTATTTAGAAATTATTCAGTAATACTATAAGAATAAAATTCCCAGTTAGTATAATCCTGCATTAAATCCCCCATTTTGTGAAGTCAGTTATTCCAAAGACTATGTGAATATGTAGATTTTGGCCGACAGACCCCCCATTAAATAGAAAAAAACACCGAGAAAAATTAATGGGTTAATTGAGATCTACCATACATACAGACTATATGTATAAAAGGACAAATTATCTATGGCCGGGAAAAAACTAAAATACACCTAAAGATTGAATTTCAAAGAATAGTTAAAATTCCTATTCGCTTTTTTAAATATTTCTCCCTTTTGAACTATACGTTTCTATAATTATTTAAATCAAAACGTCTATACTTCGTCAGTGAAACTAAGGTAGAATCATATAGGTATATAAAGAAGAGCTGAAATTTAAAAAAAAAATTTTAATTAACATTCGCAATAAATATATATGATAGGTAATATATTTAATCGGCTTCAAATAAAGCAATATGTTATTCTTTTGTAAAATCACACGTTTTAAACAGTTTTCAGGGAATAAATCCGACATGAAGAAACTAATTACATATAGTCAGTGTAATTCAAATTAAAATTAACGTAAATTAATGACATTCTCAGATTAAATACTCTAACAACAAATTTTGGAGATCCTAGATATATTCCCAAATCGTAAATTTTATTATTTTTCTTGATTTAGAACTAAATAATTAAAATCAAAGAATATTAAGAAATCTTAAAAAAATTGTATCGAAATATATATTTACTTTCCATATTAGTATAGATTTTTAGTTAAATTCTTTTTAGTGCCCTATTTTAGCATAGATATTTTTTAGTTTAATACTTTAAATTTTTAAGTATAGTCTAATAAATTAGATTTTATCAAAATAAAAGATTTAAATGTAATATTATATTGATACGTATCAAAATAGTTATTTTTACATTCTGTGTAGAATACATATATATAAATTAAAATGAAGTATGTCTCTAAATTGAGTGACTTATTTATAATTCTAATCGTATATCAAATATTTCTTCAAATAGTTTGTACTTTTTCCGCGCTCTATATAAATACTGGCGAATTGTAGTTTCATTTCTTGTCCTGGCAAAGAGAGCTTCAATCTCCCCTCTGGAAAAAACAGCTTGAAGCTTTATGAGAGGTAATTTCTCAAGCTCTTTACTTTCATTAATTACTTTATTACTTATTGTAATTGGGATTGGAAGCAACGATAATGGGATTTCATCTATCCAACTCCACTCTAAATCGTAGATGTTTGCGTAAAAAGCTCGACATGAAACACATCTTGTCACAACCACATTTGTTTCACTTACAGAGTGATAACTAAGGCTAACAAGAATTGAAGAACAGTTACTGCAGTTTCCGATCTCATTTTCTTCCAGATCATACGCAGGTATTCTACTTTCTCCAACGCAGAGATTATTATCCGTAAGATCGTACCTATAGTCCATTGGATCAGCTCTTGGAAGAGGGTGAAGGTCAGGAATTTATTTTATTATCCCCTATGCTTTCTTTGACTTATTTCTACTTCTTTGGTAAGGTTATTAACATATTAATATTAATCCCTATTAAGTTGATGAATCCATCTTCAACAACTTTTCACTATTGCATATTTTCGTTTTCACTTCTTAAAGCCACGATGTGCGAAAATGAACTCAAAATTTTATTATAGTAAACTTTTGAAAAGTAGCTTTAATAACATCATTTCTATCGTTATTCTTACGAAAAAAATAGCGAGCTCAAGTTTTGAGAATAAACTATATTATGAGCAGATAATCTTTTTAGGATTAATTTAATTATACATCCTGAAATAATTTGGAAATAAAAATCTAGCTGAATTATTTACTGAGGATTGATGTGTATTGCTGACTAAAAATTAATTTGGACACTTTTGATTCTGCACTTGGTTTTTGATTTATTGCAGTCAATTGCAAGTAATTGATGATAAAATTCGGTAACCCAGGAGTTATTGAAAAATGTTATGCATTTAAATGAGTTTTCACTATATCATGTAATTATTAAAATCAAATATTTTATTAGCTTGTATGATACTTTTCTAACGAGTTTCCCTGATTTTTGATACAGTTTTTAATTACACTGCAAGTCATATCCTCGCCCATGGTTCAAATATAACCTCCATCACTCGAAAGCTCACAACAAAGTAACTGGTTTTGAATCAAAGGGTATTCATTAAAGATTTTTATTGCTGTGATACTTTTTATGACCTGCATCACTCCCGGTGGAGAACACTTTGGTTCAGAAGCGACGAAATGATATACAAGATCACCATTAGTGTCTATTACATCATACTCAGAAAGTGCCATTTATCAATCTCGAAGAAAATAAATCTGAAATAATTGATCATATCATTGTCTGGAAAAAATTTTCCCGATACTTCATATAAAAAAAGGTACTTCCAGTTTTATAAGCACAATTATTTGCATTCCACGTTTCCATTTAATAGTTCTAAGGCAGCTTCAAATATAAATCATTAGTAATAACATTTCTCGGGGAAATTAGATTCCTACAGCGTGTTATGGATAGCGACTTAAATCATACCTGTAGGATGCTCTTAACTAGATAGCTTCTTCGATATTGGAAAAAAAACTATGGATCATACAATTTTCCTCTAATTTTTTTCGCGTGAATCCTATTCAAACATCCTCATTGCTTTCTATATTTGACCTGATATTTTCTTTCCTGATTTCTTATTCTTTGATTTTGAAGATATTTCTACTACCCTTAAAATTCTCCATTTAGTTCCAAGGTAACAATTAATTATGACAAAAAACTGCATATAACATCTTCATATTTTCTCTTTGAACATAAGTGGCAAGAATTTATTTTGCTTAAAATATGTTTTTATTCATTGCAAAAAAACGTTTCTCTGAATTTGAGTTGATCTTTTTGTTTCTTAATATATTCTTTATTACCAGAAGGTGTTCTTTAACTACTCTTGTCAATGTTGCATCATGACCTTTTGATTTTGCTTGAAGTATCTTATGTTTTGCAAACCACTTCATTTTTCTGATAAATCTACACTCGAGTAAGGGAGATTAGGAGTTGCTGTTTTTAATCTTCTGATCAGCTCATAATTCCTGTTTATTATATTTCTCTTTATTTTTGAATGTTTGCACAAATCAAAATGTTAATTTATTAGGGGAAAATTAAAACTAGGTAACAAACATTTCAAAGTGAATATTTGATGTAAGATCTCGTTTGAAGAGTAAGTGATTTTAATAATTAATATTAGGAATTTGAAAGATGAATAATTACTCAATTTAAAGCTGAATTAGAAAACTTAGAGAATTTAGATAACTCTATATAATGAAAGCATTTCTATTATGTTAACAAGTTGCATTTTTATAGACTTGGAACAGTAACTAAAGTTAGTGACTACTAGTATTTTTACAAAAAATTATTAACATTTCTGTGGATAACTTTTGGTGATTATTTGTTTAGATTTGTTGTGCTAATTTGCCTAGCAGTAGCCATAATAGTAAGTTTTTTACAGTTGGTGTATAGAAAACTAATAACTTACTATGAAACCATATATACATACTTAGTGAGATTTTTTCTAAATAACAGGATCTACAATTAATCGTCTTTCTTTTAGTCTATATTTCGCTATTTTATCCTTTGGTAATTTGTTCTAAACGAAAATTTAAAAACGAAAAATTCTCGAATGATTTCGATCAATACTTTGTTCCTCAAGTTCAAGGTCTAAAGACCATGCAGTACTGTAAAACCAACATTTTAAGCATAACGATTACATTTGCTTCATGTCTACCAGTACTTCTGTGTTAAAATATATAGACTCAAAAATGATAAAAAAAGATTTATAATCAATTACATAATAAATTTCATTGATTTTGTTTCAACGGACCGAAGACTTTTGTATTCTTCTTTAAGGGCAAAATCAGTAAAAGTTTCGATGAGTAAAAATTAATATTAGGAAATTTGAACTAACCAATGCATAAATGCGCAGGTTTTTATCGAAATTTTCCAGAATAAACACCATAAGATTTTTTAGTTAGAACGAAACTTTGCTTGCTCTTCATGATACTTTTCTATAGCTCTGTGATCGCAAAAATTACATTAATTTCATCTACAATTGACTGCAATAAATAAAAAATCAAGAAATTTATAAAAAGCCTTATTTTCTTTCAGATTGGTAGAATACAGGAAAAAATTCAATTCCTTTAAGCAACAAAAGTAAGATTGTCGACAAGATGGAATAGCCCGGCACGGATTCGAACCGAGGTTGCAGGATCCAGAGTCCCGCATGATTGACCACTACACTACCGGGCTTCAATGATTTTTCGCTATGTAGTGAGTTTTATTCTCTCTGAAGTACATCCTCTTAGGGAGAATTTTATATATATATCTTTCTGTTGCAGTTTATGGATACTGGAATTAAATCTCAATGGAAAATAGTATCACTTCTTAGTATAGAATTTCTCCAGGCTGATTCAGAACTGCAGTCCACCACCAGCGAGCCATATCCATAAGATCCCTTGAAAACTGACCTGAAAGCCTGTATTCTTTGTTTTTTATCGAGATGAGCCCCGCTCCAAGTAACTTGTTGCGCATTGCGTAAAATGAGGCGCGACTTATCTGCAGTTCTTCCAGAAGGGCCTTCCATTCTTCAGTCCGAATTGCTTCTCCTGAAGCTTGCCGTTCTTCAATAATTATCAAAAACTTTTGACCCCTAGCAGCGGTAGTTTCTTCCTGAAAAATACGCCGCATGAGGCTGTAATATGGATCCCTTGAATGACTTATGCGTGCATTAGCATCTGATCTTACTACGATAGTGGTTGCTGTTCTGGGTGCGTTTTTCACAAGTGACATTTTAATCAGGCAATTTTAGGTAAGATCTAACTTTCTATGATAATCTGTTAAGTGGATGTTTTAGATGAGCTTACAATCTTCGTAAGCAGATCCATATATTCTTCTCTTAGGAAGTAAACCATTGGGGTTTTATATGATTCCTTGTGTGCTCTCAAAATTCCGAGTTTCGAGTGAATGTACCCTACCATAGATGCAACTGTGTTTCTTGAAACGCTATACTTACCACATAGCATTTCATGCAGTTCATCTATAGTTGTTTTTTTTACTTGGATGAAGAAGCATAGTATAGCTCTTCGATATCCACTGTAATCTACTTCTAGAAATTTCTCTAATCTGGAATTAATTTTAGCTCGGATGGATACCATTAATTACCACCTTTACTGCATTAGTAAACTATGTCAGTTGTAGTTCTATATATAGATTTGTAAATTTATTCTCCCTGATGAAAGCAAACTTGATTACTTGGTTTGAAAATAAAAAATGAAATGATTCAGAAAGCCACTTTTTATACGTTTAGATTCGTGATATGTAAAAGAGGATAAACCTCGAGAAAATGAAGCAAAAAAAAGGAGAGTCAGAGTCAGATCCTGGGGACAAGGGTTGTGTCACGCTTTTGATATAAACCTCCTAGAATAATAAACAGGAATTATGAGCTGATCAGAAGATTCAAAACAACAACTACTCTACTTAATGATCTTCAGTTAGATTTGTCCGAAAAAGATACAGTGATTTACAAAGACATATACTACTTTGGAGCAAAATCAAAAGGTTATGATGCAACAATAAAAAGACCAGTAAAAGAACATCATCTGGGAATAATTGATGTATTACAAAACAAGAGAATCAGCTAAAAAAAATTACAGAGGAGGAGATTATGAAGTGACTAAAAAGTTATTCAAAGAAGTAAAAGTTCTATTCACTACTCTTCAACAAGTGAATCTAGAAATGTTGTGTACAGTTTGTTGTCATAATTAATTGATAACATTGAAAACAAAATGAATATTTTAAGGACCGCACAATCTATCTTTAATTTCTTCAAATTAGGGGGTTATGCAAAATTAAAAAGTTTCCTGCAAAGCAGGCAATTGTGTAAGTCCTAGGTAGAATTATCATGAATATGTACATTGTTTTCGTTCGTATGTACATGTGCAATTGCAGGGCCAGCTAAATCGTGGAAATTGTTACCATAAACTTCCGTATTTGAAACAGTCCCTTCTAATTCTAAACCTGCATATCCACCGCCAGATGTAGTACATTCATTATGTGCAAACACGCCATTGGTAACCTGATAGAATCGACAGGATGAATTAGTCCTATTGACAAACCTACTGTTTATAATTTTAATACCAGTTACATCATAGGCACTTATGCCATCATGTCCACATTTGTTTACAGCTATTTTATCTATTCTTACATTGCTACATTTATTGATAAGAACGGCATCATTGCACCCATTCTTGAATGTAACATCATGAATTGTTAATCCATTACAACCTATCAAAGTTGCCATGTTATAACAAGAGGTTCCGAGCCTGATATTTGAATAATAGTCTTCTTGACTACCATCAATAATTAAGTTTTTTATTATAATATTGGTTGCAGAATTGTCTTTAATCATAATCATAGCTTTTTCGTCTGCAATATTACTACTGCGCCCACCCCAAACAGATAATCCTGGAGCAAGTTTAATTTTCACACCTGAATCTCCTTCAAGGACTGTATCACTGCCTATTTGAAGAGTATCGCTTATGTAATACGTGAACTGGCCTTTAAGGTGGACAGTTGTGCCTGGGTTATTAGCTGCATATTCAAGTGCTTTGTTAATCGGGACTTGATCGTCTTTTCCATCACAAATAAAATTTCCGCTTCCATCTCCTGAAACAGTTATAGTTCGTGTGTTATGGCCGCCTAATGCAGCTGGTACGGTTGTTAAAATAAGGCAAGTTACTAGGAGTGAGGTTCCTAGCTGTCTTTTTAGCATCGTATCACCTTTGGGTTGGGTTTTTAGAACTTGAGTAAACTACAAAAATTTAGGATTTTTGTATATTTTTTTCCAAAAGCTGAGAAGTTTATTAAAATAAGGTTTTTTTCAGGAACAGAATTCCTAGTTTCCCTTTCAGCATCATTTAGCTTCTGGTTTTATCTTTATAGGGATTTAAGCGTAATCAAAACTTTACAACCCACATTTCGCAAATATACACAAGAATAGAATATATTTTCTCAATATGATAATGGTTTAAAAAATAATCTAACTTCCAATGAATATAGTGAAATAATAGGCAAACAGATTCCACATCTGTGCACATATGCAGAATGTATGTTGTGGGAAATTTACATCTTTTTTCCCAGATCTTTCTCAAAATTCCATATTACGTACTCGTAATAGTTTCGTTTCCGAAATATCCAATTAGATCGATCTGTACTAAATATCTAATTAGTTCGGATCTATACGGTTATTCAATAGTCGATATTACGTCTGCGTAATATTCTTTTAAACCTATCCAATTCTGGTTCTGAGACATTATGCCGAAAACATTGTGTACATAGGTTCCACTCTCCAATTACTTTTGAGAAACTAGTTATTGGAGATGGCTGTGTATGTTAAGGTTTGACTTCCTACTACTCAAAGTATGTTACTGACCATAGGACGTTGCTCCTTCGGTCAATTCCACCTTTTTTAGTAATAACCTCTTTTAGCCAAGTCAATTCAACAAATCAACAATAGATGGATTAATATTTTTCCAGACAAGAATTGACATCGAGTTTTATGCAGTCATAATATAAAGTATTTTTGGTTTTTTGTCAATAAATGTGCATGATTTATTGTTTTTTTCGTTTGCTGCAGACTTTTGAGCGAATTAAAAAGCAAAAATTCAGAGTAATTATTGCATTAAGTGCAAACATAAAATCACAAAAATAATTCTTTTCCTTAAGAAAAATAGATCCCAAAAATAACACAAATTTCCTAAAAGAATTAATTTTGGAAGTAAAATATAATATTTCACCACTATAAACTTTTCAAGGAGTATACAAGAATTGTATCTATTTCTCATGACCGTAGCTTGAAATATAGATGATTTCGATGAATCCCTAAATTATATCCTATGATTATAGTGGAATATAAGGTGACTCGTGAAAATCAGAGGTTTATCGAAACCCGTTATAAATTAAATAATATCGATTAACTCCCGGTTTTAACAAATTTTGTATATTTACTTTATAGTCAACCTACCCAAAATTGGATTTATCAAATCCTCATAAGTTAGTCAAAAAAGATCTCGGATAAGTTTCCATCTCCACAGAAAGCTGATGTAAGTTAGCTAAAATAAAAATCATTTCAGCTTTGAAGTAGTTCTGAATCCTTTTAGGTCTCTCTCCTTAAAGTTTATAGTCCTAAACATACACTAGATATACATAACTAAATCTGTTGATGATGTCCATTGTATTGACTCTGGCTATCTAAATGCAAAACAGAAATTGAAAAACGCGAATGTTGTTTCAGAGAACAAGAATGCGATTGTTGATATAGCAATCAATGATGTAGATGGAATTAGAAAACAAATTTTAGCGAAGTTTGATCGGTTTTGAGAATTACAAGAATTATTAACTGGTTAGTATTTTTCATCCTAACTTGATCCATTTTTAATAGAATATCATTTCAAAGGTAAACGCTGGTGCAGGAACACAAATAGTGGCGCTTATGTTTGTAAGCAAAAAGCAGATCAGATAGGAGACCGACCAACACATAATGGACAGTGAAAATTCGTAACCTTCTGAAACCTAGGATAATACCAAAAAGTGATAGTAATAAGAGTATTAATACAATATTAAGGTGCAGAAATGATAGCAAAAGATTTAGGGTCTTATATCCTGTTACTAACTCTAGTATTTTCAGTACTGTCTATAGGAGTTCAGGCAACTGAATACAAGGTAGTTAATACCGAAGTTAATGCAGAAGATATCTTAAAACATATAGAAAATAGTGACGACTTTAATCTCACAAACTGCCCCATAGTTGGTGAACTTAATTTGAGTAAGATTGAGCTTAAAACAGTTCCTATGACCGATTTACGCATTATTACGAGCAATATCTCAATCGAAGACTCTAAATTTGAAAATAAACTTGATTTTTCAAATGTGCAATTTAATAATACTGTTTCCTTTAAGAGAACGTTTTTTAATAATTCTGCTGACTTCAGTTATATGAATTTCAATAATTCTGCTGACTTC
>PLUB01000007.1 GCA_003164755.1 Methanosarcina sp. | reverse complement strand
AAAATATAGCTGAAGAAATAGATTCCATAAAAGGAATAAAGAACAGATAACAAAATTAAGGAAAAGATTTTAAGAATTAAATTCAATGAACTCGAACTGAATAGACATTTAACAATAAACTCATTTATCTTTGGACGTCAGCAGCAGATTCTAAACATTGTATCCCTCTATTCATCCAATGTAAGATAAACCCTACCATACTCACGAAAATGCCTTAAATCGTTCCACAATCTATCTTCGTATATTTCTTAATATTCATTTCATTACAGTAAGTATTGTAATCATAGAAACTCAAATTAGCTCTTGAAATCCATAATCTAATTTGATGCTTGTTTCTTTTAAATATTCATTGCCGAACGGTAGCATAGTTATTCCTAAAACTGCTATGAAGGTATACCTTCTGCTTGTTTTATCATATCTCGCTGTATTCATTCTTTAGCTTCCTGATGTTTGTTAAGATCTAGCATATGACGAAATTTAGGAGTTTATTAAAATCTTCAGTAACTATATCTAAAAAATTATAATACATTTTGCATATTATTTTTTTAAAGTATGTATAACAGTTGTAACTATTTCAGCACCTAAAACTTTTATTTATATTCCATCATTAGAAACTGCATTGAATGTAGGTTGAATTTGTCACTTCAGATGAATTAAACCGTCAACTTAGTGTTGAATTAATTTTTGAATTGCACGATGCAAAAGGAGATCTGAATAAGAGATATGCAAATTTAGTGATTGTTGAGCTTAATATTTTTATTTTCCAAACAAAACATGACATCAGTTAGTGGTACTTTCTTCAACAAGTGGAAAAACACTGATTGATACAGCAAATGACATAATTAATGCTTTGAGCAATCAAGTTCGGTAGAAAATTTTGTAACCGAATATAGTCAAATGTATTGAAGTTGTGAAAATTCCATAAAATAGGTACTGAAGGAATTGGCTATATTGTGTATCACTATTCTAAAATAGGATATCCACATCTAAAGCAATATTCACCCTGCATTAAAAAAATAGACAAAAGAAATATCAATCATTTAAGATACAATTTTAATTTTTATCCTCCACTACAATTGTATATGGTTGTACAGTATTTATCGTGAGATAATAATCTCCTGAGCCTCTCATTATAGAAGAATCTGAACCAGCACCAATAATATTTGCAGCTAAATCTTTAAGTGACCAATCTGATTTATATACATAAATTTGAAAATTCATATCACCATACTTTCCAGGCGGTTCTGGTGCAAAAATAATATTTCCTCAGTTTGAGACTATAATTCTTGCCTTTATGTGCTATTTTATCCGTGATAAAATTAATCAAATTTCCTTATTGTGAAGGTTTTTTCTGATTTTGCAAGGGAGCCATATTTTTTGCAACGGAACCCTGTAGAGTAATATATATACTAAAACCATCCTTTGTGTATGTAAAGCAATAAAGGTCGCTAAATATCAAAAAATTACCACATATAACTATATTTGTCTGAATATAATTAAACTACCTTATTAAAAATAAGGGGACTAAATGCTAAATAAAATTAATTTGTATTCAATAGCTCTAGTGTCAGTAGCTATGATTTCATTGCTGGTGAGTATAGCAGACGCGGCTCCATTTACAGATATTACGACGGGCAGCAACCCTGACTCTTTAATTGATACCGCAACCAACAATGCCATAGCCGCGATGAATATAGGGAACGATCTTTGGAAAGTTGCACTCGCTCCTGATGGGTCAAAAGTATATGTGACAACCGACGGCAACAAAAATATCTCTGTGATTAACACTGCCACAAACACTATTACAGCGATGTTAAATGCAGGAAAATATCCTATTGGAGTTTCACTCACTCCATATGAAACAAAAGTATATGCGGTGAACAGATTAGAAAAAAATGTCTCTGTAATTAACGCAGGGAATAATACTGTTATAGCCACGATGGATTTAGGAGTGAATCCTTATACACTCGGGCAGTTTATTGGAAAATTAGCACCTACAATTTATTGGAATAACCCTACTAATATAACCTATGGAACAGCATTGAACAACACTCAGCTAGATGCATATGCTTCAGTAAATGGAAATTTTATATATACTCCATCCAACGGCACTGTATTGAGTGCAGGTCAGCAGCAGATATTGAGTATCACCTTCATACCAATCGATACTGTCAACTATACCCAAACATATGCAACTGCTTTGATCAATGTAACACCAGCAGCTTCTGCAATTATCTGGAGCAATCCTGCTGACATAGTCTATGGAACACCAGTGAGCAATGTTCAGCTAGATGCAAATTCTTCAGTAAATGGAACATTCATTTATAATCCTCCCTTAGGAACCGTATTGAGTGAAGGTTATCAAACACTGCATGTTAATTTTACACCCGATGATGCTATAAATTATACTACAGCATCAGCGAATGTTACAATCAATGTACTGACTCCTGTGCAGAAAATCCAGCAAATGATTACTTTTGTATACGGTTTAGTAACTTCAGGTGAGTTGAATCGTCAATCTGGTGTTGAATTGTTCTCTAAACTACATGATACAATGGGAGATCTGATTCAGGGATATACAAATTTAGCGATTGTTGAACTTAAGTATTTTATTCACTAGATTATAATTGCCATCAATTTTGGGATGCTCTCGTCAACAAAAAGCATGTTGAAAGAATAATCACTATGCTGATATGTAACTTTGTTATACATGGGTTTTAACAAAAACGATTATTTTTTTCAGTTTTTGTACATTAAATCAGCAGTGCAGCGAAAGTTTTGTAAAATCTGATTGACTCTGTATCCTTTTTCTTTTTGGATAAAAAAAGTGAAAAGTCAAATGTTAATATCAAAAAAGATTTTTTTATGCGAGACATATGCTACATGGGTAATTTCCAAAAAGGATATGTGGATTCATTACTGCAAGTGAAGCATATGAAGCAAATGAAAATATTTGATTTTGAATAGTTCTTTTATATTTAGAGCGCCATATAAAATTTGATTTGAAAAATGGGATATTTGTCGTCAAGTTTTATTAAATATAAGTTTCGAATTTATAATTCTCTTTGTTTTATATTCCTTGAATAATAATATATGGTTGATACAACTTGAAATCACTTTTCATTGGCATATCCAGCTAATCCAAAAATTGAGTGATTTTTAAATTTTTTGATCGAAAATCTTAATTCATAAAAAGAATTCAGCCTCCGATCAAAATTAACATTCGATATTTAGAAGCTTCAATCCAGAAGTATAATTATAAGGGTTGTAGCAAATTGCAAAACCGAATGATTTTGATTTTACGTAGATCACTAAATTTTGGAGCTGAGCAGGCATGTTCTATGAAAATAGAGAGGATTTTGATAAACTTCTGATTTGTCACTAGTTGTATGTAAACCAGTTATAACCATGTGATAAAATTTGGTGGTTTATTGATATTTCAGAACTTACACATTTAATAGCTACTTATTTTGCTGTTCAACGACGTAAGTTCGAACTGATTTAGATTGTATCAAATTAAATAAATGGGAGTGTAAACAAATGTTGAAACTTGAAATGAAAAAGATGCTAGTTGTTTTGCTGGCAGGCCTTTTTGTAGTATCGTTGACTGCAGCGGCAGCGAGTGCACGTAGTCACGGTGGCAATAGTGGCTATGACCGTGGCGGCGGCTGGGGCGGCGGCGGCTATGGCGGCGGCGGCTGGGGCGGCGGCGGCTATGGCGGCGGCTATGGTGGCTTTGGTATGGGCTATGGTATGATGGGCTATGGAGGATTTGGCGGCTGTGGCATGGGCTATGGCATGGGCTATGGCATGGGCTATGGCATGGGATGTGGATATCCTTGCGGACTTGGCATGAACTACCCGTTCTACCCTTACTACCCACCAATTAATATTATAGTATAAGTAATATATATTATTGGAAATTCCGATTTACATTTGCTTTAAATAAGTTTATAAACTTTATAAACAACCATCATAAAATTACAATTTATCGGAATTTTCTATAATTTTTTTGTTGCTCTATAACTAATTTTTTGCTCTATAAATTGGTTTTATTGGTATTGCTAAGTTCTTTATGATATTCATTCTGAAATTATGTTTTGTAAGTCATCTATGTGAATATCAGGAATATCAAGAAAACATTTAGGGATATTTTTGTTTGATTTTTTTAATAAATGTTATTGGTGATGAAATCTTCTATGAATTATTGGTGGTGAGGTGGAGATTCATGCTTTTGGCACCTGCTTTATAAGTAAAAAAATCAAATATACCTTTTTATAAAAATTGTGATATGACTTATTTAAATTAAAGTAAAAATATTACTGCTTTCAGCTGAAACTGAGAAATAAATGGATTTTTTATAATAAAACTTCTCCACATGAACAATTAAAAGGTTCCTGTCCTAGCGAGATTAGCTGTATACGAACCGTTTATTTGTGTTTTTTCTGTTAATTCGATTCTGTTTCTTTTGTTATGATTTCGATATCTGTTTTATTTCATTTGTTATTGGTTTCAATGTTTTTTCTGTTTCTTCTTGTTTCCTTTTCTCTTATCTTTTTTCTAGCTCTTTCTTGGTTGGCCTTTGTTCACTTGTGTAAATTTTATGTTTTTTCCAGATTGATAAATATACTGGGACATTTTTGATGCTGAATTGTTTAGTTTTGTCCCAGTCTTTCATCATGAGGATTTAGTTTTGTCTAAACAATTACTTATTCTGGGGTTACTAGGGAGACTTTTGTCTAAGGCACTGTGATTTTCCATCGCCCCACCTATAAAAGTGTCTTAAAACGTCTGAGAATGGCTCATTTTTGATTTAAGTATTATAAATCCCGACGTCGTACAGAAGAAAACTAAATAAATATTAAGTATAAGATTCACTTATATTAATTATAAGAAGTAAAAACGGTATTATCATGGCACGCCCTTCAAAACTAACTACTAATATAACCAAGCGAATTGAGGACAATATTGCTTTGGGACTTCCATATGCTCTTGCTGCTGAATCCGCAGGAATCACATATCAAACCTTTAATGACTGGATGAACAAGGGGAAGACAGAGAAATCTGGGAAATATTATCAGTTTTATCAACACATTCAAAAACGGAACGCTGATGCGGCAAAAGCTCTTCTTGAACGACTGAATGATTCGGCCAAAGCTGGAAACTGCTCGGTTTGCATGTGGATTTTAGAACGGCGGTTTCCGGACGAATTTGGAAGGCGAGTATATAGAAAAATGAATGCTGTTTCGGAGAACCACGATGAGACGGTTGAGATAGCAGTCAATGACGCAGATATACTAAGAAAAACAATTATTGAGAAACTTTCTCTGTTTGGAGAACGAAATGAGTCACCAATTGTTTAAACTTTTAAATCCAAAATAGCATATTTTTACTAGAATATTTTTCCATGTTCTCTTTATTAAGTGTTATATTCGTAAGCAGAGTCACTAGAATTCCAACCAATACTAATTGATTTGATCTCAAGAGTTGGGGGGCAACAATACTACGAAGCAGATTGACTTATTCAATACGGAATAGAACACATTCTAATTTTTTATTATTTGTAGTATAAAAAGGGAAAAATACATGATAAGTAAACCAAAGTTATTTTCAATAGCTTTAATGTCGGCAGCAATTCTTTTAGTGCTGATAAGTATAGCAGGTGCTTATCCATTTGCATATATTGCAAAGACAGATAGCAATAGTGTCTCTGTAATTAATACAACCAATAATAATATTACAGCCACAGTGAATGGATTTAGATCTCCTTATGCAGCTGCAGCTACCACCACAAAGGCATATGTTACTAATTATGGTAATGACACTGTCTCTGTAATTGAAACAGCAACAAATACAGTTGGAGACACTGTGCCTGTAGGAACCCAGCCACAAGGAGTTGCAGTCAGCCAGGATGGAACAAAAATATATGTGGCAAACGAAAACGACAATACCGTTTCTGTCATTGACACCCACATACGCTGTTACTAATGTAATTGGATTTAAACAACCTTTTGCAATTGCAGCAACCCCAGATAGCAAAAAAGTATATGTTACAAATTTGCGTAACAACTCTGTCGCTATAATTAACGCCACAAACCAAGTTACTTCATTTTCCATAGGTAGAGGGCCTTATGGAGTTGCAGTCACACCCGATGGAACGGAATTATATGTAATAGCGCTGAAGACAACGATGTCTCTGTAATTGACACAACAAACAACAATGTTATAACCACGGTAGGAGTAGGAGGAGGACCGGGTTGGTACGGACAGCAGTTTATAACTACTTCTTTAATTACATGGAGTAATCCTGCTGATATAGTATATGGGACAGCATTGAGCAGCACTCAGCTAAATGCATCTGCTGCAGTACCTGGAAATTTTTCCTACACTCCACAATTAGGAACTGTATTGAGTGTAGGTACTCATACATTGACTACTAGTTTCAAGCCAAATGATACTGCAAATTATACAACAGCAACAGATACGGTTTCAATAAATGTAATACAGGCAACTCCTACCATTACTTGGAATAATCCTGCTGACATAATATATGGAACAGCATTGAGTGGCACTCAGCTGGATGCAAACGCTTCAGTACCTGGAAACTTTGCCTATACTCCAACAGCAGGAACTGTATTAAGTGTAGGTTTGCATACATTGAGTACTAATTTCACGCCAACTGATATGGTAAACTATACTACAGCTTCACAGAGTGTTTCGATCAATGTATCACAGGCAACTCCTACTATTAACTGGAATAATCCTGCTGACATAATATATGGTATAGACTATACTACAGCATATGCAACCGCTTTGATTAATGTAATACCAGCTGTGCAGCAGGGTGTATCTCTGACAATAACAAAATCAGCATATTCAACAAGTTATGACTCTGTAGGACAGACTATCACATATACCTATAACGTAACTAATTCTGGGAATAAGAATATCTCCGCACCTATCACTGTTACAGACGACAAGGCTGGCACAGTATCTATACAAAGCAGCGGGGTATCCTTAGTCCATGTTCAAGCGTTACAGGAACAGCCACCTACAAAATAACAGATGCCGATATTAATACAGGTTCTGTGGCCAATGCAGTGTATGCAGCAGGTTCATTCAGTGGACAGACAATAACTTCACCCCAAAATATTGTGACGGTTCGCTATAAGCAGCCAACCAATGACATAGCTCACAATGGCGGATTTAACAATGGTGGTTATGGCGGTGTTGCAGTCCCTGTCGTCCCTGTACCGATGATCTATAACAGCCCTTATTAGCAACCCTATGTATAGCAACCCTAAATACGACAGGGTGCCTAGTGGATGGGTAGTGAACCTTATGGGTATAGCAGTGAACCTTATGGAACAATAGAAACACCAAATTCAGAATCTACCAGCCACAAGGCTAAAGCCCATTTAAGCAAACATAAACATAAAAATCACTCAAAACACCATAAAACAGGGAAAAATCACTTAGAATTGAAGTAGATAAAAAATAGTTGGACTTTTAGATAGGGTATCCACATCTAAAGCTGGATATCCTGCATTATACTTTTAAGTTTGTGAGTTAAGTTTAATAGCGTAGATCTGGAATAAATTTAGTATAGTGCATAGATGGCGAGTATATCACATTGCCATCGAATGCTAACCTTAAATTGAGCCTAACAGTAGCTTATTACTTTATTTATATGTCCCTTTATTGTACCGAGCATCTGACATCGGATTCATTTAATCTGTTTAGATAAATCTCCCTTTTTATATCGAATTAATGGATCCGGTGGGTTAATTTCTATCGCTTTGTCATACATCTTCATTGCTTCATTGTATTTGCCTAATCTTTCTAGAAGGTCTCCTTTATCATCCAAACTAATGAATCCTTTGGATTAATTTCAATTACTTTGTCAAATGCTTTTATCGCTTCTTCATACTTCTTTGAGTTACGAAGAACACGTCCTTTATAGTTCCAAGCTTCTGAATTCTGTGAGTTAATTGCAAGAGCTTGGTCAAACGCTTTCAACTTCTTCTAAATGCTTTGTCATAAGCCTTTTGTGCTTCATCAGACTTACCTAATTTATCTAGAGCCTGGCCTTTATAAACCCAACTTACAGAATTTTGTGGGTTAATTTCAATTGCTTTATCATAAGCCTTTACTGCTTCATCTGGCTTGCCCAATAGAACTAGAGCCTGTCCTTTGCTGTCCCATAGTAAATACTGTGGGTTAATTTCAATAGCTTTGTCATACGCTGCAATTGCTTCGGATTTATTTAGGCAAGTAAGAGCATCCCCTTTGCTGCTCCAAGCTAGTGAATCCTGTGGGTTAATCTCATTTGCTTTATCAAATACGTGTACTGCTTCATCACATCTATTTAGATCTTCTAGAGCAAGTCCTTTATCAATCCAAACCGTTGAATTCTGAGGATTAATTTGAAGTACTTCGTCCAGGGTTTTTATGTGATTTTCAAGTGCTTCCTTACGATCAGATTCAAGGTTGCTGTTTTCTAGTTCAAATGCTTTGTTCAATACTTTTACTGATTCAGCAGACTTACCTAATTTATCTAGAGCATATCCTTTTATCTTCCAAGCTTCTGAATCCTGTGGATTAATTTCAATAGCTTTGTCATATGCTGCGATTGCTTCATCGTATCTTTTTAGATTAGCAAGAACAGTTCCTTTCTGCTTCCAAGCATCTGAATCCTGTGGGTTAATCTCAATTGCTTTGTCATATGCTGTTATGGCTTCATCATGTCTGTCTAACATATCTAAAGCAAATCCTTTTTCTATCCAAGCCGTCGAGTTATGCTGATTAATTTGAAGTGCTTCGTCCTGGGTTTTGAGCTTCTTTTCATAGATGTTCTTGATGTACTCGACGACGGATTTGTACTTTGCAATTGTATTGTTAGCTACTTTTCTAATATCGGCCAATGGATTACCCGGACTTACCTGCTCCCCGTTTATTTTTATAGTATCATTCACCACCCCGTTAATTACTTTTATGTCTTCCACTAAATCCACTTTCTTACCGCCCACGGTTTCATTTAAATCTTCGATATGCTGAGTATAATTGTTTCTGTAGTCATTTGTGTACATTTCAAAGATCTTCGCAGAACCGACATTTAAGCTCACTATGGTAGTATAACCGTCTATTTTGCTTATGTTTTTGTAAAAATCCGCATTTGATGCAGCTGCTGCAGTCAATGGTACTGTAAATAAGGCTGTCAGCAAAATAGTCAGTACCTTTTTTATTATACTAACTTGTTGTTTCGACATTCAATTCACTCCTTTTTTATAAAGGATTGCTACCGTTTTTAGGATTGGAACCAATTTACAATTATCTCCATGGTTATATTAAATCAATTATACGAAAAATAGTTCCTAAATTAAAAATAATCCCATGTGGGTTTTTCACAACCAAATCGCAAAGCCCAACATTTCATGGAAACCATCCTATTCTTTGTTATGGTCTCTATTATGATCAAGCTCTCTACTACAATCTCTTCTATGGTCATCAAAACCCCCGTCGCCCACAAGCCCACGGAAACCACTTTAGAGACTCTAAGATCAATTTTTCGAAGCTCGCTTATTTTTCCCCATTACATTGAATGAGAACACTACGAAGAGCATGGCAGTGGCTGATACATTGTTTATATTCAGGACTATAACATCGGATTTTGATCAGAAATGAATCGGTGATTAAGAAGCTAAAAAGTATAAGTACACGATTGTAGTAACTTATTTAAAAAATTAAATATGGAAATAACACTCAAAACAAATTGATGAATATTCCCAATTGGATGAAATAATATTAGAATTGTTAAAATGAATAATAGCATGAACGGGATTGAAATACTTGACAAATAAACAAAAATCGTGTTTTTTAGCTTTCATTTCAGCAGCTATGGTTTTGATGCTGTTGAGTACCGCATGCGCTGCGCCATTTGCGCACATTGAGAACAACAGCAATAAAATGGTTTCTCTACCCTATCTAGTCAATAACACCATTACAGCTACGATAAGTGTAGGAGAAAATCCGACTGGAGTTGTTATCAGCTCGGATGGAACAAAAGTTTATGTTTTAAACAGTGGCAGTAACAGTGTTTCTGTAATTAACGTAGCAAAAAACACAGTTGTAGCCACGATGTCTGTTGGACTATATCCTATGGCAATTACAATCGACTCGGATGGAAAAAAGGTATATGTATTGAGTACGGAAAACGTTTCAGTAATTGACACATCAACAAACACTGTCACAGCCACTGTGTCGGTAGGACAAGATCCTTTGGATTTTACAATCATCCCGGATGGAACAAAAGTATATACGACAAACCATGATGACAATTCTGTCTCTGTAATCGATACAGCAACTAACACTGTTACAGCTACGGTAAATGTAGGAAATGCACCACAATCCTTAGGCCAGTTTATAGGGAAAACAGCACCTGCCATTACCTGGAATAATCCGATTGACATCGTCTATGGAACAGCATTGAGTAACACTCAGCTAGATGCAACTTCTTCAATACCTGGAAGTTTTACATATAATCCACCATCAGGAACTGTATTAAGTGCAGGTCAGAACCAGCAATTGAATACCACGTTCACACCGAATGACAATGTTAATTATACTCAAGCAAATGCGACTGTTTTGATAAATGTAACACAAGCAACTCCTGCCATTACCTGGAAAAACCCTACTGACCTGGTCTATGGAACAAAATTGAGCAGCAGTCAACTAAATGCAATTTCTTCAGTATCTGGAATTTGTTCTTATAATCCACCCTTAGGAACTGTATTGAGTGTAGGTACTCATACATTGACTACTAGTTTCAAGCCAACAGATACCATAGATTATACTACAGCATCCGCGACTGCTTCAATCAATGCCATAACTCCTGTGCAGGAAATCAATCAAATGACCACTTCGATACAAAATTAAATCACTTCGGGCAAATTATCTAGTGGAACCGGTCGTCCATTGTTATCTGAACTAACCGCTGCGGAGAACAGTCTGAATTCTGGCCAAACAAGTCAAGCAACTACTAAATTAAAAATTTTTAATATTGAAGTAGATATTTACATTGACATTGTTATACTTTCACAAACTGAAGGTCAGCTACTTATTAATTCAGCAAATGCTATAATTCAAGCTTAAGCAATCATGTTCGATAAGTAGTGATTATTTGAAGTCATTCATGTCGAAGCCTAAAAACAGAAATTGCTCAGTCTATTTGCAACACGAGTTAAACAGTTATGGAAAAATAAGCTTAAAAGTATCTGGTTGATCATCTCACCAACTACACAAACAATATTTTATTGATGTTAACTTCATGTTGGTAAATGCAAACTCCATGCATAAAGTATAAAGGGTTGGTCACCTAATTTTTAGGGCAATCAGGACATTCCTTAAGGTCGTCTGTATTGCCATATTTCTTTTTTAAGTCTTCAGAAGTACTTATTATTGTTTCCAGAATTTATATGCTGGATAATATTCTGAAATAGACAAATCGAATAACTCAAAAATGCTGAAAGAAAAAAAATTAACTTTTAGTATAGGTGCGGGAAGCAAGACAACCACGAGAAGCTTCCTACGTATATACTTAAAGCTACAATAACGGACACCAAAGATTGCGAAAATGGAGAAATCTCCACATGCGGCAGACTGAGTGAGGATTCCAATTTCGTAAAAAAAGAGTCTATCTCAGGTGCCCTATACGATAATATTACTTAGGATTATATAAACAAATGTTAATAGCGATAAATTATTGTATTTTTCGGAAGTACTGTGGATAAACGCATATTAAAAACAGTACTAATATACCTTTTTCGTCAAAATTAATTCTCAAATTATTGCTAATTTTAGGCATAAATTGATAAGTAAATCCCAAAATTGATTCAATTTGTTCAATAAAAGTACCAAATAATACAGAATTAAATCGATTAATTCGCATAAAAGGCTGTAATTCTCGAAGAATCATCAAATAAATCGCTATGGCAAACAAATCCACAAAAGTCATCATTGTCTATGTCATGATCTCTATCACTATTTCTAACATAGTCACAACGGTCACCAAAAACAGTTAGTCTACAAAACCCACATAATTCATTTTAGAGACGATACGATCACTTTTGTAGGGGCTATCAAAATTATTGCCATCGAGTAAGAACCTTACCTTGAGCCTATCGCTGGATTACCCTTTGATTGCATTTATATCAGGTAGAGTATCTACATCTGAAACAGTGGGTATCCTGTATTATAATCATGAAATATAGAATCAATTAAAATTTACAGATTGGATCTATAGGGATATAGGACATCAAACGGTTAACTCAAAGAAATCTTTTAATCTTCAGATAATTACCGATAGGTAACCCCCTGTGTCAATAACTTGCGCAATAAATATTTACCTTTACTTACTACAATCCAACTATTATTCGTGCTATTAAGCTTATTTTGCTCTTAAAGCTCCAATTTGTGGGAATTTTGATAAACAAACCTCTCAAATTTACCTAAGCTCTTACTTTAAACCTATGCATCAGTGAAAACAATCTAAACATAAGTTTTGTCAGTGAAACTATTGGCTCTGCATCCTACTTTTTGCAGTGAAAGAAAAGGATACGAAAACAGTCATATTTTACAGAACTTCCTTTACCCTGTTCCCACAAACTGGATTTATTTAATCTATTTAAATAAAGTTCTTTTATTGTGCCAAGCTTTTGAGTTGCGGGTTAATTTCAATCGCTTTGTCATATGCTTGTTTTGCTTCATCAGATTTATTCAATCTACCTAGAGAATCTCCTTTATTATACCAAGCCATTGAATTCTGTGGGCTAATTTCAATTGCTTTATCATATGCTTTTATTGCCTCATCAGATTTATTTAAATCATTTAGAGCAATGCCTTTGCCTGTCCAAGCCATTGAATCCTGCGGGTTGATTTCAATTGCCTTGTCAAATGCTTTTATTGCTTCATCTGCTTTGCCTGATAGGCCTAAATCAATTCCTTTAATATTCCAAGCCGTTGAATTATGTGGGTTAATTTCAATTGCTTTATCCTGCGTTTTTATGTCATTTTCAATTGCTTTATTTAAATCAGAGACATTGTTGCTGCTGGAGTTCGGAATATCTACAATTTGTGCTGCACCTGCGGTACTCACTAGGATCAAAAACGCCAGTGCGGCGATTCCTAAAACCGTTAGGATTGTATGCTTTTTACTTACTTTACCATATTTAGTTTCGTTCATTTTCATTCTCTCGATGTTCGTTCAGATATTAATGCTGAAAAATAGCTACAAATTGCTATCTACATAGGAAATTTCGATAAAAATTAATTTTCACGAGCCATTTATATAATATTTATAAGCACATGACGTGATTTATAGATTTATCGAAATCTGCTATAATTAGATATTACGAATTATAAGATCTTTTGCATATTACATCTTAAACTCTACATAACAGTTGTAACTACTTCGGTACCTTAAACCTTTATCTATATTCAATCATCAAGAACTGTATTGAGTGTAGTTCCATAATGTTGAATGTTTTGTCCACACCACCTTATTTTGTTGGCTATAATATAACATCAGCTATTGTTTCAATCAATGTAACGAAGCCCTATAATTCTCAAGATACAAGCAAGAGGCAATCGCTTAAATTGTTTCCTGAAGAACTGAGGAAAAAATAAATTTGAAGCAATAAATAAAGAGAGCATAAGGCTGATTCTAAATAAAGCAAAATTAAACCATGGTTGAGAGGGATGAGGTACATTCAAATAACAGATTTTGAATATGGAGACAAGATTTAGGAAATTCTTAATATGTAAGAAAAGTATTAAGGACCCAAATAAACTTATAAATGTCTTGACTAAAAACAAATCAAATGCATGGATGAGAGAATGATTATCCACATAAAGCCTGAGAACTCAGAAAAATGTGATTATAAATCGGCCAGATATGAACAGCAAATATATTCATGGTAATAAAATTCAAAGCAGGAAAACAGATTATGCCGGTCACCAAAAGAATCACATTATGGATTTTACACAATTCTTGAAAATTATCACTATAATAAAATATTATAAATAATACTCTACCCAGTTGATTATGTATAATTTATATCTACAAAGAGAAGTCATTTTACGAGATATTCAGCGAATGTGGAGCAAAACAGATTTTGGGCAAAATTTAATTTCATTTCACTCCAAGATCTACATGGCAATGAACTCGAAATCAAAGTGATGTATATTGAATGTACTGATAGATGGGTAACATGGGGAGACATTTACACATGAAGTTATTGCATGGACAAATAGAATAAACAACTATACAAATATAAACTGGAAGTTTCTAATTAATCATGCTAATGGAAAACTATCGGAGTATTATTTGATTATTCATCATTCAAATAAGCAATTGATCTCTTCACGCTGATTAGAAGTTATACAATTATTATGCTCTATAATTAAATTGCCCTGATGCTAGTAATGCGATTCCAAATTACGTTCACAAGCCTGGCTTTGGAATATGTCCCATATCAATGAATTTCCTCCTAAACAAAGGATTTATTTTGAAATCGTCTCACTAGTTTTTTAGTTAAATCGCACAGGTACTATATAAATTAATATAGATAATGGCAAACATCTATTAACGGGGTTTATAATGGAAAAAATTGAAGTTAGAGAATTAGCACCACCCGAATACAAAGAATGGGATATGCTTGTAGAAAAAGCTCAACCTGGCACAATCTTTCACACAAGTCAATGGCTTGAAATCTGCAGGGACGTTCTTTTCAGAGATCTTAGGATTTATGGTTGTTTCAGAAATGATGAGCTTGTTGGAGGATGCCCTCTCTTTGTTAAGAACCTCAAAGGGATACTGAAAGTAGGATCTTCTACCTGCAATATGACTGATTATTGTGGACCCCTTATTAAGGAGAGTGTGATTTCCAAAAAAAGCAAAAGAGTACAGGAAACTCATGAAATTTTTAACGCTCTTCGGGAATTTTTATGTGGACAGGGTTTTGATAGTATTCACTTAGTGTTTTCTCCAGGTCTTGGGGACATCAGACCATTTACATGGAATGGATGGGATTCAAAGGTTCACTATACTAATCATCTAAATCTGAAAGAAAATGTTGATAATAATATTTCAAGAAAAATTCGGAGAGAACTTAAATCTGCAACTGATGCTGGACTAAAGACAAGGATAAGAAATGATTCTGAAATCTATTATGGTCTACTTTCGATGGTCTATGAAAAACAGAAAATGGAACCTCCAGTTCCCAGGGAGTTTTTCGATAGAATTTTCAATCTGATTCGGGAAAAATCTGTTGGTTACATGTTTGTTTCCGAGACTCCAAACGGAGAGGCAGTCGCAGCACATTTAAACCTCTACGGAAAGAAATGCACTGTTACCTGGTCTTCTGCCCTTAACCCATCCTTTAGCCGAATGGGCGCTAATACTCTTCTATATTATAATGAATTTCTGGACTTGCAATCCATAAATTTTGAATACATGAACGTCATGGCAGGAAACGTTTCCAGATTTGCTGACTTTATCATGGGTTTTTCTCCTGAAGTAGTACCTTATTACAGTGTAACCCTAGATAGTAAAAAGTGTTCAATACTTAAAACACTATACAAAAGTACTCATGCGGGAACTGAATAATAGAATAACAACTATTTTTAAAAATATAAAAATTTGGATTTTTCTAAAAATAATTTATTCAATTATTATTTTATTATTTTTTTTCGAACTGAAACTCTGAAGTCTATTTTATAAGATCTCTACAAAGTTTATAATCTTCCCATTTTTTTTTTCTTTACGTTCACAAGGAAAGCCGAGAATATTTTCTTGAATGTTGGGTCATCGTGCAAGGTTATAACATAGTATATAGGTGTTATGGTCACTGCTGCAAGGAGGAGAACATAAAAATTAGCAGAGAGTACTTCCAGTAAAATTAACGGGATCGAAACGACCATGCCGATTGCTGTATATTTACAAAGTATCTTTACACTTTCCATTTTACTAATCCCTGCAAGGTTCAGTAAATATGCATTGTTCCAGAGCCAGAATAAAATTCCTGTAAAACTAAAAAGGCCAAGGGAAAATTCAGCACTTCCGTAAGTTCCACCTATAACCAATGCCACGACTCTTGAGATTAAGAGAAATATACTGAAGGTTAGCCAAACCCCCTGTTTATCGAATACACTATAAAGAGTTGAAATAGGCGAGGAAAGAAAGACGAGGAATATCCATGGCACAAGGATCTTTATATATATACCCGATGTATACCAGCTTTTTCCGAAAGCAAATGTAAATATCTCACCTCCAAGAATCAGCAAGAGTATCATCGGGAATACTCCTATTAGAATTAGCTTTTTGTAAACTTCACTAATTATTACTTTCATGTTTCCAGGGTCGTTTCCATTTTTAATTTCACTTATTTTCTGAAAAAAAACCTGTTGTATAGCGGTCCCTAGAAGTCCCATGGGCATATTTACTACCTGATTAGCAAGTGAAAAGTACCCTACCACGCTCGTTCCATAATAATATGCAAGCAAAAAGGTAGGTACTTGTGGCGAAATCGAGTTTGCAAGTGTAGACCAAGAACTAAACAAAGGAAAATTTTTATATTTAATGGCCATCTCTTTCATTTTTTTAAATGATATTCTCTTGAAAACCCCTAAGTCATTTTTTACGCCTTTAAGCATGAATAAGTCTGCAAATCCATATCCAGCCACGTATCCTGCTATTAGACCCAAGGGGGATACATTCCAGATTGGGATAACTAACTGAAACGCTTTGGTTGACACTGTATTTAATATTCTGGATCCTGCTATAACGCCAAAACGGATCTTTCTTGAAAGCCAGTAATTCTGCACGAAAAAAATACCGTTAAAGAATGTTATTGCTGGGATGTAAATTAAATATTTTGAAATTCCTGGAGCATTGAGCATGTGCTCAACATCTTTTGGAAGGAATAACACTGCTACAGCTGAGAGTAAAGAAGTAAGAGTTACCAATATTGCACAGAGAAAAGCAACGTTTGCAGAGTCTTCCTCTGTTTTTGGTAACATTATAGCAAACTGATATGAAAAAGTAGAAAAGATTATCAATATACCTGATATTGAGAGAAAAAGCTGAAAAATTCCTAAATCTTCCGGGCTATAAATCCGGGTAATTAAAGGTACAAGGAGTATACCCATTATCTGTGCAGTAACACTCCCAGATACGAGTTTTAATACGTTGGCGATAAAATTTGACGCCTTGTTAGGTTCTAACATGTAATTTACAACCTTAGAATATAAATAAAAATTTTGAGCATGTTTTTTCATTCAGATAATCAATAAGTAAACAGAGTTTTCGATGGATTTAATATCTAGCTTCTATTTTTTTCTTTTAAATAGGCAAATACCTCTTCATTATCATATACCAACGCATAATCCCGTGCTTCAAACCTTTTGAAAAATTCTATTGGCAGTGTCTGGATAAAATTTACCCCATAACGGTTTGGATCGTTGATGGAAATTGGTTCATCTATAGTTGATTTTCTCAGCAGGACCATCGAATTCCCATCAATTTCTTTGGTCTGTATATTATGAATGTTAAAATAGGTTGCGTTACTTGGATTATATCCAGAATCACTGTAAAAAATGCAACTGTCATAAGGAGAATCCATTAATATTTTCCCAGAGTAGGTTTTGGATACTGTTTTAATAGCCTGGATTTCAATATCTTTGAATTGATTTCTTATGGTCGTATCCTTTGCTACAAGAGGATTGTCTTTATTGATGCCTGGTGTTGTGACCATAAAAAATGAAAACAATAGAACTATTATGAAGATTGAGAAAATCCTTGATTTTCTAAGGTTAAAAAGGCTAACCAATTTAAGTATATATGAGGCAGCTACGAACACCAGAAATACTGATATCAAAGGAAACCATCGGCTTGTCAGAAGATTCCTCATCCCAAGTAAGGGAATCCCGTAAGCGAAACTATACAGAACTACAACCACTAAAGCAACTGAAAATTTGTTAATTTTTTTGGCATTTTCTCGAGAAAACCATGCTAAGACCCCTCCAATTGCAAAAAAAGGTAAAATTAGGTAACTTATGTGGAGTAGAAGAGCTTCCAGTGTTCCTTGGTTGGTTATGGAGCCTAAAATTAGTTCATCTCTTGAGTAATTTGTTCCTGCATGAAATACTTCCATGAGAGGCTTCAAAATCATCTCAAAAAAAGAGGTATTCGGGCTGACGTATGTAAACATCCAGAAAGTTTGCATACTTACTACAAAAAAAAGAATATAATTAAAACCGATTATCCCTGAAGGGGAATTCTTATACAGGTGGTTATGGAGGTATTTGCCCAGATATATTGTGACCAAAACTAAAAGTACCACAAAGGTAGTCAATTGGTGAGTCAAAATCATCAAAATAGTAATTAATAGTATGAATCCTGTATACTTCAATTCTTGTTTCTCGCTGTAAATTGCATATATAACAAATATAAAATAGCAGAGAACTAGGGAACCTGGAGTTATGTTTGCAATTCCTGCAACAATATTTTGGTTATTTAAGTTTATTAGTAAAGCTGCCAGCAAACCCATTTGGGGGCCTTCAAGTTTCTTTCCTATTAGGTAAATGCCTGCTGTAATGAAAATATTGGCAAATCCTATGGAATAAAAAAATGCGTCTTTTATATCTACTTTGCCTATTATCTGAGTAGCTGAAATGAAGATATGAGCAAGAGGGTAATAGAAATACTTATCACTGATTTGAAAAGGGGCAATAAATCCAGTATTAGTAATTATACGTGCCATATTTGCATGAAAATAGGCATCATAACCCATGAGGCTCGGAAAATTATAAAAAATCCCGGCTCTTATGAGGATTGAAAGCAACAATATCTGCAACAATATAGAGCTTACCCTATCTCCCTCTCTAACGTAAAGAATCTCGGAGGCTATAATGCCTGCTAGGATGCATATCAGTATAAAATAAGATATAGGCCTATAATACATATTCATGCTGTATATTAATATGCATATAAGGAAAATGATATAAAATAACAGATTCAGAACATTGTTTAGTCTGCCTTTTCCTAAATATATTGAAGCATCATTTTTAAATTTCTTCCTAAATAGAGTATAAATTAAACAGGAATATAAAATGGCAAGTCCAATATCTTTTTGGTTTAACTTAACTAGATAATATAGGGAAACAATCAATAATCCTAAACCAATCCCTATAAAACTGAGAATTACGTCAAAGTTTTGAGTAAATTTTTCTGAATATTTTTTGACAGTTCCCATACATCCCCACATAATCCTACATTTCATATACAAATTGCTTGCTAATTTAATAGTTTTCTTTTTAAGGCAGATTATCTTTATTGCAGATTATACTTTTTCCTTGAACTATTCTTTTAACTCTTATGTCTGTAGTATTCATAATTTTTCTTCCATTAGAGTCAGGTCCGAATTTCAGATGCCTTCCAGGCACACCCTTTGGCCAAAATATTGCAAAATTGTGATATCCACTCCCAGCGGTCTCCTACATAGATGTGTTATGTCAGATGATGGTAAGCACTATTCTGTGACTTTCAACTGTAAAGATCAGCTTTTCTGTAAGTTCCCATGATTGCTTGAAGTCTAGATATATCTGGCTGAAAAGACTTGTATCCATCATGTTTAGAGGGATTTAGAGATATCAATTTCTTCTCCTGTGTTAAGTTTATATGAACTGAAATGTTGGTGATTCCATTCCTGAATCCTGAAAAATCATGATAACTGGAAGTAGAATCATAACTAAAGCCTGCTCTTGCCAGCAGTTCACAGGTTTTTGGATCTTTAAATTGCAAATAATGATTTATATAACGAATATTTTGTTGAGCACTTTTTCTAGCTTTTATTTTTTCCTTTTGATTTTCATTGGGTTGTTATTTCCCCATACCTGTCGTGAATTCTACTTCCTATCCATCACCTAAAATATAACCAATTTCATCCAGTACTTCAATTATTACGGTAAAATCTCCATTCACAGAATCATGAGTCAAGAAATAAAAAGTCGATTTTGCGTTGTATTTTTTCTTATAGATCTATAATTTATCTGGAATTTAATATAGGGATCCATTTTTTTATATATACTTGATAATAAAAGTATAGAGACTACTACAAACTGACATCTTTTGAGAATTTTTAAATTCTTGATCACAATATTCCACATTCCAGTGCATAAAAAATCTGTGCATTGAGCCAGAAACAGATACAATTTTATGTTATCTCAATATTTTGAATTCAGTCGATTTTTGATCATACTATACTCAATTTCGTGCTTCGCAAAACTCTTTGACTGGCAAAGCAATAAGAAAACCTCTTATATGTATCTAAAAGGATAGGGACATAATCCTCTGTTTTTGTAAACAATTTCCAATTTTGTTATATCTTAATCTATTTTTTAACACTATATTCCTCTTATCCTTACCATTTGAACTTCCAACTTTATTAAATATTTGGTTAATTTCCCTTTTTCAAGAATTAGAATAGAAATAGATACTTATAGATTGAAATCGGTGACTTGAAATTGAAAATAAATTAGAAATTGAAGTTTAATGACTCAAAACTCATAAGAAGCGGAATTTGAGTGCCTCAAGCATGTAACATTTTTAGTGCAGATAGATTTTATCGGTATGTAAAAACATACCCAAAAGCCGATAAATGACTAAATTTTTTAGTTATACTTTTAGATATTTAAGTTTCAGTTAGCAAGTTTATTAAGAGAAAATTCAAAACCGAAAAATACAGATTATATCTCCTCAAATGTCTTAGTTGCGGCAATTTTGAGATTAAATTTGATATTATTTTATAACGGTATATCTACCAAAGCTAAAGATAGTTTAAACCTGCACCTTTTACATAATCTTATTATCCCAATTTTCTAAAGCTTGTAAGTATATGTTTTTATAACCTGCATACCTTTTAGAGAGGCTTTTTCAGCGATTTGATTATTATGCCTTGGAAAATTGTTTAGTCGTAAGTTGCTAGGTAAAAGATCAGGGTCGGTAATTGTTATAATTTTTATATAGTACTTGATCTTACTTGTTTATGCAACTCTTTGGTCTCTGTGTCTGCACTAAGTTTGTGGGCTGTTTGGTTATTTCTGTCCCTCATCTCAAGTCCGTGTGGTGGTCTTCCACCCTTAACTTTCATTATTCTCAATTCTTGTTTTTAAGCTTCTCAAGCAGTGCTGAAACTCTTTTTTTTGTAGCATCTGTACCCTTGCACATCCCTAGTGATGGCAATATCTAGAATGTCACCTTCCTTGCTTCCAGAAGGAAATAAAATGATGGGGATATTGATTTTAAATTTTTCTTCATCCCTTACAAGCAATACTGCAATATTCTCTTCAATTCTATCGAGAGTAACTTTGAAGCTTTCCATGCCATCACTTCTCCGTACTCACTGAATAGGAAGATCCATCTGTCGTTACAGTGATTGTGCCGTCCAAGTCGGTTCGATATACCTTGGAAACCTTCTGCAATCTATCGAGAGTCTCTTGATGCGGATGTCCGTAGTCATTTCCCGCACCAACTTCGATAACGCTTATCTCAGGACTCACTGCACTAATAAAAGGAGTCCCGCTTGCTGTCCTGCTGCCATGGTGTCCGACTTTCAGGATATCAGCATCAACATTGTAGCCATCTTTCATTATCTCATTTTCTGCTTGAATCCCCGCGTCACCCATCAATAAGAAAGTCACTTTTCCGTCAGTAACTTTTAGCACAACCGAGTTCTGGTTGACGTCATCGGTAAAGTATGTACTCCCTGGGTTCAGAACATAGACATCGATACCAGATGTGAAGTTGATTTTATCACCCCTCTTTGGAGTCTCAAATGGAATATTCTTCTTATCGATTGCCTTCAGCATATTCTCATAGGTTTTGGAGGAATAAGCGTAGCCGCTATCTACGAAATGCCCTATTGGGAAATCATTAAGAATAACAGACATCCCCCCAATGTGGTCGCTGTGAGGGTGCGTAGCTATAACGTAATCAAGCGACATGATACCTTCATTCTTTATATATGTGGCTACATCGTCCCCTTTGCCGATTTCACCAGAATAAATAAGCATACCATCATCACCGTGTTCGAGTAAAATAGAATCTCCCTGCCCAACGTCGAGGAAGTGAACAGTAAGGTTCCCTCCTGCAGATGGGAGCTCTTTATTTTGACTTATTATTGTAGGATTTGTCTGTTTCGCTGTAGGTGCAGGCATGGGTTGTTCAGTTGACTGTGTTGGTTGTTCGGAAGCTGCTGTTTTTTCTGTAGACACTTTTTCTTGAGTATTCGTTTTCGAATCACTACATCCAGCTGCAACAATCAACAATAATAATCAGATAATGATGCTAAGAATTCGTGAAGGTTTCATGAGAATAGCAATACTATAAAGGTATTATAAGAATTCGATTTGGTTGGGGTTGATCATAGGATGACAGGCTACAAAGTAAAACAATGTCAATAAACATGAAATGTGAGAAGCACTTTAAAAATTGATTAGAGATAGAGCACTCAGCACTAAATTTTTTAAAGTGGTAGTTCTATTAAGAATTCCGTTTCGCAGATTTCCAGAGTGGCCAATTTATATATTAATGATTTTGCTTCCGCTTCTTTTTGTGGTCTTTTTATAAGAAACGATTTGTGATGCTAAAAATGTTCATAAAATGAATATTTAGGTTTATTTGTAGATATTCAGCCCAGACAAAAAACATCAATCAAATTCTTATTAAGATGTAGTGGGCAAATTTCCGTAAATTTTTTTTATGCAATTGTAGGCTATTGATTTCATTTTTTTTATTCCTCATCAGTTAGTAATCAGACTTTTCGGTTTCATCAAAATAGATCTCAATCAGCGGATTTTTGTGGGAGGAATAGTTACATTTATTTTTAAAAATTTATGTGGTTAATCTTTTTTAATCATAGTGCTGGCTGTAGGCTTCCCGAGTTTTCTAAGTTTTGCTGATACATTTAATTTTTTTTTCATGATCTTGTTTACAGTTTATTTATAGATCCCGAGTACTTGTTCCTTTTTAAACCTTGGCTGTATTTGGGTATGTTTGATTTCCCATTGGCTACCATCATTCCATCACTACTTGAAAGAACAGAAATTAATATACTAAGAGTAATAACAGTTAATAGAAGAGAAACTTGTCATCGAAATTTTGTATTTATATTTAGATATTATTTTATTGCTAAAATCATTTTCTTTGTTTATCAATGAAGATTCCTAAAATATAGTTATTTTTGTTCTTTCAGCCTGAAGTTTGTCTTTCTTATACAGCATCCGATCCCACACAGAAAGGCTGTGACATCATTTTCGACAAAATTTGCATCACAATCCCCAAAAACAGTTATCCTATAAGACACAGCTAGCATTTCGATCCATTTATTCTCTATGTAGTTTTCTACCACATTAGATCCACTGTAGACATCACTAATTTCACAAGCCGCAAGATTTTTGTTTGTACTTATAGCTTTAAGGATTATTTCAGGGTCAGCGCCATTGGGAATAAGAACTGAGATGTCTCTAGTCGAATGCTTAAGATTTTCTTTTCTCCATTGTCTTAGTTCGGATTCTGAAAGGAGTCGAAGATTTTCAAGCTTGAGTTTTATGAATTGGTTTTTTATTTGAGGAGCAGTGCCTTTTGACATTAGTTTTTTGAGAACGATCTCATTCTGGCTAAACTTTTCAAGAGTACCTACATGAGTTTTTCCAGAATAAAAGTGGGAAAAGCCACAGACTTTCCCTACGGATTTTAGTATAGTCTCATATTCAGCTATTTTGGAATTGATCAACTTATCCGACTTGCTCAGGGCTTGAGCAGTATCTCCGTACTTTCGAGCAGCAGCCTTCATTTTTCTTGCAAATCCCTCTTCATCGTGGGCCCTTACCAGGCTAGATATCTCTTCACACTCTTTGATGAAGGTCTTATGGACTTCCAGGACTCCGGGATTTTCCATCTGGATGAGAGCATATAGATAGGGATTCTGACCAAGAATTCGGCCTACGAAATCCAGCATTATATCATAAACCGGACTTACGAATTTCCTAGATTTTTTTACATCAAAGTCCAACCTGTCAATGGTTGTCCCTATGCTGATATAGGCAAAATGGGTGAGCCCCTGAACAACCGAGACAAGCATGTCGTGTTCAGCAGCAGTGGTGATTTCAACATTTGCTCCACTTTCTTCAAAAAGTTTTCTTATTACTGGGAACCATTTTTCCGAGCGTCCTGTAACGGGAACAAGGATTACAGTCTGCCCTCTGATAGTGTGAATAGTTGGACCGAACATTGGGTGAGTTCCCAGAATTTCAACATCCATAGGGACAAATTTCCTCATGGCTTCTACTGGCTTTACTTTAACAGAAGTAAAATCCATAAGGAGGCTTCCCGACTTCATTTTTGGAGCAATTTTTGCAATAATATCTTCAGTTACGTTGATAGGCACAGAAACTATTAAGATATCACTTTCAGAAATCGTTGATTCAAGATCCAAGGCAAAAGGAACTTCCAATTTTCTGGCAATTTCAATTTTGCTGCCTTTTCCCCAAACTGTAACTTCATAACCTTTTTCTTTGAAAAAATGGGTAAACCACTGGCCCATCTCTCCGGTTCCTCCCAGAATCAACACTTTAGTTTTTTCGGAATTCTCTTTCTGTTGAGGTACTTTATATGCATGATTTTTTGTATTATTTCTCTGAAAATGGCACTTAGATTCTTCTATCTTCATCCATTTTGTCTCCATGTACGTATTTATGCCTCTAAAGCTTCCAAAACGGCTTTTTTCATGATTTCCACTGGAGGTTCAATTCCTGTCCAGAGCCTGAAAGCCTCAGCTCCCTGGTAAACGAGCACTAAGCTTCCGCTTACTGTTTTTGCACCTATAGATTTTGCTTCTTTCAAAAGCTTGGTTTCCAGGGGGTTATAAACGATGTCAAAAACAGTAAGTTCAGGGTGAAGTTCTTCTGCTGTTGCAATAGAATTTTCTGTGTTAGGGTGCATTCCCAGAGTTGTGGTGTTAATCAGAACATCTGCCTCCTTCAGAAGATCTTTTAACCCTAAGAGCCCAGATCCCTTTATTTTCCCTTGGAGGGCTGCACCCGAGATATCCCTTGCAAGTTCGATTGCCTTTTCTTCGGTCCGGTTTATTACTGTGATATCTGCTCCATCAGCTGCAAGCTGAAATATAATAGCTCTTGATGCTCCTCCTGCCCCCACAACCACTATTTTAGACCCCTTTATTTCTACTGCAGCATCTAAAAGCGCCTTTTTTGCTCCCAAACCATCAGTATTATATCCAGTTATTTCTCCGGCTTTCTCGAAAACAACAGTATTTATTGCTCCTATACTCCCTGCTAGTGGGTCAGGTTTAATGCAATCTAGTTTCAAAGCTCGTTCTTTCAAGGGTACTGTAAGGTTGAGCCCTCCAAATCCCATAGCATTTGCTCCAAGAATTGCCTTTTCCAGCTGTTCTGATTTGACATTAAATGCATGGTAGATACAGTCCATCCCAAGAGCTGAAAAAACTGCGTTATGCATTGTTGGTGAAACTGAATGGCTTATTGGGTCTCCAAATACGCCAAAAATTCGCTTCATTCGAGCAGCTCCATTATTTTCTTTAATTTGTCTACAGGAAGTTGCCCAAGAGGGGTTAATATTGTATTTTCAACAGATGCATAGGTCAGGACTGAACCGTAAAAAGGAGCAATTACTCTTGTATGTTTTCCGAGATCGCCCATCGCAATAGTACATATTGCCCTTCCTGCTCCCCCAACATCCAGTGTAACTCTTAGCAGCTCCATTACATTTTTCATCGATTGTGGCATCACAGCAAGTTTAGCAATATCTGCTCCTGCTATAAATGCATCTTCAAGTGTTGCTTTCATTTCCGTAAAAGAAGGAGTTTTTGAAAAATCATGAGAAGAAATGATTACAGTTTTACCATTGTTTTTTGCCGCTTCTACTGCTCTATCTCTCTCGTCTTCATCTATAGAGAGTTCAATGTCAACTGCATCAGGTCCGTCTCCAAGGGATAGAAGGTCTTTAATAAGCCCAATTCTTTCTGCCTCTTGTCCATCCCATTTTCCTCCTTCTTTGTATGAACGGTTTGTGATAATTATTGGAAGGCCTGTTTCGGATTTTACTTTCCTGATGGTTTCTGCTGCTATATCCAGATCTCTGATTCCTAGCAAATCCAGCCTTATTTCTAGGATATCAGCTCCATTTTCAGCTGCTTTTTTTGAAGTTTCAAGCGGTTTTTCAAGGATAACTGCAATAACTGCAGCTTTTTTCTTAAGGTCAAGGGGACCAATATGAGTCATTACTATCTCCAGATTTCCGTTTGCAATGACAGATTATTTCTCTTATTGGAGGTTACTTTTCTACGATCGTTTCTTCAATACTTTTGCCGAAATGTCTGGCTCCCTCTTCCATTCGAACCAGAACTTCATCTCCTTTCTTGAGTTTAGCAACTGAGATTGGATTTCCATCTTTTCCTACTAGTTTTATGGTCTCTGCATTTTGCAAGATTGCGGTAAGAGTCCTGTCTCTGGCTTTTGCTTCAATAAGCATAAGAGGACGACTTTCTATCTTGACTCTGCCTACAATACCTTCTCGTTGTTTTCCTTTTGAATCCACAATAGTTACTGTATCTCCTGCCTGGAGCTCCGAAAGATAGTGGGTTTTTTTGCCTATTTTAATGTAGGAATGAACTGCCCCTGCATTTACTCTAAAAGGGCGAGCTGTAACGTAAGGACTCTCATCAGATTCGGAGTTTACTAGGAACATTCCTTTTGCTTGAGAACCTATGAGCATGCCTTCTCCTCGTTGCATGAGGTTGCATGTATCTACGCAGACTCTATCCCCCATTCCGAGAGTTTCAACTCTGCTCACAATCGCAGACTCAAGTTCGATGATTTCATTTTCCAAATCTCTAGCAGCCTTGATTGTATCTTTTATCTCCTGAGGGTCCCCACTGTCAAGAAGAACGCCATCCACTCCGATCTCAAGAATCTGAAAAGCTAGTTTTGCTTCTTCTGCACTCTTTACTCCGTAGATAATCTTTACTTTATGATTCTGGAGTTCAGCAATCAGGTTTTCAAGAGGGATAATTTTCCAATCCGTGCCTGTTACAAGTAGGTAATCGCAGATTTTTCCCATTTCAGCTGCAAAATGCTCATAAAGTTTGTCCCTTATGACCACATATCCACCCACTAAGCTTCCTTTGTCCATGAGAAGAGTTGCTGTATTTATATCGATAGAACCCGAAATTTCAAGGGGCAGGGGTTTTGTCCCATCCCCCTCTCCCCTTTTTCCAATAACCACAATTTCAGCCCCAAATTTATTGTCATGGGCAAACGTTGCTATTGTAATGTTTCCCAGTTCTCGGACCCTTTCTACATCACCTGTGTTTACAAGAACACAGTCAGCTCCTGATTCAAGGCCTGTAGTGATTCTTTCTTTCTGTTCTTCCCATTCACCTTCATCGGCTTTTATCCAGACACTGTTCTTTTTCAAAGGCTTCAACTCCGGTAACTTCTTATTTTCACTCCGGCCTTCCTTTTTCTTTTCAGTTTTTATTTTCTGATAATTATCTTGCTATTCAATATCTTCCTATCATTTCAGCTGCTCCAGAGCTTCTTCAGCAGGTCTTCTATGGTGAACGATTTCGCAGATAGCTTGGGTAAGTCTGACAGGATCTTTGTGCTGGAAAACATTTCTTCCGATTGCAGCTCCTCTAGCTCCGGCTTCCATTGCTCCATCAATCATTTGCAGAAGCTCCAGGTCTGTTGAAGTTTTAGGTCCTCCTGCAATAATTACAGGCACAGGACAGCCCCTTATCACATCTCTGAAACTATCAGGATCTCCAGTATATACGGTTTTTACAACATCAGCTCCAATCTCAGCTCCGATCCTTGCAGCATGTGCTACATTTACAGGATCATGCGGATCGACTATTTTTTTGCCTCTGGGGTACATCATAGCAAGAAGAGGCATGCCCCATTCAGTACAGTCTCTAGAGATTTTTCCGAACTGCTCAAGCTGGTCTGCTTCTGTTTCTGATCCGACGTTAATATGCATAGAAACAGCATCTGCTCCAATTTTAATTACCTCCTCCACTGTGCATACCTGAACCTTGGCATTTGGATCAGGACTCAGGATGGACGAAGCGCTTATATGCACGATGAGTCCTATATCATGACCATATCCTCTATGTCCATATTTTACCATTCCTTTTTGCATAAGGACCGCGTTTGCGCCTCCTTCGGCAACCTTATTAACTGTATCAGTTACATTAATTAATCCTTCAATAGGTCCATCTGAGATCCCGTGGTCCAGGGGAATAATGACAATGTTTCTGCTCTCCCGGTTCATCAGTCTTTCTATCCGTATTTTCTTACCAATTTCTGACATCTTGATTCACCTAAGTTTTGGATTTATTTACTTCATCAGTAATTTTGTTATCTATTTATTTTGTCTATCTTTATTATTAATTATAAGAGTATGCTAGTATGTAGTATGCTAGCGTGTTGCATACTATCATGTTCATCTATTTAAAGGTATCTTGTTAAATTATAAAGTCAGTTACGCTTTCAAATCAAAAGGAATATTCTTGACATTTCCTGTGTTGATTTATAGCGATGATCACAATAGATGATTTAGATTTTATAGAGAATTTTGAAAAACTTCAAATTTGGCTGGGTTTTCACATGAATATCTAATATTTCTTGAACATAGAGGTTTCTCAGAATTCTTTCCACATATCGACAAAGAGTCTAAAAGTAAAAATATACATTAATAATAATAAATTCTAGATTCAAAGCCTTTTGCCTACTAACAGAATCGCAGATTTTGAACTTAGAAAAGATACGAGAATTAAAATAGGATTAGATTGGCTAATGGAATAAATTCAGAGCTTCAGAACAATAGCATCTACTAAAAAAGAAAAGGAAAGAATTATGAGAAAAATAAAAATTCTTGCTGTTAATAACTATGGACAATTCTGCCACCTTATTTACCGGGCTGCCCGGGATCTTGATATGGATACGAAGATCATTTCAAATACAATGTCTATCGAGGATATCCTTGCAGAAGAGCCAGATGGACTGATCCTGAGTGGAGGACCGGAAATTGATCGAGCAGGTTTATGTTGTGATTACGTCCGGGAAATTGACCTTCCTATCCTTGGAATCTGCCTTGGCCACCAGGTAATTGCCCTGGCTCATGGAGGGCATGTCCGTGCTGGGAAAAAAGGTGGGTATGCAGATGTTGATGTAGAAGTGATCGAAGAAGACGATATCCTTCGGGGACTTGGCCCAAAAATCACTGTATGGGCGTCACATGCTGATGAGGTTGCCACTATTCCGGAAGGTTTTATCCACCTTGCCCGCTCAGATATCTGCGAGATCGAAGCTATGCGTCACTCTATAAAACCTATTTATGGTATCCAGTGGCATCCTGAAGTTTCCCATACAAACCAAGGAGAACAAATGTTCATGAATTTTTTTGAAGTTTGTGATCAGTACTGAGACCTCAAGGGTCCGGTATGACCTTATTGATAGAATAACTGGTGGATTGTAACAAGTAAATTTAAATTTGCAGATAGGCTATAACACTGTAGACAAAAAAAGTCAGAGCTGATCACATCCCCATTTTTTTTTTCATTATCTTCTGAATATTGAATTTTCCTCCTTTGAAACCTTTTAGAGTCATTTGCATGGTCTTGTGATATTTTAGTAACTCCCTTACATCTTCAGGACTACATCCAGAACCTCTCGAAATTCTTTTGATCCGTGAACCCCCTATGATCTTTGGATCCTTCATTTCGTCTTCTGTCATTGAATCCATGATTATCCTATAATTCCTCATTTTATCACTTGTAGCCTGGAACATTTCGTCTGAAAGCTTCATGCCTCCCAGTCCCATGGGTAGCATGGACATAATTTGTTTGAGAGGTCCTATTTTGTTCATTGCTTCAAGTTGTTTGTACATATCTTTTAGAGTGAAGCGCCCCTGCATCATGCCTTCAACATTCAGATCTTCTTCACTCAATGTTTCCTCAGCTTTTTCCATTAGGCTTTTGAGGTCGCCCATGCCAAGAAGTCTTGAAATGAATCTATCGGATTCAAATTTTTCTAAATCTTCAGCTGTTTCTCCAACACCAATGAAGGCTATAGGAGATTTTGTTTCGGAAACAGCTGAAAGAGCCCCACCTCCTTTTGCTGTACCATCAAGTTTTGTTATTATTACGCCTGTAATTCCTATTGAATCATTAAAGGCATGGGCTTGCTGGCTTGCCAGCTGTCCTATACCTGCGTCCATAACCATGAATTTGTGATTTGGCTTTGCAACGGCATTGATTCTTTCCATTTCCTCTATCAGTTCGGCTTCAAGAGCATGCCTACCTGCAGTGTCTACGATTTTTATGTCATATTTTTCAATGGCTTTAAGCCCGTTTTTTGTAATCGTCACTGCATCTGGGTTTCCTTCTTCCCCGTAGAAAGCGACATTGAGATTTTCACAGAGAGTTTTAAGTTGGTGGTAGGCTCCGGGACGGAAGGTATCTGCGGCAATAACTCCTGCTTTGAGTCCTTTTCGCTGGAAGTAGCGTGCAAGCTTTGCAGTACTTGTGGTTTTCCCACTCCCCTGCAACCCCACCATCATTATTGTCTGGGGCTTGAGCTGGATATCTGCTCCCTTCCCGATTATTTCCATCAGTTCTTGGTAAACAATGCGGACTACGTGCTCTCTAGGGTTTATTCCTGCAGAAGGATCTTCCTTCATAGCACGCTCCTTGATTTTCGTGGACATTTCCATAACAAGCTTTACGTTTACATCGGCCTGCAGAAGAGCTCTCTGGATATCCTTTATTACTTCGTTGACCGTACGCTCATCAATTCTCCCCGCACCAATCAGTTTCTTAAGAGCTCCTTGTAAGGAGTCTCCGAGTTTTTCCAGTACCATATGAAAATCGTCCTATTAAGTTTTTGAGATTGAATAAAAATATAACTCACACTTTGTTGACATTATGTAAGAGAGTATCTTTCCTTGATAAGCCTTAAGTTTCGGAAACTTAAAAAAATGTAGGTGAATGAATCCTAAATATAAATCAGTAACCGGCTATAAAAAAGTTACTAGGTATAAAATTTGGGATTCACAAAAACAGATTAAAAGAGAAAAGATCCTTTATTCCAGTCGAATCCCCGAAGTTTCCATCCCTATGCAGCTTTGGGGTATTCGACTGAGATAAATTGTGAAGTTTTTAAGATGATGGATCTTAAAACCAAGGTTAAAGACATTACTATTGACTTCAATGATATCCTATGTTATGGAACCATAGATGCCTAGTGCATAAATAAGGGAATTAAAACCGAAGAGTGGAACTTCTTGAGATAACCTTTTTGCACTTTATGCATAAACATAGTTTAAGAATAAAAATTCTACATCGAAACTTTGATCAAAAATTATAAATTATATATCTCAAAAGATGAATAAACAAATATTTAATAGAGTTTAATAATGGGTCCAAAATTCGTTGAATATAATATAACTTCTTCATTCCCCTAAATATGAAAATATACTTTCAACATAAAAATCAAACTATCAAATTAGTGTTTAAAAAGAATAAACTAAGGAAAAAAATTATTGTAACATATTTTACTGTCCAACTCAAAAATACATTACAAAAAATTTATGCCAAAAAAGAACAATTGGGTATGATATTGGTATTCATCCAACCATATTTATCTTTCCTAAATTCACTTGAATTTATCTGAAAAAATATAAATGAAAGTAGATTTCACAAAACGAGTTGAATAAGTTACGGGACTTATAGAGTTGATCTGAGTGAATATACAGAATTAGCTAAATCAAAATTCATTTGCAAAGATTTGGATGAAAATATTCGCTGAAAAAATAAAAAGTGTGATTAACTTTTGAGTTGATTATATAGGATTTCGATGAATCCTTAAATTTAGTCATATATTTTAAATAGCACATAAATAATTCATGAAAGTCAGATTCTTATAGAAATCCTTCATAGAATCAAGAATAAAAATCCGGAAAAAATTTTTATTTACAGGTATTATGTTTCTGCTAACACTTACAAATATCAAATTTATTCCGGAAACTGCAGAGCTTTACTTTCACAAGACGAAGAGACAAATCTTGTATTAATCTCAGATCAGGTGTATGATTAAGACAAAGCAGGTTTTAAAATAGTCTTCTAGATGCTTGCTTCTACTTGGAAAGATAAATGGTACGAATATGAATCCTATAACATGAGCGAATTCACTGCAGATCTGATAAATCATACCCACAAAAGTTGCTCAAAGGTACAGAACAATCCGGTTTATTATTTTAAAACCTTAAATATACTGTTGGAGCCCGCAAAACAGAAGTAAGGAATAAGTAGCTCAACTGTTCACTTACAACCTGGAGCCTATTGTCTATATAAGGTATATGCACCTTTGACATGGCTAAAGAAAGAATCGAATTGTCAGTGACCTAAGGGGTAACTACGTATGTAAGCTTGCCAATGTTACGTTGAGGCTAATAGCTGAAGACTGGAAGATCTGCAAATTCTCACCTTATATATAAGCAGTCGATATAAAAAACCTAACCGATAAATATGGTTACTGGTGCTGCTTGACCCGAATTCGATATTTTATGTAGATGGATACGACTAATGATAGGGCAAAAATTCAGGCTGCTGGGAAAAACCATTCAGATGCTGAACCTTTACAAAAACTATCTACTTGGAAGTTTTCGATATCAATCCCGTGAAGTGTATTATTAAACATAAGCTGAGAATCAGTACCTACATTTGAATCTTATCGTTCCAGTTGTCTAATCGCAGTAAATATTTCGTACTTTTAATCTACACTCAGTGCTACCATAGAGGAGTATTTGCAATTTATGGAAGTTCCAGAAATCGAAAAAAATATTGGAATCAGTCTATACTCCACAGATACCGAAGGCCTTGGAGGGAAGCTTCGCCAGGAAGTGGAGGATTTTATTGTTAAAGAGATCACTAACAGAGAAGAAGGACAGGAGGGTAAGTATCTGATTCTCGAGCTCATAAAACGAAACTGGGATACACACCACCTAACTCGAACTCTCGCAAAAATACTGCAGATTAGCCAGAAGAGGATTAGCATTGCAGGCACAAAAGACAAACGCGCACTCACTACGCAAAAAATCAGCATCTTTGATATCGATGCTTCCATAATTGAAAATATCCATTTGAAAGATGTAAAGCTAAATGTCCTGGGGCGCTCCCGAAAATCAATAGAAATTGGAAATCTATGGGGGAATGACTTCATAATTACAATAAGGGACATACCAAGTTTTCCTAGGGAAGCAAAAAAGCTTCTTGAAAAAACTACAAATGAAATCCTGTTCCAGAGTGGGATCCCCAATTTCTTTGGAATACAGCGTTTCGGTTCTATCCGACCTGTGACCCATCTGGTAGGAAAAGCCATTGTGGAAGGAGATTTTGAAAAAGCTGCCCTGCTCTATATTGCCGAGCCCTTTCCTGATGAACCAGCTGAAATAAAAAAAGCTCGTCAGCTAGTTAAAGAGACACGTGATTTTAGGGAAGGCCTTAAATCCTATCCCCTCCGCCTTGGTCATGAAAGAGCCATGATGAACCACCTGATCGCAAACCAGAATGATTTTGCAGGCGCTTTTCGAGTTCTTCCAAAAAATTTATACACACTGTTTGTACACGGCTACCAATCATATATTTACAATAAGATACTCTGTCGCAGAATCGAAAGAAGCCTTCCTTTAAATCAGGCTATAGAAGGTGATATTGTCTGCTTCAAAAACAACGCCGGACTTCCAGATTCTTCAAAGACCGAAGAAGTTACAGCCGAGATCATGGATGCCATGAATCGCTTGATAAAAAGGAAACGTGCCTTTATAACCGCTCTCCTACCAGGCTATAAAACAGAGTTCGCTTCAGGTATTCCAGGAGAAATCGAGCAAGAGGTGATTCAAGAACTAAAAGTTCCTCTAAAAGGTTTCCATGTAGACGAAATTCCTGAAATGAGTTCAAAAGGCATCCGAAGGGAAATACTTCTGCAAGTGGAGCCAAAAGTTGAGGTTGCAGTAGACGAGCTGAATGCAGCAAAATCAAAGGTAGTGCTTGAGTTCATGTTACCTAAGGGAAGTTATGCAACAACCTTACTCAGGGAGTATATGAAAGTAGATCCATTGTATATGAGCTGAAAATTAAGAGAGGAAACTCTTCAGGCTAGTGTAAATCAAATATGGAAACTAATCATCTAATAAATCACCTGACTTAATAAAGTCAGAAGAAAGTGATTTGGAGTCTCGGATTATTTAATATAAGGCTCTTCGCTTTTCGAGCGGGTAATTTAAAATCACTTTCGAAATGCGACACAATATATGTGATATTTGGAAACAGTTATTTAGGGACACCACATTCATTATTGATGTTTATTTATATAGTTACTTCGAAACTACTATAAAGACCTCTGCTGTTAACATCTATAGTTTGTCATAACTTGAAAATTGATTAATGTTTCTCCCGTAAAATAATCACTATGTAATTCCCTCTGTGATCCTGAGAGATGTCACGAGAATTGTATGAAAGAGCTGTAATAATCTGGATATTATAACATAAATATTTAGTTTTTTACATTCTGTAAAGTTGTTGGTTGATATCACATTTTGTTTTCGAGGGATGAGAACTCCAAGTCACCAGAAAAAGTTCAAGTTCATTGGGTTCTCAAAATTTACTAGCACCTTTTTCTCTATTCTTAGTATCTATTCAAATTTTAGCCGTACCACTTAAATTTGCAATATAAAAATTTTATCCATACCTATTTTTTGAACTTTTCGCAACTTCAATACATCGGATTATATTTTGTTTCAAAATTTCCATATCATCAATTTAGTTTGACCAAGGCTGAATGCCAATCTACCGTTGAAGTAGTGAACGATATACAAGATTATCCGCGCATATATAGTCCAGCTTAATCACACCGACTGGACAATTTCAAGTAAGGCTCAATTGTACGCTAATCACCATAAAATTGACCATAGGACCGTTAAAGTGGTTTACATGGGCTTTGTGAGCTAAGATATTTGTTTCACATATTTGGCAGATTCTTTTGGTGATCGTAGTGATGATGTCAGAGATCGTGATAGAGACCATGAAATCGACATTGACGGTTTCCGTGGATTTGTTGGCCGTGGTGATTTATTTGATGATTTTTAGCTAATTTATAGTCTTTTTATGCTAATTAATAGATTTAATTCGGTATTATTTGGCTTTTTTATTAAATAAATTGGATTAATTTTGGGATTTATCTGTCAATTTATGCCCAAAACTAGCATTTATTTGAGAATTAATTTTGATTAAAATGGCAAATAGGTACTGTTTTAGAAAATAAAACTTACGTCCGCATGAAAATGTTAAAATCTAACAAATTTAATATTAAAAAGATTATTTATAATAATATCAGTATAACAATAACTTCCACTTGAAACATTTAAACTCAAACAGCAATTTGATGTTAATTGTATTTTTATAGAGAATTTCGCTAAACTCCTATGCATTTGAGTGTTGAAGAGTTTAAATCTCTTGACAACAATTTCTACTTATGAAAACTCTTACTGATTTTGCTCTTAAAGAAGAATACAAGCTTCTTCAGTCAATTGGAGACAAAATTGCTGAAATTGATTCCTCAATTGATTGGAAACTTTTTCGTATAATTTTTGAGTTCACACATTTTAACAAAACAGTTTCATGAGGCAGACTCAAAGCTGAAGAAGAATCTAACTAGAAGAAATGAACAAACATTCACCAAGCAGTGTCGATGAAAACACGCCAGACGTTTGGAAAAGTCTTTTTCCTTTTCCTCAAGCCGACAGCCACAAGTACAGCCGAGGCACAGCATTAATCCTGGGCGGAGCAGTTATGACAGGAGCGGCGCGTTTAGCAGCCCGCGCGGCACAACGCGTTGGCGCGGGATTCGTGATGCTCGCCTCTCCAGCAGCTGCTTTGCCGATCTACGCCGAGGCGCTGGAAAGCATAATCGTTCGTCCCTGCGACACGACGCAAGAGTGGCAGACATTGATCGACAACGAGCATCAGCCCGCTCTTCTCATCGGTCCCGGTCTTGGCCTTGGCTCCGCGCAAAAAGCAGACGTTCTGGTGGCTCTGGCAGCCAAGCGTCCGACAGTAGTGGATGCGGATGGTTTGACCAATTTTGCGGATATGCCGGAAATATTATTTCAAGCCCTGCACGTCGAGTGCGTGCTGACTCCGCACGAAGGCGAGTTTACACGATTGTTCGGCAAGATAGAAGGAGATAAACCTTCGCGGGCCTTTATCGCCGCTCAACGCGCCGGATGCGTTGTTTTGTTGAAGGGGGCCGAAACCGTTATTGCTTCTCCCGATGGTCACGTCCATGTTAACCATAACGCACCGTCATGGCTTGCAACGGCAGGCGCAGGGGATGTTCTGGCGGGAATGATTCTCGGCCTTGTCGCACAAAAAATGCCGGTTTTTCAGGCTGCGGCTGCCTCCGCATGGATACACGGGAGGGTTGCTTCACTGCATGGTCCTGGATTGATCGCCGAGGATATTGTAGAGGGAATACCCACGGTTTTGAGAGAAATCTTGGACTTACAGCATTCCAGATTCAAACTAGATGGAAAGAACAATGGCCTGGGAATTTAAAATCACATAAGTGTTGCTATGGGGACGGAACAAGGCTAATGTAATGCCATGTTCACTTTGGAAAGTCTGCCTCCATAATGCAAAGTTCTTGATGTCGGCGGCGAGACGGCTTCTTTTAAAGCATAACGGACAAACTATAGGGAATGGATAGCCTCAGTAGACTGCCTTCATCATTTTTCGGCTTCCGCTATTTGCAATTTGAACGCTTTAAAGAAACATGAAAATAAAGCATTTAGTACACGATTGCAACTCAGAGTCAGTGATGAAGCAGATGCTTGGGCTCTGCAAAGAATTAAGAATACGTCATTAACAAATCAGAAGGAATGAGGAAGATAACATGATCTGGGAAGACCACGGAGAACTGTTCCAAAGGTGTCAGAAAAATCCTATACTTACAGTTGAAGATTGGCCGTATCAGGCCCATTCAGTATTTAATCCTGCAGCAGCTATCGTTAACAGTATAACCTTATTAATGGTGCGTGTTGAAGATCACAGGGGTTTTTCTCATTTTACCATGGCTAGGAGTAAAAACGGAATTGAAGGTTGGGAAATTGACAGCCAACCAACCTTTGTTGCCGATCCTGTAAACTATTCCTGAAGAGATATACGGTATTGAAGATGCGCGTATAACTTACATCGATGAAATGGGAAAATGGGCTGTAACATATACGGCTTGGTCGGATTCTGGACCCCTACCAGCTCTTGCCTTTACAGAAGATTTTCGTAATTTTGATCGTGTAGGAGCCATCCTACCTCCTGAAAATAAAGATGCTGCTGTTTTTCCTGTAAGAATTGATGGTAAGTGGGCAGTTTTACATCGACCGGTATCTCGTATGATTGGTTCGAAGGCTAATATATGGGATACCCTTTTCTCCAGATATGAAGTACTGGGGAGACTACAAAGTTCTTCTGTATGCTCGAGAAGGTGGATGGTGGGATGCCAATAAGATAGGTCTATCCCCCAACCAATCCGCACATCTGACGGATGGTTAATTATGTACCACGGATTACGCCAGACTACGTCAAAAGCAAGTTATAGACTTGGGTTGGCTCTTCTTGATCTTGAAAATCCCACGAAAGTTCTTCACAGATCTGAAGGATGGGTTTTCGGGCCTCTTGAAATGTATGAACGCAGTGGGGACGTTAATGATGTTGTTTTCCCTTGCGGAGGGTCTTAGTGAATGATTAAATCCGTATTTATTATGGAAGTGCCGATGTATCAGTATCAATGGCCAGTGCAAAAATGCACGATATATTAGAATATATACATGGGTGTCCTGAGACACAGTGCCCTGATGAATACTGCAGATGGTTTGAAGAAAACAGGGATCTTTCTAATGATCCAAAAAAAGGCGATGTTAAATTAAAATAAAATCGTAACTATTCAGCTTGGGAAAAAAGATATCATTAACCATATTATTTAAGATTTAATTGGCAACTTTTTGTGAGCTCATTTTCTTTGATTGTTGGTTAATGATTTTCTTTAGTTTTGGATGAGTTGGCAATTTACATCTTTTGACAACTCAGTTAGTCTGTCATTAAGTAGTTGATGTTTTTAAGATTAAGTTTCCAATGAAAAGAATTTTTGTATGTTTATGTACTGAAGCAGATCTACTCTAAAGTAACCTCACTGAAACGCGGCACAACAATGGCTGAAAAATGGCATTCAGAGTATTCTTGAAATAACATCAAAATAATATAGAAATATCACAACTCAAAAATAGAATCAGTAGACTTATTTTTGATATCGAGATAATTGCTAAAAAACATCAACTACTTAATGAACGATGACCAAAATAATGATAATAAATAAACAAGGGATATGAGCAGTTTTGGGGGTATTATTATAAGAATTGGGATGTTATCTTCAATTGACTCGAGCACGCCACCTAAAAAATAAGGCCCATGGGAATCTGTAGTATCTT
>PLUB01000030.1 GCA_003164755.1 Methanosarcina sp. | reverse complement strand
GCGAGCCTTCGGAAACTCTGGATAGTTGCCATATTTACCCTATACTAATTAAAATTTAAAATGCATTTAGATATTTTGTTGGTACTGTATTTACTAATTTTTCTCGTTAAAAGCCTTATTTGTGATGCACACTATTTGTTGGTATTGTAACTGACGGGGGATTTTATTTGTAAATATATCTTCATTTATCGATTTATATAATAATGTACTTGGACTTTAATGTTTTTGGTGGTTTTTGTCTTGCTGATTAACTAGAAGTTTGCTTTGGTAATCAAATTTTTTAGATAATTTTATTAATGATCCGATTTATATTTTAATTTAACCTATAAAATATTATAAATTTATACCGTATTTGTTTCAACAAAAGTCTCTTATCGACGAAATATTTGGAAAAAATGTCATAACAAAAGATAATGAAATATAATTTTGGATCTTATGGGAATTTGGAGGCATGAAGCTCTTTGTGCCTAATAAACTCCTTTTTTGCCAAATATGGGTTTTAAGCTACATTAGTGTCATAAAATGGGTTTACTGCTTATATATCATTATGTTGATAGTGGATCCTGCTTTGCATCGTTTTTTTACTGAGGAAGTACTATCCTAATTTTTTGCTGATTTCTGTATTTGGCTTGATTTTTTTTGGTTGATTATTTTTTGATTTTAAAGATAGCTTAAGCTGTCATCCAAATACTCATTTATGTTCAATATCATTAACTAATAGGGATTATGACAAAAAGCTGCACAAAAAATCTCCAAATTTACTATTTGAACATTAGCGACAAATTCTTTTCATGCTTTGAGTAGCTTTTTAGTTACTGTATACATTCTTTCATTTAGAGTTTTTTCGAGCTGATTCTCTTGTTTCTTAATATATATTTCATTTTTATAAGATGTTTTTTACTGATCTTTTCATTGTTGTAGCAAGACTGTTTGATTTGCTCTAAAGTATCCTGTATCTGTAAAAAATTTAATTTTTCTGACAAATCCAAAATCGAATCATGAAGTTATGTAGCTGTTGTTTTGAATTTTCTGATAAGCTCCTAATTCCTGTCTATTGTATTATAAATTTTATATTTGAAGTGTGACTTTGCACCCTTTTTGTTTAGGTTTTGTCTCTGATTCACCTTATATTAGGTTCTTTCTCGTTTGGTTTATCCAGTTTTGCTGCCCAGGATCTGAATGGATTAAGTAGAGTCCTGAAGAATTACCTTTTTTATTTTTAACTCGGGACAATCAAGTTGGCTTTGCAAATCTTTTCATAGTCTTTCTTCTTTGCAATTATCACTAATGCTCTCTCTTAATGCTCAGACTGTGATACTCTATGGTATGTACTCAGGAAAACCAGGTAATCCCCTAAAAAAGAATCAATAATACATTGTTTTTCAAGTTCAAAATCTGAAAGATAATGCCGTTGCTGTAAAAAAACATTTTAAACATAATTATTACTTCATCTTTAGGTTTTTCTCAGGAAACTGTTTTGTTAAAATATGTTAATTAAAAAGATATGAAAAATTTTCAATCAATTAAGGAATCAATTTCAGTCATTATGTCTTCAAATGACTGAAGAAGTTTATATCATTTATTTAAAGGCAAAATCAGCATGAGTCTTCACATGTACAAATTATTATTAAGCATTTTAATTCTCCAACGCTTAAATGCAAAGGAGTTTTAGAAATTCTCCTTAGTAGTAAAATATAGGTCTGCTACGATAAATCCATTTTTCTCAGTTTTTGAAGTATTAATTTTTCAAGTGAGTACTATGATTCTAATTAGCACTGTTTGAGATTATTGTAAATTATTTACAGATTTTTTGTAAAATTTGAATTTAGTTCATTTATTCCCAGCTATAATGGCTTGATCTATGTTTTTATTTTCGAAGTCTCATTCGATTTTTTTAAGCGCAAGTTCGATGGCATCTATAAGGCTGTCTTTCGGGATGATGGTTGTAACAGGAATATTTATAATTTTTTCTATAGTTGGGCTTACTATTGGGGCACATACCAGGGCTTTTGCTCCATCTCTTTCAGCGTTAACAGCTGCTATTATTGCTTCTTCCATTGAGGTTGCTGAATATTCCCTTATTGTGACCAGTCTGCCAGCTATTTTTTTTTTAGTTTCTACGATATTGTCAAGCACAGAGCGAGCTGCAATAACTGCTATAAAATCTCCACTGTCCAATTCTGTGATATCGCGGATAGTTTTCACTATCTGACGAAGTGTTTTGATATTCGGATCTCGGTTACCTGTTAGGATCTTATATAGGGTGCTTGGAGGGATATTTGCTTTTTTGGCAAAATCTACGGCAGTGAGGTTAAGGTCCTCCTTAATTACAATTGAAAGTGTTTTTTGAAATACATCATCGGATTCGAAAGCTGATTTAATAACTTTATCTGCAGCATTCATGAAATTCAACCTCTGAAATCGTATAAAGACTTTCAATAGGTATAAATATTTTGCACCTAAAGGAGTTTTGGATCAGATAAAATATGTCTAGATGTATTAATAAATTTGATATATAATGGTATTTTCCGAATTTTGAATTTTTGTTATGAAAAATGAAGTCTGCCGGAAAGATAAAAAAGTAAGACTTCTTTTGATTAGATATGAAAATTAGTTTCATCAAAATAATCAAAGAAAACAGTATTGAAGCATTGTCTCTCATAATTGTAATCATGATTTGGCAGCTTGTAGCGGATGGAATTGTACAGAATAATTTTCTTCTTCCTAGTTTTTATGATGTAATAACTTCTTTCTTTGCCCTTGTCAAAAACGGGCTAGTTTTTATGGATATATTCATAAGTTTACTTCACTTTTCATTAGGGATTACTGCAGCGCTTATAATTGGAATTCCCCTCGGAATATCTATGGGATGGTTTAAAAAAGTAAACAGAGCAGTGGACCCTATAATCGAAATATTGCGTCCGATCCCTCCGCTTGCCTGGATTCCATTTGCAATTGTATGGTTTGGACTTACACATCAAGCTGCAGGTTTTGTTGTGTTTGTAGGAATGGTATTTCCAATTGTTATCAATACCTACACAGGTTTCAAAAATGTACCGAAAGTTAATGTTGAGGCAGCCAAGGTTCTTGGATGCACCCAAAATGTAAAACTCATACGTTTTATTGCTATCCCCTCAGCTATGCCTTCAATTGTTGCAGGAATCAGAATTGCCATGGGAGTAGGTTGGATGTGCCTTGTTGCTGCAGAAATGTTCGGAGCCAGCGAAAGGGGACTTGGATACCAGCTCTGGTTTAATTATTATCTTCACAGAATGAATTTTGTGGTAGTGTATATGCTCCTGCTGGGATTTTTGGGACTTTTCATCGATCATTTTTTTAGATATTACGTGGATGCAAAATTACTGAAATGGACTGCAGGAACTGTGGTGTAAAATGGGTCGAGTAAGCGTAATAAATGTTTCACGAACATTTATAAAAAAAGAAGATAAGTCTGAGACAGAGGCTTTAAAAAAAGTGGCATTTGATGTGGGGAATGGGGAGTTTGTCTGCCTACTGGGTCCTTCTGGTTGTGGCAAGACGACACTGCTTAGAATCATTGCGGGACTTGAAACCCTTACCTCCGGCGAAATTACTCTAAACGGGATTCCTATAACAGGCCCAGATCCTAAAAGGGGCATGGTCTTCCAGCAATACTCCCTCTTTCCCTGGAGAACCGTTATGGATAATATCACCTTTGGCCTCGAAATGCAAGGGATTAAAAAGGTTGAAGCCAGGATACAGGTGGAGAAGTATATAGAGCTTGTTGGCTTGGGACAGTTCAAAAATAGCTATCCATTTGAACTATCTGGAGGAATGCAGCAGCGAGCAGCAATTGCAAGAGCTCTTGCGAATGAGCCCGAAGTACTCCTGATGGACGAGCCTTTTGGAGCCCTCGATGCTCAAACTAGAAATATCCTACAGGATGAGCTCCTTAAGATATGGGAGCAAAAACATGTGACCTTCCTTTTTGTGACCCACAGCGTTGATGAGGCTGTTTTTCTCTCAGATAGGGTGGTAGCTATGACATCAAGGCCAGGAAGAGTAAAAGAGATTGTAGATATAAATCTTCCCAGGCCAAGATGTCGTACAGGTCCCGAAGCTAATCGTTTAAGGGATTATATTCTAAAACTTTTAGAAGAAGAACGGCTAAAAAGGTAAGTTTTGAAGGGAGAAGGAATAAATTAATGATTTAACGAAATTTATTCTTCACTCCGGATAATTAAGTTTGTTAATGGTTCTATATTTTTTATAGAAATCTTCCCTATTATTTTAGGGTTAAGTCCTGCTTTTACATTACCTATAACACACATCCAGGTTTGACATGAGTATCTCTCTGGCAAGTAGCGGCATTACTCTAGCTCTATTCAGAAGGATCAGCTCAGATATTATCGCTATATTTCTCAGGATTTTTGCCGCTGTAATACACTAGACTTCTTGGTTTCACATTGCTTTGAACAATCTCACTTTTACCAAGTTCAAGCCTGCAAGTTACAGTAAGGTTTTACCATAACTTTGCCCGCTGGCGACGATTAAGTTGCTTTCCAGCATAATATCCTTCTCAAGAAAAACTTTTTTTTCAATCATGTATATATTGGACATGGGGGTAATATTTTATAAAAAATAATCAACAGTATTTCTTGATTATTTTTTCTAATCATAGATATAAGGAAAATATTTTATTTGTATACTTTTCCCACAAGTTTTGTTATCAAGTTTCCAAAATGTGATTGAATATTTATCTATAATAGCTGAAATGTTAGGTGTCGACTTCCATAACTAAAGTTCATATATTTGAAAGCTTGAAATTAGAGGAACTGATAAAAACTGAAAAACAGATAAATAACTGGGCAAAAACAACTATTAGGAACTTCTTTTTTCAAGATTTTTTTTATTTTCTGCGTTAGTTATTGATTACAGAGGATTTCGATAAACCCCTGAATTTCGTCATATTCTTATAAGTGGTCTATAAATAACTCGTGAAAATCAGAGGTTTATCAAAATTCTCTACAGTCAATTGCTAGTAGAATAAATGATAAATTTTTGCTATTCTCTAGGATAATATGATGATTCACATTTTCTTTTTCTGATTAGCCAATTCAAAAATAGGCGAGTATTGCAATGTGAGATTCTACAGGTTTCAATTATGGATGCTAACTCATTATTCCGGAAGCTGCTTGATTTTTACTCCAAGATTGGACAAATCTTTGAAGAAGTCAGGATAAGAGATGGATACAGATTCAGTTGTGTCAATTGTAGTATTCCCTGCCACCATCCCTGCTATTGCAAGGGCCATCACCATCCTGTGGTCGTGCCAGCCGTTAACTACTGCTCCCTTAAGTTTACCTCCGATGATGGTCAGACTGTCCTTCTCTTCTTTAAGTTTGATTCCAAGCTTTGGAAGTTCGGTTGCAAGGGCACGAAGTCGGTCAGTTTCTTTATATCGGACATGTTCTGCATTTTCGATCCTGCTGATCCCGTTAGCAACTGCAGCCAGAACAGCGACTGTAGGGACAAGATCAGGGGTTGCCCCGGCATCAAAGGTGATTGCCTTTAAATGTTTTCCTCCTCTAACAGTTACAGTACCAGCTTCTTTATCCCATGTTATATCTGCTCCCATTTGTTTCAAAGTTTCAATAATCAGCTTATCCCCCTGTTTAGAGGGATATAGATTTTTGACTGTAATTTTCGATTTGTCTGTCAGAGCTGCGGCTGCAAGAAGATAAGAAGCAGAAGAAAAGTCGCCGGGAATTGCATAGTCTTTAAGATCATATTTTTGTTTCCCGGGGATAATGAACCTAGTTCCATTGTCACTGTCCATTGAAATTTTAGCTCCTGCCAGTTCAAGCATCTCAATTGTTATGTCCACATAGGGTTTTGACTTCAATTTCCCTATAAGGGAAAGAGTGGTTCTATTTTCTATAAGTGGGCAGGCTATAAGGATGGCGGAGATGAATTGAGAACTGATAGACCCATTAATATTCACCTCAGTTCCTTTAAATCCACCTTTGACTATAAGCGGAGCTCTCTCGTTTCCTTGAGTGGAGCAGGCGCTGACACCCAGCTTGTTGAGAACATCAAGAAGAGGTCCATTCGGCCGGGTGCGCAGTGAGTCATCTCCAGTGAGCACTGTGATTCCATCAGTAAGGCCTGCAACTGCCGTCATGAAGCGGAGTGTTGTCCCTGAATTTGCAGCATCAATTACATCTTCCGGAACATTGGGTTTCCCATTAACTCCATGAATTATGAGATTTTCTTCCTCCCTTTCAATCAAGGCCCCGAACATCTCTGAAGCCAGGATTGTAGCAAGGGTATCGGCGGAAATCAGAGGGTGACGTACAATTGATTCTTTTGAAAGGGCTGCCAGGGTTATAGCCCTGTGAGTATAACTCTTTGAGGGTGGAGCAAAGACTTCCCCATCAATTGATGATTTGCTAATAGAAACGCGCATATATCATAGCTCTCCTACTTTTATTTTAAATTTTTTCCCAAAATTCTGGTGGCTGATTTGTGTTTTTTTGGTAATGATTATAAATTTAGTTTTCTGAATTCAATTCACAACTTGTACAATACTTTCCACCATGTATAAGACATGATCATAGGAATGAGCTGAAATGCTGATAGCAGTTATTGTACTGTGTTTTGTTCTTCTGCTCTGTCAGAGCATGCATTAGAGGAATTTCGGGAGTCCATTAAGATTTACTAGGTCAGCTATGCTACATAATTCCTTCTGAAAAAATAGTTGTATGTGCGCTCGCATCCCTTAGCTCAAAGTATCGAGAGTCATAAAAGGGACCTCATCAACTTTTGTGTCTAAAGGGGAAATCCATGTAGCTGCTATTTACTGCCTGGATGTGGGGCTTTCCTGAAATTTATTAATCATATATTCTATCGGGTCTATTTTCAGTTCCAGTTAAGAAAGCTCTGTTAGTATGTTTATTTAAAAGACTATGTGTAATCATTCCCTTTTATTTCTCAAAACTAAGTCGATAAAGTTGGCTTTGCAACTGTCTTCATATATTTTCTTCTTTGAAGTTATCAATAATTCTTTTTCGGAATGATTAGACTTTGCTACTGTCTGGTATGTACTCAGGAAAAACAAGAAATCTTATGAAGGAAATTCAATCAGTACATTGTTTCTCAAGAGCAAATTCAGTAGGAGTTTTCATGAGTAAAAATTATTGTTAAGAGATTTCAACTCCTTAATACTTAAATTCATAGGAATTTATATAAATTCTCTAAGATATGAATGTTTTTTTATTGAGTAAATTGGAAAAATTTTATCGAATAATGACATTATCAGCTATTTGAAATATATATGCTTTGAAATTGGTAAAAGGTACTTTTTTGAGTTGACGGAATAGGTAGTATCGGTGATCATAAGCATCTTTTCGTTGGTGCAGAACAGAAATATTATCCTCAAAGAGTGATGCAAATTATATAAATATCTCACAGAAAGCAAAATCTTTAAATAATACTCTGAGATTAAAAACATCTTTTTATGGTGAACTTTGGAATGCTGGAGGTTGCATTGGAACTGTGATTAATGGTAAGACTTCCGATTAAATTATAAATCATGTTGAAAATAAAAAAACAGGACGAAAAAAAGTTAATAATTAAATTATTTAATTTTGAATAATTTATTTGTTCAAGCTCTTGGATGCGAATATACCCAGTTTCTTGAAGCTAGTTGTTCTACTGCAACTTTTATTTTATTCTGATTTGTAAAAATGGTTTCGAAGCTGTTGAGATTCAAAATTACTGTTCGATACATATATTTATATATATTATTACATACTCTACTCAACAGTCGCATTGTATAGGTCCTTGCACGAGGTAATGGGAAATCCTGACTGTGAGTGTACAGACAACCCCAATGCGGTACAACAATAGTGTGACATTGACCGACACGAGGGTAACTGGAAGTGACTGCGGAAGACCAGAGAATGAACTTTCGGAGTTAGTGCGTTCGGGCTACAACACTATTCTTTAGGTTTTGAAGGGTTACATTTGGTAGTTTCAATACTTCGCTAAAATCTCTCTTCCATTTTATTCCATCCATCTACCTCATAAATTTCACCATTACTTCAACCCTTAATTTTAGTCTCAGCTATTCCTCAATGAGAAATACAAACAGATCAAATTCGAACTTTTTTCATATGTGGCTTTATTTCCTCTTTTGATACCCATAAAATGTTTTTCTGGAGGTTTTCTTATTTGTTTTTTCGCCAGTATATATATTTTAGCATAAATGTATATAACTAAAATTTATAAATGAGGTTTTTAGTTTAACCCTATCTCTTATTTTGCATTATGAACTACGGAGTGATGGAGGTTACATTGGAACTGTGGGTTATGGCACAAATTGAGATCTAATTAAAAACCACGCTGAAAATCAGGTAAAGTAGGGGGGAAAAGGAAAAATTGGGGAATTAAAATATTTTATTTGTGATCATTTCATCTATATCAAGAGCTTTGAGAGATTTCACTTGGTTTTGAAATTAGTATTGTTTTATTCTTTGGATAAGCTCTTTATGTTTAATTTTTTGAGATGGTAGAATATATACGTCTCACATACAAATCTTATTACTGTTTTGAGACAATAGGACTGAATATTTTTGGCTACCATTAATTAATATCTAAAATAATCTATCATATATAAGTAAATCATTTATCTTAGAAGATTTCAATACGTTTCTGATTTTCATGATTCATTTATATGCTGCTAATAAACATATGATGAATTTTAAGGGCTTACAAAATCCTCTTAAATTTTAACTACTAAAGTTTAGGAAAAAAGTATTCATAGTGTTCTTATATAAAATTTGATTGATAAGTTTTTTAAAACTCATTTGCTTTAATTATTGGCTTAGATTGTATTTTTCTTTCAGCATATCTTGAAAATTACACATTTTTCACAACTCAAAACCAACATTTTTAGATTGATTTTAAGTCGCGAAATAATTACATTAAATCAGAATAAAAGCAAGAATTTGTCTTCAATCTTAACCTGGAAACGTATGTATAAAGGCTTTCCACATCTTTAATTTCCTTATGACATATCAGCTTCATTTTGTGGCGTATCTGAAGCTCAGGTTTCAGACCAAAATTTTCGAAATATCCTGAAAGCTTTACAGCAAGTAAATCACCCCGTCTATCCCAATCTGTGAGTACGATTACTTCATTCCCAATTTTTGCAATTGTCTCTGTAAAATTATAGAGAGAGGTGTTGGTTGCAAGCTCAAAATTGCCTTCAATGCCCAGCCTTCTCAATGAAAAGATATCTCTTTTCCCCTCCACGATGATAATTGCTCCTCTTCCTGAATACTCTGAAAGTTTGGATAACAACTCTTCAATTTTTTCAAGCTTCCTTCTGTAAATTTCATGATCGACCACGGTGTTATACAACCTTATCCTATCTATTCAATAGTCTGGATAATCAGAGGCTGAAATTTTACTTTTTAAAATCTGGGTAAATTACCCTTAAAACTATCCTATTTTAATAGTCCATTTTTCATTTTTTAAAATAGGCTGCAAAAATAGAAACAGCCTGTTTGTAAGAAATTCCTTTTATTAATAAAGATTTCTTACTACTTGTTTTCCCACTAAAGATCCGAATATCTGAATTACTAATCCCGAAGAGTGCGGCAAAACATTCGACCAATTGTTCGTTTGCTTTTCCCTTATGGGCATTTTTGGTTATCTTTACTTCAATTCTCTTGCGCCATTCGTTGTAACCATTGGGAACTGAGATCAAATTGGAGCCAGGAATGACTTCGATATCAATAATAATATCAGAATCCAGATCTTTTATTGCCTCTTCGAAAGACATATTTTTACCTTTTTGAAGGAATCCTATAAATCAATAACTGATTAACGATCAAAGTAAATGAATATTTATAAATGGCGAACAGTAATCATATTTCAGGTAAGAGATGTAGGTATCAATTGATCAAACAACTTCAGTACGTCACTAATTTTTACTTGCCAACCAACAATGCCTTAATATATCCTCATATATGGTGAAAACGTTTCCATATATACTTACCATTATATTAAATCCAGTGCCACAACAATTTAATTATTATTCGTGTTAATAAACTCTGAATCCCATTACATTCCAAAGCATTTGCTTTGGCCCAATGTCGCCTAAATAGAGATCAAAGTAACGGATATTACAGGTAATGGTATACAAATATGCGACGTTGCGACTCTGACTCATTGGGTGGTTGCATGGTCATTGAGTTGTTGCATGGCCCGAAGAGAAAAAATAAGCACAAAAGGAGATAGACTGAAAACTTACGAGGAAGCATTCTGATGGGAAACTGTTCATGTATTCTATTCAATAATTAAATTGTCAAGATGCTGGATTTAGTCTTAAAATAGAATTAAGGTAGAAATAATGTATTGATGCTTATTATAAACTTTTAGATATTATTTAAATATTATGGAGAATTTCTATCTACGTCTTGTTTTTTCTTCGTGGGGATCCTGTTCCAATCTCTCTTGCTGATTTCTTGATGTGATTCAATTTCATCAACTGATAGATATTATAACAAAAAGATGTGCACAACATCTTAGATTAACTCTTTGAACGATGGTAACAAAAACTTTTCCTTCTTAGGATATCTTTTTGCTACTGCAAAAAATCGTTCACTTTTAATTATTTTGAGCTACTTTCTTGTTCTGCAATATATCTATTATTCTCATAGGGTGTTCGCTTACTATTCTTCTCTTTGTTGCATCATGACCTTTTGATTTTGCTCCAATGTATTCTCTGTCTCTGTAAACTACTTAATTTTTTTATGATAAATCTACACTCGAATCATGGAGTGATACAGTTGTTGTTTTTGAATTTTCTTATTAGATCTAATCCCTGTCTATTATGCTATGAAGTTTACATTCAAAATCTTACTTATATTTCTTTTTCTCCAGTCCCCGTCTCTGTTTCTCATTTTTTTGCTTAATTTTCTATAAGTTTATCTGTCTTTACATGATCAGTATCTATGGATAAAAATAGCTTCCTAAATACTCCCCGTCTTTATTTTCAAACCAAAGCAATTAAGTCGACTTTGCAAAAGTCAAAATATTTTTTTATAGTTCTCAATATCTTTCTCCTGAATAACCAGGCTGTGGTATTGATTGGTATATACTTAGGAAAATCAAGAAATTTCCTGAAAGAAATTCGATCAATACCCTGTTTCTAAAGTTCAAAGTCGGAAAGATAATGCTATTTCAGTGAAACAATCATTTTGAACATAATTATGATATTATCTTCGGTTCTGTATCAGAAAACTGTTTTGTGAATATATGGGCCAAAAATGATGCGAGAAGATTTCCAATCAATTAAGGGATCAACCTCAGTAAGTTTGTCTCCAAGTTATTGAAGAAATTTATATTACTCTTTAAGAGCAAAATCGGAAAGAGTTTTCATTAATGAAAATTAGTGTTAAGAGATATAGACTCTCAAATACTCAATACTAAGGAGTTTTTTGAAATTCTCTGGAATCTATTTGCTTTGAGATTGGTAAAGGGTACTATTTTAATTTTAATGCAATCTGTAATAATGATGATAATGTACATTTTTTCGTTGGTTCTAAACCAAAATATTCTACTTCAAGATTGATGTAGATTAGAGAGGGTTTGGATAAACCCAATAATTTAGTTATATGCTTATGAATGGTGCATAAATGCTCTTGAAATAAAATGTGTATCACATTCCTCTAAAAAAAGTATCGCGACAAGAAAAATCTTTAAAGAATACTCAAAGATTAAAAAAAAGTGTGAATGTTATATTGTGAAGTGATGAGGATTATATTGTATTCTTGGTTATGTTACAACTTTTGATATAATTAAAAACTATGTTGAAAATCCGGAAGGAAAATAAGCACAAAGGATAATTAAAATATTTGATTTTGAATAATCCATTTATACCCAGAGTGGTGACAAGAACAAATCAGTTTTTTGTAGTGGGGTTTGGTACTAAATTTTGATTTTTTTCCATCAATTAGTAACCAGAAGTATCGTTTGCATAAAAATAAATTTCTTCTGACTAATTTTTGGTAGTCTGAACAGTTCTAAATTTATATGGGCATTTTGTAGGAAAAGTTTTAGTCCTTGTGCATAGGATTCGAAGTTTCCTCTTTCTCCTGAATCATTTCTACACTTTGTGGACCTTTTTGATGATTAAATGTTCGATCAAATTCCGGATATTTCGAAAACTTGACAGCTAATTCTTCAAACATTTTATGTCTTGGACTGATTATGATTATATGAGCAGGAGGATGAATCTTTTTTAACCTACTGATTGCTGCACCTGCGTGATTATTCAATTCTACTAGTGCTGCAGAGTTGCATTTTGATCTGAGGGATACTCCCATTATGCTTACAAGGAGCTCATCAGCATAGTTTGGTTCTATGCACTTGGGGGTAGCTGAAAATTGAATATGTCCGTATCGTTCCAGGTCATGTAATGCTATTTTCACTTTATCCGAGTCATCGGCCCGGACTAATGCAAAAGATTTCATTTTTTTACACACCACCAATACTGGAGTTTCCGCATATCGATATGGCTCCACCCCTATAATAATCTTTGCGTATGAGAGAGGCTCTTGAAAAGCTGGATTTTCCATAAAGAGTGACATCTCACTCCTATTTTGTAGTGTTCTAATTTACCTGTTCTCGATGGCATAATATCTTTTTAACTTTTTTTTCTCGTGTCAAGTGTCTTCACAAATTATAAGGGTTGTTTGTAACTTCTAGTTTCAAGATTTCGTATGCGCTTCCAGTAATAAAGTAGCGTGTTTTATAGTTATATGAAACTTATATATATTAATTTTGAAATAATATTTTATCATTTATAACTTTTTTAAAATAGTATTTTGTTGTAAATACAATCCTTCACCAACTGGCTCGGTTAATAAATAAAATGAAACCATTTTTTACGATTTTCACAGAAAAATAATTTTGAATATTTATTTTTCATTTTTTCATGTATCCTTTTCAAGTTCAAGTTGATGGTGGAAATCATAAAAATGTTCACTTGAGATTCATTGATTATCCAATATTTCTAACTGTTTATATCTCTAATTTCAGATGGATGGACAGAACCTTAATTAACTTAGATCCCAATTTCATCAATTATCTTTATGGATGTAATCATAAAATAACGAATGATATATCAGGCTAGTTGGGTAAGATTGTGATTCTGATTTTTTTCCCATTATATTAGATGACACTTTGAATATGAGATTAAGTGTTAGATGATGCTTTTCTAGTTCCACCTACCACATAGCTTCTATTCTTGTCACCAGAATAACGATCATCTATGAAAACAGCAGCAAATCCATACTTTTTGACACTTTGATTAAAGGCTTAAATTTGTTAAGCAAACATTTGGTGATTTACTTATTTTAACAGCTTTAAGCTAGTTTTCCTCAGGTGATTGTGTAACGAGCTTTCCAGAATATTCTTTACCTATTCTTTGACCTGAGTATATGGATAACTTCTTGATAGTCATTGATGCTAGAACAGTGGAATAGAATTTATGAGTCTGCTTTAAACAAATAGAAATTGGAATATTTCTGATCAGAGTTTTGACAACAGACGTTAGTTTTGGCAACTATAAATTTAAATAAAAAATATATAATAATTATTTTAGGTAATGAAATCTTTGATCTTAGCAAAGAAAAATAACTATATATATTTCAGAATGGATTCATTTGCTTGGAGCCATAATCCCCGATTCCATTACCTTCTATAATTTTTGTATTTTGTCTGGACTTATATCACTTATTTATTAACTGGTAAGATTCTGAACTATCAACTCCAGAGATAATTTTATGTATTACTATTGTCTATATAGATCTTGTTAAATCAATTAGAATAACTTTAGGGGGATTATTTATTACTAAGGACAAAAGAAAAGTTCAGTTTACTGGAAATTCTACTTATATTGTATCTCTCCCCATTAAATGGGTAAGGGATATTGGGCTTGAAGCTGGAGACACGCTAACTCTTACACCCATGCCTAACAGAACCCTAATTGTTTCTTCCAGTACTATTTCAAGCGAACAAGCTGCTATTAAAGCAACAATTGATTATATTCACTCAGATGGTGCGGAAAGCAATCTCAGAATTCTAATTTCTCATTATCTTGCTGGTTATGATTCTATCAGGTTGACTACCAAAAAAGGTTTTAGTGCTTATGATCGTAAGTTTATCAAGGACTCAGTGCGTCATAAATTGATAGGTCTTGAACTTGTGGAGGAATCTAGGAATGAACTGGTTTTCCAGTGCTTGCTTAATTACAATGACCTCCCTCTTTGCAGGGTAATCAAAAACATGTATGGACTTGTACTTTCCATGCTTGAGGACTCAATGACTGCTCTGAGGGATCACATTGAGGAAATTGCTGAAGATGTCATCCAGAGAGATGAGGATGTGGACCGTTTCTATCTTCTTGGTGTCCGCCAGCTCAAAGCCTCAATTGAGGATATTGAACTCTCTAATAAGATAGGGATTCGAGATCCACGAAAATGCTTGGGGTACAGACTTATTATAAAAAGTATAGAGCGTGTGGGAGACCATGCTGTAAAAATAGCTAGGAACGTCCTGAAAATGCATGCAGGGATAAATGCTGATGACCATATATTTGAACTGGCTGAAGTTTCACTAAAAGTTTTCGAAAGCTCAATAGGCTCAATGGCAGAAGAAGACCTGCAGGCTATCAACAAAATTGTTGTGGAGGCCAAGAGAGTTTCCCAGTTTGGTGTTTCTCTTGAGACACAGGATGATAAATATTCAGGTACTGCTGAACTTATTATGATTCTTGAAAGCCTACGAAGGGTAGCTGAGTATAGCGCCGATATTGCAGAAGTTTCAATAAATATGAATGTAAAGTAGATATGAACCTGAAAATTTCGGGTTAAAATTTTTTTTATTTTATCCTTTTTTAGCACAACTGTATTTAGGAATCGATATTTTCAGTGTATCATGGATATGTATCTGACACTCGAAGGAGTGGAAGTAAATTCAATAGTTAAAGCTTTTCGGTTCTGATAGTCTTTTATTCCGTTTAAATCCTCTATTTTTCGATGGATTTTTCAATCTACTCCATTCCAGTAACCTATTTTCAGACTCGACAAATTTCTGAAAAATATGGTTTAATTTTCAATAATGCAACCAAAGCTATTTGTTATGTAAAACCTTAAACCATGCCTATGGATTTTCAGATCTTGGATGCAGATTATGAAATCTTTAATGACAGTAGCCCTGTCATCCGTCTCTTTGGTAGAGGAGCGGACGGATATAGTGTTTGCTGCTTTGTCCCGGATTTTGAGCCTTATTTTTATCTCAAAGCTTCTGGAGACCTGCATGCCGTATCAAGACTTCTAGAGGATACTTTTGACCAGGTCAAAAAGGTGGAAATAGTAGAAAAATTCGAGCCGGTAGGGTACCAGAAATCAAAACAAAAGATTCTCAGAATTACTACCCGTCTGCCAAGGGATGTAGCAGAGATCAGGACTGAGATTCTTAAGATTCAGGGAGTTGTGAGAGCTGAAAGCAAATGGGAAGTTTATGAGAGTGATATTCTTTTCAGAAACCGTTTTTTAATTGACAGAGGCCTCGGTGGCATGGTCTGGATTTCTGCTGAAGGAAAGCCTATACCCCCTTCTCGATACTTAAGGGCAGGTTCTGCAGGCAATTCTCTTTGTGAGAACTATGTATGTAACTCCGCAGTACTTGCATCTGGGTTGAAGAAAATCGAAAGCCTGAAAATTGCTCCTCTTAAGTATCTCTCTTTTGATATAGAATGCCTGCCTCTTGATGGAGGAATGCCTTCCCCAGATATATCTCCTATAGTCATGATCAGCTTTTCCTTCGAACCCGTATATAATGGCCATAAGACTCTAATTCTAGTGGCAAAGACTGTGGAAGGTATGGATGAAGATGTAGAGTCCTGTGGGAACGAAACAGAAATGCTCAATCGTTTTTTCCAGATTTTTTGCGAGTATGATCCTGATATAGTTGTAGGATATAATCACCAAGACTTCGATATTCCTTACATTACGGATAGAGTCAAAGCGCTTGTTGTAAAAGGAGAGGTAATCAATCCAGTTGTAGGCAGGGATGGTAGCCAGATAGGGTACCGAAAGTTCGGGCTTATTACTCGAACTGAAATCCGAGGTCGGGTAGTTGTGGATGCTCTTCCTCTTGTTAGAAGAGCTTTCAGCCTGAAACAGTATACCCTGAGAGCCGTTTCAAAGGAGCTTTTGAATCGTGAGAAGCTTGATGTCTCTCCCCTGGAGATGGAGGAACACTGGATCGATTCGGGAGATAAATTCAAAAAATTTGTCGACTATGCACGAAGAGACTCTGAACTTGCCCTTGAACTTATCCTTAAGCTTAAGCTTCTTGACAAATATATCGCTCTTGCTCAGGTAAGCGGAAGCCTTCTACAGGAGGTTGTTGATGGAGGCCAGACTTCAATGGTTGAAAATCTTCTCCTAAGGGAGTTCGCTCTTAGGGATAGGGTAATTCTTCCAAAGCCTGGGGACGAGCTTTCAGCTGAGAGGTACGATATGAGTTCGGGCTTGAAAGGCGGTGAAGTACTCGAGCCAAAGAAAGGTCTTCTGGAAAATGTGTTAATCCTTGATTACAAATCTCTTTACCCAACCATTATGATGGCACATAACCTCTGCTATACCACTGTAGTTACAGGAGATCGACCCGATGGGAAAATTATCAAGTCTCCCTCTGGAGGAGAATTTGTGTCTCCTGAGGTCAGTAGGGGAATCGTACCTTCCATTCTCGAAGACCTGCTTAACCAGAGGGTTGAGACAAAGGATAGAATGAAAAAGGCATGTGATGAACATGATTACGAAGTACTTGATGCTACTCAGCTTGCCCTGAAAATCCTCCTCAATAGTTTTTATGGCTATTCTGGGTATGCTAGGGCAAGGTTATATAGTTTGACTCTTGCGAATGCTGTAACTAGTTTCGGTAGAAGTAACATACTGAATACTCGGGATATTATTAATAATACTATAGGTAAAATAGTACTCAGGGATACGACAGGACTACTTCTTAATGAAGTCGGAAAGCTTTCTCCTTCAGATAGAGTAGTAGTACTGTCAGTTGTCTATGGGGATACAGATAGTGTTTTTGTACAATGCACGTCTAGTGGAGTCCTTTCTCTTGAAGAGGTTAGTCTTGTTGGGAACAGACTTTCGGATATCGTTTCTGCATCTCTGCCTGATCCTATGGAGCTAGAATTTGAATCCATTGCAAAAAGAGCTCTACTTCTCGCAAAAAAACGCTATGCTCTCTGGCTTTTTGAGCCAACAAATTCTGGCTGGGAGGATCATATCAAAGTTAAGGGTATGGAAACTGTTCGCAGGGACTGGTGCGAACTTACATCCATGACACTTAATAGGGTTCTTGAACTTGTACTTATAGCAGGGGATGTTGATGGAGCTGTAGAACACGTCCGTAAGGTAGTCAGCGAGATCAGGAATCTTGACCCGAGAGGAGATTCGAAAACAGTTGAGTTTCTTGTGCTTACTAGAAAACTTACAAGAAAAAAAGACAGCTATAAGAATAAACAACCTCATTTGACTGTTGCTGAAAATCTAAAGAGACGGACAGGTATCATGCCTTCGATAGGGACAAGGATTCCTTTTGTCATTATCGCAGGAAGAGGCCTTTTCGTAGATCGGGCTGAGGATCCAGACTTTGTAAGGGGGCATAATATACCTATAGATGTAGATTATTATATTAAAAAGCAAATTTTACCCCCTGTAGAACGCATTTTAGGGGTCTTTGGAATAAAGATGCCTTCCCTTGACTTCGATTCTAGGCAAAAAGGGATTTTTGATTTTGAGGCTAAGAAATATGAAGTAAAAAAACAGGAACAGGAAATACTTTTCTCTAAAGAGGAGAGTGAGGAAAAAACTCAGGGAAAAAGTAAGTGTTTGGAGAACGGATATTTGGACCAGAGTTCCCTATTAGATTTTTGAGATTCATACTAGAGTTGTAATTGTCTGTAACTATCCATCCTGGAGAAAATAATATCATTAATAGTCTTATTTAAAATTTGCAGGGTACATTTTTGGAGCCCATTTGTATATTTGTGGCTATTAATCATGTTTTACGTTTTTGTTTGGTCTTTAATTAAACATTTTTGCAAGTAAATCTAAATAAATATAACTGGTTTTATTTTTGTTGCTTGGAATGGTTGCAACCTACGTTTAACAGTATTCTCTAATCATTAATGAAAAACGATTTTTTTTAGCTAAATTGATTTAACAAAACTTATTGTAGATAGTTTCGATAAACTCAGGCACATTTGAACATTGGGAAGTTTAAATCTCTTGACAATAATTTTTTTCCTGATATTTTTATTTGTGATTGTGGTTTAGGGTAATTAGTTTCAAATGTTCCATTAGCTCTACATTATCCTATGAGTCCCATTAGTTCCATGAGTCCAAAATCGGCAACTTTGTTATTTCTTGTGTAATTAAAGAAATTCAGAGATTTTATCACAAAAAATTGTGCATTGATAAAAACGATAAATTCTACTTTTTTGTGGCAAAGAAAAGTGTATGGAGCAATCAAAATTTACAGAACTCTTTGTACACTGCCAAAATTATGCATGGTAACAAAATTGTTCTTAAAAAATAAAATGGGGTTTATATAATTAATATCTCTATTCTAGGCAAGTCTAGAGTTCTGTGTTAGAGATATATATCATATAGATATTTTTGTAATCTTTTTTAACCTGGCTTAATCTCATTTTCGTAACTTTACTTTCTTTTCTATTCTTTTATAGATTCGAGGTAGGTCCCAAAAATTTAGCTATTGCAGTATCAGAGTCTGAAGTTACTGTTTTGTTATTAAATGAACCTTTTTTATCTATTTTTGCATGTCCAGGATCTGCATGGATAAAAATAGCGTCCTGAATTATTTCCTGTTTACTTACGACCAAGGCAATTAAGTTAGCTTTACAACTATTCTCTGATTTATTCTCCTTTGCAGTTATCAATAATTCTTTTTCTGAACGATCAGAATATGACACTTTCTGGTATGTACAAAGGAAAATCAATAAATTTTCTGAAAGAAATTCAATTAATTAATTGTTTCTCAAGTTCAAAATCTTAAAGATAATGCCGTTGCTATAAATCAAATATTTTTAACGTAAAGATTAATTCAGCTTTAGATCTTCCCCAAGAAAACTGTTTTGTCCAGATGCATGGACTCAAAAATGATATGAATAAATTTTCAATCAATTCAGGAATCAATTTCAGCAGTTTGTCTCAAACTAACTGAGGAAATTTTCATTGTTCTTCAAGAACAAAATTCTTTAAAATAAAATCAGTAAGATTTTACATAAGTAGAAATTATTGTTAAGAGATTTAACCTCTCCAATACTCAAATTTATATGAGTTTATCGAAATTCTGATTAGTATTTTAATATGGAAAATATGTACCTAGTTGAGGATGGTATACTATCTTACTAAATAGATAAAATCTCACATTATATATCCCAGTCTTTGTTTCAAAATCAGTTTCAGAATAACAAACTAAAAAATATAAGGACTGGTTTATACTTACAAACTTAATCTGGTACTAAAAATATGAAATTTAGAAAAGAAACATAAATTTTAGGACAAAACATTTATGTAAATCACTATCTGTGAAAACTAATTAATTAAATAATGTATTAGATTATATATAAAAAGTAAGATCTAACATCAATATCTAATTGTTATGAAAATTTGATTAACTTAGACTGTATCTATTATTATAAGCAAATGAGCAGTGTAAAATCTAATTTACAGTCAAACTGAAGTATGGATAGTAAGAAGATGTATTCATATCAATAGTCAGATGTTTTTTTATTAGAGGTGGGTTGTTATGCTCAAAAGCAGTATGAAATTATCTCAGTCAGGTGTTTTATTTTTAGATTTCGGGCAAATAATGAACAGATTTGCGAAAAATAATTTGTGGATTTGTAAACTCAGTTTTAAGTCCATGATCTCAGTGATGCTGCCATTAATAATAGGTACTACTCTTTTCTTGAGCTGTGTACCTTTTGAAGCGCATGCTTTTACAGCTAATTGGAATCCTGCCAACCCCGCTACCTACCCAATAATGACGCCAGCCTTTACTCCGCAGTTCTTACTACAAAACAGCACATGAATGCAGCAAGATCCTCTCCCGGGTGCTTGGGCGAATAATAGTCCATCACAGCTGAACCCTTCTATTCTTACTCTTGGCCAGATTGTACCTTTTGAGATGGTGATACAAGTCGCTAGCGGTGATCTCAATGCTATTGAAGTCACAACTCAATTTTATATGAACACATCAAATGGTGATGATTTCGGCTACGATCTAACTTATGATGTGTATGCAGTTTTCGTTGATACTGCAGATCAACTTTACAACGATCCTACACATACTGCTACTGTAACTAACTACACAACCACAATAGAGCAAGTTAGTAATAAATATTATAGAATTAACTGCCAATTTAATTTAACAGGTCTTAATGGGGCTAAGAACTGTGATAGTTGAAATGTGGCCTGTCCTAGATTCAATAGTTCCCTCTGAGGCTAAAGGTGCTGTGAAAGCAGATATATCAGGTGCTCAGACTCCCGATGGTAACAAAATTCCTGGCTTTGGAAGACAAGATATTCAATTACATAATGTTGAAAATTTTGTTTCTCCTGTATTAAATCTATCATTACAAAAATTACCATCTCCAACAATTTTTACCCATGTAGGGCAGAATATCACATACAATTACACTGTGACTAACGACGCATCAACTAGTGAGGGAGTCATCGGAGGCCCTATTAATATTACAGATAACCAAACTACTAACTCCCTGCCATATACGATAAGTGACGTAGGTCTTCCAATAGGGACCAACGTTACAGGATCCCTGAACTACACAATAACACAGCAGGACTTTGATGCTGGTTATGTAACCAATTTAGCGAATGCAACAGGGATCTCCAATAACGCACTCGTCCATTCAAACGACACTATTGCAAAAATAACAGCATTTGCCCAAAATCCAGCGCTGAACATAACAAAGTCTCAGTCTGAACAAAATTATGGTGTCTGAGACCTTATCACATACACCTACAAGATAAATAACACAGGAAATGTGGATATTCTAGGAAATATTACAGTTAACGACAACAGAACTTTAGCATTCGATATAAATAGCAGTTTTCTTGCACTAGGTCAAAACGTTACAGGAAAAGCTACCTACACAATAAAACAGTCAGAGCTTAATAATGGTTCTGTGACCAATTCAGTGTATACAATAGGTGTATTCAACAACGATCAAGTTGTTTCAGACACGGTTAATGCGACAGTGAACGCGACTCAGAATCCAGCTCTGAACATAACAAAGGAAGCATACCCAACAAGTTATGACCACGTAGGGGAGCTTATCACATACTATTACAATATAAATAACACAGGAAATGTGGCTATCCTAGGAAATATTAAGGTTTACGACAACATAACTGGCACATTCAATCTACCCAGCAATGATCTTGAACCAGGTCAAACCGTTAACGTAACAGAGAACTACACAATTAAACAATCAGACCTTAATAATGGTTCTGTGACCAATTCAGCATCTGCAACAAACAATGCTACAAATTCTAACATCGTTAATGCGACGGTAAACGCAACTCAAAGACCAGCTTTGAACATAACAAAGGAAACATATCCAACAAGTTATTCCGCTGTAGGGGATCTTATCATATATACCTACACTGTAAATAACACAGGAAATGTGGATATTCTAGGAAATATTATGGTTACAGATGACCAGATACCTGGCCCAATTAGTATAAGTAACAATGATCTTGCACCAGGTCAAAACGTTACAGGAATAGCTACCTATTCAGTAACACTGCACGACCTTGATGTTGGTCATGTAACCAATTCAGCAAATGCAACCGGAACCAATGGTCTCAAGTCAAACAATACTACTGCAACAATTACAGCAATAAATCAGCATCCAGCTTTGAATATAACAAAATCAGCATCGCCATCAAGTTATGGCCATGTAGGGGAGCTTATCACTTACACTTACACGGTAAATAATATAGGGAATGTGAATATTCCAGAACCGATAACTGTTTATGATAACAAGATACCTGGTGGACAAATTACGATAGGTGTCAGTGGCAGTGTGCTTGCACAAGGTGCAAGTGTTCAGGGAATGTCTACCTACACAATAACTCAGGCAGACCTTGATGCTGGTTCTGTGACGAATTCAGCGTTTGCAACAGGTCCAAACAATACAGTAATTTCAAATAATACTAATGTAACAATATTAGCTATACAGAAACCAGATCTTAAAATAGAAAAAGTAGTATCTCCAATAACTTATTTCACAGTAGGAGATCTTATAGAATACTTGTACACTGTAACTAACAAAGGGAATGTGGATATTTCAGAACCGATAACTGTTACAGATAACATGTTTGGATCATCGAAAATCAGTTCCAGTGATCTTGCACTTGGTCAAAATGTTAAAGGATTCCATCAATACTATATAACACCGCGAGACATTAATGTTGGGTTTGTGATTAATTCAGCGTATGCATTTCGAGAAAATGAAGCAAAAACAAGGAAAAGCAGACACTGGGCCTGGATAAAAGAAGACTAAGTCACACTTTGGATCTAAACTTCATAGCATAATAGACAAGGATTATGAGCTTATCAGAAAATGTAAAACAACGACTGTAGAACTTCATGATTCGCATGTAGATTTATCAGAAAAATTACCTTTTTTGCAGAGACATGGTACTTTGGAACAAAATCAAAAGGTTATGATGCAACATAAAAAGAGCAGTAAATAAACGTTTTCTGGAAATAAGTGATATATTCTGAAACAAGAGGAACAGCTCAAAAAAGAGCCCCATGATTACGAATTTATGAGTAACTACAAAGATATTCAAAGCAGGAAAAGTTCTTGTCACTACTGTTCAAAGAAGGATTTAAATATTTTGTGTACAGCTTTTTGTTATAATCTCCATCAATTGAGGACATTAAAACTAAAATGTGTGTTTTAAAGATAGCGGTAGCTCTCTTTAAAATCAAAGAATAATGAATCGGAACAAAAAAAATTGAATCAAATATAGAAATTCGCGAGAAAGATTTAAACAGGATTCTCACGAAGAATAAATATTAGAGGTAAATCGAAATCCTCTAATTTAAAAGTGAGTGAGAATAACATCTTTTTTTATGTGTAAATTCATAATGTCCGGCAACTGAATCAATATGGAAAATGGGTTAAAAACAATAATTGAAGCAATACTTTACTTGAGATTGTTAATTAAGGCCGTGTACGTGACTACTCCCACGACTAAAGTCGTGGACATCTACCGATTTTACGAACAGATTTTAATTCCAATCTGAGTATATTAATAGAAGCATTAGATCACAGTCTATAGATAAGCTGCATAAAGGACAATTATAAGTTCTTTTTGATAGGTCCTGATGAACCGATATGTCATAATTAGAGCACTTTTTAGATGTATTATCAGGATCTACAAGTATTATACATCTTCCAGCATTTCCAGCTTCATAAATTGTGTAAATTACAAGTTTATTTCAAGCAGCATCTAGGATATGTTTAGCTAGATTATGGTTCTTAGTCATATTAATGACATTCAGTTTTTCAAAACAGATGATGCCATAATTATCAATAAGATTTTTATTTAGTTTCGGAGTACAATCTTCTCGCTTATTAGCTATTCGTTCATGTAATCTACATAAAGATTTAAAAAGTTTATCTTTTTATGATGGCCTCTTTTCAGTTTTTGAGTTCATGGTTCCGATTGTTATTTTATCTCCTTAGGAGATGGTATCTGGATATATCCTTAAAACCGTTACATTATACTCCTTAGCTCTTAGTTGGCTTGGTGGGTTTATTGGATCAAGCTGTTGGATGTGTCACATACATCTGATAAGGCAAGTTCTCAAGGATGTGCCAAAAAAATAAAAAGAACTGGCTGAGAGATTAAAAGAAGCATTGCTAGAGCATCAAAAATTATATGGCCTGATTATGTGACTTGATAGTATGTTGTATGAAAGCACAGCTAATACGCTTGAAAGCTTCTTCTACGATATAATGAACGATATGCAGTTCCCAGAGAATCAATATACAAAATAAGAACAACAAATATGATTGAAAGAACTAATAAGGAGTAAAATGAAGCATCAATACCTATCTTAAAATGGAATATTCTTTTGATATAATCAGACAATAGTTCTCTTTCTGGCGGCTTTCGACATTCCACAGATGTAAACAGGTTTCTAATTTGTTTGCCTATCTACTACTATAATTCATTGAAAGTTAGATTAATTTTTAATTTACTTTCATATTGAGAAAACACATGGCATTCTTGTGTACATCTGCAGAAAGTGAGATATTTTTGAGTTAATCGCAACTTTTCTGTTATATAACTGATTCTACTTTTTTCATATTTTTTGCAAAAGCATCAAGATGGAGTGACTGCAACTCCAAGAGGCGAATTTCCAACATTCACAGTGGCTATAACAGTGTTAGTTGTTGTGTCAATTAGAGACAGTGTTGCCGATGTTGTTCGTCACATATACCTTTGATCTATTAGGGATTACTCCAATTCCAACCGGCCCATTTCCTACAGGTACTGTGGTTGTAACAGTATTTGTGGCTGTGTCAATTACAGAGACAGTGTTGTCGGCGTAGTTTGTATTATATACCTTTGATCCATCCGGGGTGACTACAATTCCATTAGGATAATTTCCTACAGGCACTGTAAATGTAACAGTATCTGTGGTTGTGTTAATTACAGAGACAGTTTTGTCGCCGCCGTTTGTAACATATGCCTTTGATCCATCAGAGGTGGCTGCAACTTCAGAAGGATAATTTCCTACCGGCACTGTAAATGTAACAGTATCTGTGGTTGTGTTAATTAGAGATATATTGTTGGCTTCGAAGTTCGTCACATATACCTTTCTTCCATCTTTGGTAACTGTAACTCCCGCAGGTCCATATAATCAAGTCAAAGTAGCTGTAACATTTTTTGTGGTTGTGTTAATTACAAAGACAGTGTCTAAGTAACGGTTTGTCATATATATCTTTGTTCCATTAGGTATGACTGCAGCTTCAGAAGGTCCATATAATCCAGTCAAAGTGCCTATAACATTTTATGTGGCTGTGTCAATTACAGAAACAGTAGAGTCTCCGAAGTTTTTTACATATACATTTTTTCCATTAGCGGTGACTATAACTCCCTGAGGATTGCTTCCTACACTTACAGTGGCTGTAACATTGTCGTTGGCTGTATCAATTACAGAGACATTGTTGCTATTAAAGTTTGAAATATATACATATGGCTCTGCACCTGCGATACTTACCAGCATTAAGATCAAAGTTGCTGAAACTAAGGATATCGAATACAACTTTTGTTTATTGATCATATAATGAATCCCTTTTCTGATATTATTATTTAGATAAATTCAAAGACAATCTAATTTGATGGTGAATATTCATCAATTTTCTTCATAATGTTGTAACACATCTAATTCTTGATATAATACTAACTAGTAGAGTGGCTATAATCGCATAATTTGTTAGTTTCTTACTCCATCTATTCAGCTTTGATCAATAGATCCAAATTTAGCTGACAACACAGTCTAAAGTTGGGTATCCGCAAATAACTTTGGATATATATAAGTTATGTGCACCGATATATATTTTACTTACACTAAATTTTTAAAAATAGAACTCTTGGCAGGTGCATAATTTTCTGTAAAATTATGTTGATATATGCTCGTTGACACGATTGTCAATGACCCTAATTAAAAGACTAACATCAGAATGCAAAGTGTTGCTCCTATTTATATATTCTAAAATTGTTTTCTGTTTATAATATTTTTTTAGAGGCTATTGTTTTTTCAATCTACTGCCAATCCGCAAGTACACTAGTAAACATTTTAGAGAATTCCGATTTATCTCTAATTTTATTCTTCTTGAGAATCCTGTTTAAATCTTTCTCGCAACAACATAAATTTCTTGTTTTTCCGAACCAATGATTTTTTGGATTTCAAATCCTAGGTTCTCAATTTTGTTCAGTATGGGTTTTGGATTTTTCTTTTTTGGACTTTTGATTACCTGAAGTAACTTCCCATCTTCTTTAAGCAGGGGCAATATTCTAGAAAGCGCTTTAATAGAATCTTCAGGCTCCAGGGTTATATCAAAAAGAATTACATCTACTAACTCCTTGGAAAGTAAGTTAAGGGGTACTGTGAAGATGTCTCCAAACATTACCTCAACGTTTTCCCTTTCATAGGCTATCTTTCCTAGCTCGCTCCTAAAGTTTCGACTGAATTCTATTCCCTTTACGTGACCTGCAATTTCAGATGCAAAAAGGATAAATCCTCCTGCACTTGACCCCAGGTCAAGAACTATGTCCCCAGGGTTCAGAATACCACTTTCCTCCTGAACAAGCTTGAGCTTGAAATATCCCTTTGGATAGTCCAGTCCATCGGTAACTTCAATAATGTCATCAGTAGACGCATCTCTTGATGTTTTCGTTACCGCTATGCCATTGACCTTTACATTTCCTGCAAGAATAGCAAGCTTTGATCGTCCTCTTGACTTAAAATGGCCCATCTCTACAAGGTATGCATCTAGTCTCATGGAGCATTGTATCGAAAGATCTTGTATAAATAGGTAGCAAGCATGCAGTTAAATATTCGTAAAAATGGTTAAATTGTTAGAGAAAACATATTACGATTGTTGATATTTTAATTCACTTCTCAGTGGTAGATAAACCACGTAAACAACACCATTTAATTGAGGAATCTAGCTCTATTTTTAAAAGACCGTGATAGTTATATATTTGAAATATTTGTTATAGCTCAACATATATTTTGAATAATGATATTTGTGTACTTATTATCTAATAATATAAAGCGAAATATGCGTACTAACCGCATTTAGTAGCCTATAAACTACCATAAATACCTATATTGTTTACAAATTTTGTTAATTATTACTTAAAAATCAAATAATATCTAATTAGTAAGATAATAATTATGTATTTATTCTGTGACTTTGCAAGACAGCAAGTAGAATATATCCATTCAATGTCTCTCAGAATTATGAATTTCTGTTTGACAGTATGGAACTGGTTAAGTCTGGTTACGGTTTATGATGACAAAACTATAGGGTCTGTTTCATTTTTGTCTCCAGCTAAGCGAAAACTCAAAGGAATCTTCTCTTTTACTTAATATCAGCCATGCTAGATTAAAGTTTCACCATCCTTCAACTAGTTTATGCATTTGAAAGAGATTCAGCTTGCTTCAAAAGTGAATATGCTTATAGCTTAGATTCTATCCGAAAAGTCATAGGTGGCATGTTAAAAAGTATCCAGACAGAAAGCTGAAAATACATATAAACGGTATGAGCTCATTAAAAGCCCATGATGGAGTTTAAATCGCCATGTCAATAGGGGTTTGTCAATGTGTTGAAAATTATGCTTTAGACGAATTATAAGAGCCAATTTTTATAATTAGGACTTTATAAAGTATTTTCAAAACACTAAATATGAGATTTTTTTTGGATGCCAAGGGTAGTATTCTTGAGTCAGAAAAATTATTTTCTCATTTATCAGATTTCTTTCCTGATAATTATCGTAGTAGGGATTAGGAAATATGCATATGCTTCTACACACCAAAATTGGTTCCGTTGCAAAAAATATGGCTTTGTTGCAAAATCAGCAAAAACCTTCACAATTAGGAAATTTGAGTACTCTCATTAAGTAGAAAAATAACATTTAAAGACAAGAATTATAGCCACAAATTACCGAAAAATTATTTTTGCAACGGAACCCTTTTATTGACTCTAAAGAATAAGATAAATAGTTTGATTGACTACTTTGGCAATAGGGTTTGGATACCTGATTAACCATGGATTAGCTTTGGAAGGCAACGGGTACATACCCAAAGACTTTCCATTTTGTGTCTAAGAGGCAGGAGGTAATTAGTGTTTTCTCCAGCTCCGCAGGAGAAGCAGTGGATGATGATATCTTTTTTCTGGGGTTGAGCTGCTGCCTTTTCTCTATTAAATTTGATGGTATATCTTTCTTCAACTGAGATTGCACCCTCAGGACAGATTCCAATGCAGAAACCCATGCCGTCACAGAGTTCTTCGGATAAAACCTTCGCTTTCCCGTTAATGATTTTAATAGCACCCTCTGCACAGGGTGCGACACATTTCCCACAGCCTGTTCATTTTTCTTCGTCAATTTTTACGATCATTCGTTTTACCGTAAAACCAATCCCATTCAAGGTTATTGTACACAAATTTTACCTTAGAATCTACGAGTTGAACTGAAAAAATCAATAGCATTGGATATATAACTGTCTAAAAGATATATTTTAACCATAAATGTCTTTTCCACTTATTTTTGTGCCTCAAGTGCGTAAGTTCTATTTTAGTAAAATCCCAACTTGATACTCGAAATATGTCTATACCTGTCATAGTTATTGGCTTGCTTGTAGTGGTAACTTCATAGACTCGTCCTGATGTATACTCCGAGCTATAAGACGAGCAGCAACGTTATCAGTTGCTTTCTGCTATCAGGAATCAACGATAATATGTTCGCTGAAGAAATGATTTCCATGTACCTAGACTCAACGACCAAGAGCGATAGCCCGAAGTTTGATTGTTGCTGCATCGAATACTGTACTTTTCTTGGTAGCATATTGTTTTCTCAGAAGTTCTATATACTTTTCAATTTTATCACTTCTTTCCTTGCCATTATCAGCTTGTATTACAGATTGAGATGCATATGCTTCAGCTACTTTAATTGCACTTTGCAATTCTATGTAGAGTTCCGATTCTTTTAGATCCGATTCAGTGCGTATTTTTTCAACTCTTGCAATTGTACCCTTATTGCTACCTGCCACTTTCAATGCAAGCGAATAAGCACGATAGAATTCATTTTCAGCAAATTGAAGATCTAGGTACTCTTTTTCCATCCTTCATTCTCTGTTAAATTGTTAGTATAGAAGCTTGCGATCAAAAACATAGAGAGCCAAAGCTTGAAACAAGTATTTGCTTTTCTCCCTCAGATTCCTCCGCTTTTCCCCAGGCTCATACTTGATTCAAAAGTATTTTCATGTCTTCTTCGACCGTTGTACTTGGTCTGATGTTGAAATTATCTACCAGCACTTTGAGAACGTTCGGAGATATACAAGCTGGAAGGGTAGGACCAAGGGTGATATTTTTTATTCCAAGGCTTAGGAGAGCAAGTAGGACGAGAACGGCTTTTTGTTCATACCAAGCTATATTATAGGATACAGGTAAGTCGTTTATGTCCTTAAGATCAAAGGCTTCCGCAAGTTTTTGGGCTATTACCACAAGCGAGTAAGAATCATTACACTGTCCAGCATCGATAACTCTTGGGATTCCACCGAGGTCGCCAAGATTTAGTTTGTTATAGCGGTATTTGGCACAGCCTGCGGTCAGGATAACAGTGTCTTTAGGAAGGGCTTTTGCAAATTCGGTGTAGTATGTCCTCTCCTTGTGTCTTCCATCACATCCTACCATAACCATGAACCTGCTGATTTTTCCGCTTTTTACAGCATCTATGATTTTATCTGCAACTGATAGAGCCGCTTCATGTGCAAAGCCACAAACAATTGTTCCGCTTTCCAACTGCTCTGGGGGCTTGCTTGTTTTTGCCTGTTCAATCAGAGGAGTGAAATCTTTTGTACCCTCTTCTTTTTCAGATATATGGAAAAGTCCTCCAAAGTCCACTACTCCTGTAGTGCAAATCCTGTTTCGATATGACTCTCTTGGCGGGATTATACAATTTGTCGTCATCAGAATAGGTCCATTGAATTTCTCAAACTCCTCATTTTGTTTCCACCAAGCACTCCCATAATTGCCTATGAAATTATCATATTTCTTGAAGGCAGGGTACGAGTTCGCAGGCAGCATTTCTCCATGGGTATAAACATCAATTCTAGTGCCCTTTGTCTGCTCAAGGAGCTGCTCAATATCCCGTAGATCATGCCCACTGATAAGAATTCCGGGTCGATCTCTCACACCGATATTGACAGCAGTAGGCTCAGGGTTTCCATATGTTTCAGTGTTGGCTTTATCAAGCAGGGCCAAAGCTAGAACCCCTTTCTTCCCGCATTCCATGACAAGACCTCATAGGCCTTGTCTTGGAATGCGGGAAGAAAGGGGTTTTAGCCTTGGCGTAAATAATGTCACTCTTGGCCCTACACTTCCGGCCTGTCTCTCTCCGAAAGTCCTTAAAGTGCTGGTTGAAAAATTCAACATTAAGCCTCATACGACAGTCAAAGAGGACATGAAAGTACTTCTGAACCAAGCGTGAGCATAGAGAAAAGAAGGAGTTTGAAGAAGGAAAGCAAAGGAAGAGTAAAAGAAACAAATTGATGGAAAAATATTTAGAATGCATTCAAAACATGGAAACTTACAGTTAAATGAAGACAATAATATGAAAGTTATAGAGATGAAATCCTCACCGGAAAAGCCTAATACTCACAATGTGAGTTCTCGCATACTCTATGATACCGAACATGCCCAGGGAGTGCACATAGAGCTAAAATCTGAGGAAGCCTTAAAAAAGCATCACACCCGTGGATGTGTTTTTTTATGTTCTTGAGGGAAAAGGTGTTGTTGAGATCGGGGACGAAACACAAGAAGTCAGCAGGGATATGTTAATCTAAAGCCCCGCAAAGATTCCTCACCGTCTTATGAATCCCGAAAATGGGATATTTAGAGTACTTGTCGTTAAAGTCCCAAGGCAAGCCGAACCCACATGCTTGTTGTAATACTGACTACGCAAAATGGATTGTAGGATAATGATCGAAGAACCAAGCTCTATAAAAGATAGCTGTCGTCCGCTGTGATATCATCTCTGAAACCTGCCCCGGAGTAGGCTGCTTTAAGGCTTTCAACGAGAGGAAGTCTCACTTTGAGGCTTACGATAAAGACACGCAGATAATCGCCTTTTTCACATGTGGAGGGTGCTCTGGAAGGAGAGTGTACCGTCTGGTAAATACTCTTATAAAACATGGTCTGGATGTTGTGCATCTAAGTTCCTGCATGCTTATGGAAGACGCTTACCCCAAATGCCCCAATCTGGATAGTATCCGAAAGACAATTAAAGATGCGGGAATAGAGGTTGTGGAAGGCACACATCACTAAAAATCGCTTCAAAGATAAATATAGCCAATAATGGGATTAAAACAGGACAAATAAAAACCACAGATGAGGAAAACATGTCTACAGAAGAAAACAAAGCAATAGTTCGTCAATTTATTGAGTTTGGACCATTGAAGGGAAACCTGAATGCTGTTGATGAGCTGCTATCACCTGATTTTTTTATGCATACGCCTCTTCCTGCGTCTCCAGGAATCAAGGGAATACATGAAGTCATCATTACGTGCAGAGCAACCTTCTAGAACCTTAACGTTACACTTGAGGATATGATTGCTGAGGGGGATAATGTGGCCGCTAGTTTCACAGCCCATGATGTACATAAAGGAGATAAATACATTCAGAAAAATGTTTAAATAATTAAACTCATCTTTCAAATGTTGCGAAAAAACGATAACAATTGACTGCATAATTCTCATTTTAACCAAAACAATAATCTGCCTCATATCGATTTTAGTTGATTTTCTGGATTTTTTAAATTTTAAAATAGATATGCTTAGAGCCTATCAACGTCATAATATTTTAGGATTATATTTACATACCACTATCATAGCTATTAATTTTTTGTCATCAATAAAACCATTTTTGTATTTATTTTAGTTAGGAATTACAGATTTTTCGTTATCTAACGATGCACTTTTCGTACATCTTTGAAAGCCAAGTTAAAAGAAGGGAAGCAGATGATTCGACTGAAAAGGATTTACGAACAGCTATCTGACCAGGATGGATTCAGGGTACTTGTGGATAGGCTTTGGCTAAGGGGACTTCGCAAAAATGAAGTCAGGCTTGAATCTATGGTTAAAGGAGATAGCTCCTGGAAACGAGCTTAGAAAATGGTTTTCCCACGATCCTGAAAAATGGGAAGAGTTTAGAAAATGCTATCTTAAAGAACTGGAGCTAAAGGAAGAGTATGTACAAAAACTCATAGAAAAAGCAAAAGAAACTGACCTGGCCCTGCTCTATGCTGCAAAAAATGAAGATTTTAATAACGCCACAGTTTTAAAGGAGTATCTGGAGTCCAGATTAAAGAGACAATAATTATGAGAAATTGGATAACACAAAAACTAGTGCTTAGATTCAAATATATATTTGTAAATAAATATAATATTACTACTACATATGTGCTTGTGCCACGTATAAGCCATCGTCCTAAATTATCATTTATTGTCACCGGTTAATGAATTTTATGCTAACTTTGAGTACCAAGTATAGAGATTTTCTAATAAAATTCTTTAATTTATAGCATAAAAATAACATTTTTTGACATTTTGTACCTTAACCAAATATAAATGTAAAAGAATTGAACAGCAACCGTTGATTCGATAAGAGCGGATACATTCTTGTTAGTAATAGTAGGGAATGCTCTTATTTATGTTTTTATATTCATGCAACCAATTAAACAAAAGTAAGGGTATTTATTTTTATATGTCATATTAAGGTTAGAAATTGGAATGGAGATATGAAAAATGAAAGAATACACACTTGAAGAGCTTGCAGATTACAACGGCAAAAATGGGAAGATTTACATTGCCTATCAAGGCCAAGTTTATGATGTCACGAATAGTTATTTATGGGAAGATGGCGTCCATCAGGGCCTTCATGATGCTGGACAGGATCTTACTGAAACCATGGACGAAGCGCCCCATGGGACTGAGGTTTTTAAGGATTCTACGGTTGTTGGGACTCTAAAAGAATAGAAGGCTGTGCTAAGAAATGGCTCTGTAAGTCCATTTCTCAAATAACCCTCGAAGAAAATATTTGTGCATAAATACTTGAAATTAAATTTTTGTCATTTCTTAACTTATCCATTGTCTCTTTTATTTCACTATCAATCCTTGCTGCAATTACGATGTTTACTCTTTCTTTTGTCAAATAGAGGCCGATAAATCTTTCTATTCCCTTGCTCCCATCGGTTACAAGGACTGTTTGTCCTATTAAATAAATTACGACTCTTCGTTCCACTGCGGGTTGTGCAAAGACACCCACTGGATCAACTCAAAGTGAAGGACATCCAAATAGAGCAACTAACTGAGACGATGCAAACCTAGGCAGTACTCTTGCAGACTGTCTTAAATCAAAAACAGATAGAACAACCTGGAGCTAAAAAGCCTTGGTAGAAATTTTGGTAATATCAACGAGGTTTATCATGGAACTATTAAAGTCATTCGTGGATTTTAAAGGAACTATTAATGTTTAGAATTCTTGTTTAATAACTTGGAGACCCGACTAGGTACTGACATTACGATCGCGTCTTTTTTACACACGTTGAGGCACCGGCCGCACCAGTAGCATTCGGCCATCTTGCTGTCCTTATTAGCTTGATCCGTGGGACACTTCTTCGCGCAGACGGCGCAGTTGACGCAATTCTCGTTCAACCTGAGCTTGAGGGTGCTAAGCTTAGATGTCAGGTTCATAAGGAATCCGAAGGGGCACAAGAGAGTACACCAGGGTCGATACACAAATAAAGAGGCTGCGACAACAATGATGAGCACCAGGAGCTTGAAGGTGCCAAGCCAGTGCGAGACCAGGTTGAACGGGTTGAAATGGATTATCGAGGCGATCCCTATACCGAGTACGATGAAGATCACGAAGAATACCGCCCTTATAACCTCTGAAAGCCCAACGTCGATATTGAACCTGTTTTTTCACGAGCTTAGAGACAAGCTCCTGAGCTGCGCCCAGTGGGCATATGTAGCCGCAGAAGAGCCTCCCTAAGATCAGGGAGGAGGCCAATATCAGCACTACTTTGAAAGCTTGCGTGGGGTTGATGCCACCGTTAACGATGCCGTACAGTACCTAATGTAGGTAGATTGTCATATCCAGGAATCCCCACTGCAGGAAACCGGCTACAACGACCGAGGCGGAGAGTACGATTATGGCTGCGCGTTCGCTCATGTTTTTTTTCCAGAATAACACCGCTACAACCGCGACCGTTACCAGCACGTATAGAGGCCCGACAACTAGGGGTAATGTAATAATTATAAATATATGTTTATAGTTACATAAAACTTTATGACTTAATAAGCTAAAATGATAAATTGTGTATTTTTACCCGACGCTGCGAACGGTAAAATGAGCAATAAACTTTCATAAAAATATCTCTTATTACATCTTATAATTAGAGAATATATTTCGGTTTGTCCAAGTCCTGCTGGCAGTGTGCTAAAAGTTCTGTAACTTCTAAATTATGATGCATAGTTTTTATAGCAAAAAAGCATGATAAGGGATAGAATGCAATCGTAGTCATTGGTCCTGCAATTCTACTCAAAGCTACCCAGGCATCATGTGGGAAAGTCATCCAAGATGAAATTGTTAGTTTTTTCAATGAGTACGGGGGAATGTATTGGCTGTCAAAGCTATCTATGTGCTCCTATGAGGGTATTATTGCTACACTTGATTTTATTACAATGGGCTATACCTATTCTACGACAGGTTGTTCTCCCACTATCTACGTAGGTTCAGTCTCAGACTAGTTAAAAACGTATTACTTTCTCCAACTCGATCAAACTTCGCTAAAATTTGTTTTCTAACTTCGTCAACATCATTGACGTTTATCTCAATATTCTCATTCTTGTTCTGTGAAACAACATTCGTTTTTTTGTATACCCGTCTTCCAAATTCGTCAGGAAATCTCCTTTCCAAGATCCACATACAAACCTGGCAGTTACCATCATCAGCTGCGTTATTTAAGCGTTCAAAAAGTTTTTTAGCAGCATCAGAATTGCATTTCTGGATATATTGTGCAAAATTATGATATCTCCCAGATTTCTCTGTCTTGCCCCTGTTCATATATTGATTGAATGTTTTATACGTGATTCCTGCAGCTTAGGCAGCAAGCGAGTATGTGAGTCCCAAAGAAATATTATCACCGATTCTGTTTTGTATTTCCTGAGTAAGTTTTGATGGGCGAGCTATAGATTCACCGTTTTTACTTTATAATTAATATTCGCTTGTATTGTATTTAATATTAAGTTATTTTTGTTCTGCATAAAAACGGGGTTTATATCCATCAAATAGGAGCCATTATAAGATCGTTAGAGACATTTTCTAAATAGGGCAATAGTTTCCCAATATGACTCTTAATAAAAGTCTCACCAGCAGTCTTAGATTAAGTTATTTTTTGACCTTTTTTATTCCCCATGATCTTTATCACTGATACCGATAGACAACCACAAGATATTTTTCATACACTTTTATTACTTAAACAATATATAAACTAAGTTTACGTAATATTACTCCAAATTTTAGATATGGATCTGTATATTTGGCATTATTTAGTTTTTGTATCACTATTTAGTATACATATATAAAATATATAACACACCAAATCTAGTTATAATTTGGAGGTTTTCTAAAACCTTTACTTGGACTTCGTATCTTGCTGCAGATAACGACCCCTGCAGCTTACAAGATCAACTTTTGGGACATTTTAGATCAGCCGAATCGCCTAAGCTAATAAAAAATTAGATTTCAGATAGATATTCTCACGCTTAGTCTCTTCTTTAACTATGTAATTTTCCAGTGGAATTATCGGGTTTTTTGTGAGATTTCAAGGAACGTTAGATTTATCCTACTATGCAATAAACAAGTTACCATTTATGGAAGATTTAACCCTTTTTTTAAGTAAAACGGGTGTTCACTAAGGAAAAAACCTACCTATAAGAGCCAAAATGAATCCAGTTATTAAATGACATAGAAAGGCTTCACTGTAATATAATTCCTGAAATCATGACCACATAATGTTAATACTAATTACTTTAAGTTCGTATAATACATTCCTAAAAGTATATAATGAATTAAACTTAATTCTAATTAGTATACTTCCCAGTATAATCAATTACGATATTCGATCGAGCTGTAGTCATTTCTCCGTAGCTCACAAGAGTTCCTTTTTGGCATCTAAGATTACTTGATCATTTAAATTAATACAAAAAAATAAGTAATTGATGACTTTTGACCAGGAAGTGATTGTCATTTACATGCTTGATTACAAAATTAAGATGAAGCAAGCAGTAGATTTTATAGTTAAGGTCACTATTGGCGCTGCATTTTTGGGTATCTTCGTAGGAATATTTGCTTTGTTCCTCTTGATGAAATGGACTTAAAATAACCACTAGGAGATTAAACAAGTTCAAAGCAATGATAAAGTAAAAATCAGCCCACCGATATTTGCTCAATTAATCTCAGTGAAGGCGACTGTTAAGAATGTTTTTCGCGAGCGGAATAATTTGCTCTTCTGAAATACAATTTTCGATCCACTAGCATCTTTAAATTTGAGATTTCACAGAACAAAAATGGCATACTATCACAAATGGAAAAATGTGATATTCTAGACTTCATACTTGTTCATTCATGTATACTTCTTATTGCAAGTATGTCTTCTGTGATTTATATTCCCATTAGTTCCCAATTATTCCCGTTATTTTCCCATTATATTCTCATTAAAAATAATCTAAAAACAATAACAAGGGAATTGAAATCATAAAAAAAAGGGTAATTATGTTCCCAAAATAAAAAAATGATATAGGATTTTTTAAAGTAATATCCAAAATATTAGAATGTCAAAAAGTGTAATTTTCTATTTCTTTCTTGCATTTTTGGAGTTTTGGGATCCAAATGTCAACTGATTGCGTTTCAATGGGAAAAAAACGGGGATATTTTGGGATAAATGGGAATATTAGGGAATAACAGAATCGGTTGCCTTTATATCCTGATCAAGCATCCTTCAGGAAGATAAACTCCTTATCAATAGTGACCAGCAATCAAACTTTGATTTGTCTATACTGAATTTAAAAACTTTACTTCCACTACTACTTATCAAGTATCTCCTGCCCTTTTGTAGTCAATATCAGTTTCTTCTTCCATTTTTAGCCCTTTGATCTTGTCAAGGAGTCCCCCAGCTTCTCTATCTTTTCTTTCAAATAGAGCACTCGTAGACTCAAAGTAAGGTTCTCATTCGATAGCAATCGGTTTTTATGCTAGCACCCGCCTAATCGATCACATAATCACTAAAGTGGGTTACATGAGCTTGGTAGGCTAAGGATTTTAGATCGCATATTGTAGATTGTTTGGTGATCTTGATGGAGATCATGACATAGACAATGATGTTTCCATTAATTTGTTGGGCATAGCGATTTATTTGATGATTTTTCGCTAAGTATAACATTTTTATGCGAATTATTGGATTTAATTTGATATCGTTTGGCATTTTTACTGACTATCTATAATTAATTTTGGGGTATATTGTCAATTTATATCTAAAATCAGTATTTGTTTGGGAATTTATTTTGACTAAAACTGGTAAATTGATGCTGTTTTTAAGATCAATATATTAATTTAATCTTTGAATCCCAGGAAAATGGGTTCAAATTATTTTGCTAGTTTTTGATATCTTTTTTTCACAGCACTTTTGAGTTCGTTGATTAGTCTAGTTCTGAATAATATCCAGCAAATAAGTTGTAGATTAAATTCCGGAAATATACTATCAGAAGATACAGTATCATATATCCACTTTGTAACAAACAAAATAAAATATTATCTATTTATATAAAAGCTAATTTTGATATATTCTAAGAAAAAAATTTAGTTGGAGATATATAATGGATCACAAAAAATCAATCAAAATAGGATTCATTTGCGTTATTCTTTGTTTAATGGGATTATGTTTAGTACCGCTAGTAGCTGCAGATGATAGCGGCGCCGGTTACTATGATTGGAAATGGTATACAACTGATCATATCGGTGAATACAATAAAGCTCAAGCGGGTTCTTCATATGCAGGAGTGACTATATATATTAAAAATGAAGGTGATAAAGCAATATCCCCAAATCCTTTAGACTGGTATCTGTTGATTGGTGGACTTAAATATTCATATGATTCAGCTACATTTGACAGTTCGATAAATCATTTAACATACGATGTTATGAAAGGTGGCGAAACCGAGACAATAATTGTGTACTTAGTAAAAGGAAATCCATCAACTGCTACCCTAAAATATGATCAATTATTCGGTCCAGAATTGAAGCACATTGACCATTATATTTTAAGCCAATCAGGCAAGTCAGATGAAGCAATAAAAGCATTTGACAAAGCAATTGAAATTAACCCACAGTATGCAGATGCTTGGTATAATACAGATAAGGGGGGACGATTTTGAGTTACATTTAACATATACATATTTGCATTACCAGAAGCATCATAACCGTATGTCACTGTATGTGGAATACCTTCTTCTATGTAATCACTTAATCTGATTCCTGGAGTGGGAGTACTGACATCCAAACTGTTTGAGTTTACCCAAATCATTGCATCATATATTCCCTGGCTTTGGAATGATCCACTACCATTAGCGAACCTTGTATGCCAGCAATCTGTTCCCCTGATCCCACCTACGAGTGCTCCGGAACCAAAAGAAGCATCTGAAAATGTACCCACGTCATGAGTACCCCCTGCTAATGTTTCATTGACCGCCAATTCAATGCCATTTGTGAATGGTTTGTTCAGCACAACATTCGCAGAAGATGTCGTACCATCGCCTGACAACACCAGATATCCATTCTGTATTTCTACTGTTGAGTTATTGCTTCCTTCTTTGCAAGCTGCCCACTTTGATATATTTAAGCTGCCTGAACTAAAATTATCGTATGCCCACATGACTATATCTCCATTGGGAGAATAGCCAGGCATATTGTACACATTGAAATGTTGTGTGCTGGCATTCATGTTGACTTTGAGCCACAAATTATGCTGTGGATCAATGTAATATGGTTGTGAAGCAGACTTTAAGGGTGTAGATGTTGCAAGTGCAGTTGCTGATGATAGAACCATGTTGATTAACACAAAGAATATTTTATATCTCATTTTCATAATACGCCATCTTTTAAATATTATTTTGGTAGTATTACTGAATAATGGCTAAGTTCCAAAATCAATTTTTTTTAATTTCACGTCTTTCTGCCCCAATACCAGGAATTGACATTAAAATTTTCACATAACTTTTATTATTTCCATAAGCATAATTAAAAATTTCTTCCCCTAAAGTTTCGATTTCATAGTCAATATGTTTTATAAGATTCAGACAGGAAACATTGTCGCTGTCATAGTTTCCCACATATACATTTTTTTATTTTGGAGTGACTGCAACTCCTACCGGCCTTTTTCCTACTTGCACCGTGGTTGTAACCGTATTTGTTGCTGTATCAATTACAGAGACAGTAGCGTCTCCAGCATTTGCTACGTATACCTTGCTTCCATCCGGATCTACTGCAACGCCAAGAGGAAAGTTTCCTACCTTCACAGTGGCTGTAACCATGTTTGTTACAGTGTTAATTACAGAAACATTTTGGCTGAAGAAGTTAGTCACAAATACCTTTCTTCCATCTGGACCCACTGCAACTCCCTTAGGATGAGCTCCTACAGGTACATTGGCTGTAATGCTGTTTGTAGATGTGTTAATTACAAAGACGGCGTTGTCGATGGGGTTTGTAAAATATACCTTTGTTACATCAGGTGTGATTGCAATTTTGAAAGGAAAATGAGGGGATTCTAAATTTACCGTAGCTGTAATTTTGTTTGTGGCAGTGCCAATTAAAGAGACTGTGTTGCTGCCGGAGTTCGTAACATATATAAATGGCACTGCGCCTGAGATACTCATTCCATTAGAAATACCAGCAATGCTATTCATAAAATTTTTATATATGTTCCTCCTTTTTGTATTTTATTTGGTTTCATTTTTTTCATTTCGAATCTCAGCAATGAATTTTTATTGAGGAATATAAACAAGTTTAACAGTAATGGGTGTGTCATTGTGTATTAATTATCTTAAACCACTGTATGCAGATGTACACAAGAATGGGCAATATCGCAAATTTGATATAAATATGAAGTCGTATGAGTCAAGTACAAATTTTTGATTCGAAACCGTAGTTCACAGCTGTTTATGTGTGTATCAATGCACTGAGCGAAGAAATTTAGAAGTAAGTTTGAAAGAATATGAAAATTGGAATAAAAATTTGTGGCATTTACTTTTTATAAACTCGGTTCAGGAAGTTTTTAACTGTTCTCTATTATCCGTTAAATTTTTCTGAATTTATACTATATAGTTGAACAAAAATTTATTTTACTCTAAATGAACTGATATCATAACTCCAAATTTGCTTCTCGGATCTTATATTTCGAATAATCGATTAAATCCGATCGTGAAAACAATTCGGAAAGTTTTTAAGATTACGCGAAGAATGGTTTAAGGAGGATTGGCTTGCTTGTAAGTATCTTATCACTTGTTGTGTTACCTATTATTTTTGTGGGATGAAATAGGTTTTAGATTCAAATAAGGACACATATACAAGCAAGCAATATCCTATTGCCTTGTGATATTATTTATAATTTTCTGAATGTGTACATTTGTCTCAAAAGTAGTTTTCTGGATTGAACTTTGCAACGAATCTCTAGATTCTCAAGGAAATTGATGACTACGCAACAGATATATAGTTCTGCGTCAACCACAGGATTTTGCAGAGATTTTGATCAAAATAAATAAAGCTCCTTGTTATTTGGATTGAGCAATTGAAAATCACCTTTTAAATATGATATAACATAAATAATATTTGAAAAACATTTTGTTTAAAAAGTAACATTTCGAATCGGTAATTTCTCTTTGGTTTAGTTACTTTAAGTGAGAATTTATTTTCAAACCGCACAAAACAGCGAAGAACTCTCTTCTGAATGTATGTCTCCTTGTTATTTGTGGTAAACTACGTATTTGCCGTTTGCTTTTTACATATCTAGCCTCAAGCCTAGTCTTCCTCCACATAGCTTTTTGATAAACCTTTGATTTTTACAAATTATTTATATACAATTTATGAGTATGTGACAATATTTAGGGATTTATCGAAATCCTCCAAAAGAGCAAATTTTGAGCTTTGGGATTGGCTATATCAGGACTTAAGCACTGGAGCTGCAGAACAAGTGCAATAATGATAACTGTTTAATGTTATATCTGGTCAACTAAGGGCTTAAGTTTCCTGATACTTCGGTTCGACTGCATTGGCCCGAATATTTTCATGTATTCTAAATTCTAAAAATACACACAGATACCTAATTTATTTGCCAATTTGTCCAATGTTATGCATCAAAGATTGAGACCCTTTTTTAAATTGTCACCTTATTGAAAAATTATGTGTCAACTGTGTGGACTTTTAGGAAAGTGGAATTTAATTGAGGACAACATATTTATAGTGGACTATCCATACGATTTCCGATTGCTGCCGTTAGGTAGCAAGATCAAATTTCGAACTAATATAACAGCTGTGAACTATGGTTTCGAACTAAAAATTTGTACTTGATTCATTTGAGGTTCAATAACCACCGGAAACACTAAAGAAGAGAAAAATACAACAATAATTTTTCCAGATCTCTGTTTTCAGCGGTTCATGTTTAGGTTAAGATTAGTAAATAAATTTTGGTACTTGATCATAAGATGATAACACAAGATATACTTTCAGATAGTATAATGCTAATCCTTTTTTTGGTTCTCGTAACTGGGGTGGCATTTCCATTCAGCAGTTTCATTGTTCGTGTTTTTGACGGAAATTTGTCAAGAGGAATTCCTGGACATCTCGAAAAGGTAATATACAGATTAATCGACACCGATCCTGATAAATAAGAGGGATGGCGGGGCTACGCCCGAGATATGCTCCTTTTCAATGGGATAGGTTTTGTAATTCTCTTTCTAATTCTTCTTTTTCAGGATTCTCTGCCTCTCAACCCACAAAAATTCGGGGCTTTTAATCTAAGTTTTGCCATCAACACTGCATCTAGTTTTATCACTAATACAAACTGGCAGGTCTACAGTGGTGAAACGGCAGCAAGTTATTTTACTCAGATGGCTGGACTTACAGTTCATAACTTCCTTTCCGCAGCTACAGGTATCTGCATAGCGATTGCAGTGATGCGGGGCATCACTCGCCAGTCGACCTATAAGATCGGCAACTTTTGGGTAGATATGACTCGCTGCACTCTTTACATCCTTCTTCCGATATCTTTCATTTTTGCTCTAGTGCTCGTTTCCCAGGGTGTTATTCAGAATATAGATCCCTTATGTAAACGTCACAGGGTATGGCCATACAGGACCTCAAACAATCTCAATGGGACCAGTAGCTTCCCAGGA
>PLUB01000053.1 GCA_003164755.1 Methanosarcina sp. | reverse complement strand
ATATTCCATCTGGGCGGTTGACAAACATCCCTGAGACTCTAAGATATACCTACAGTCTCGTGTTCTATGCTCGATGTTTCTAGCGCCATTCAAATCAGCGTTCAGTTCAAAAATGCAAGTATAACACAGGAACTTCAATCCATTTTTATTATTTTTAGAGATATGGTTACACCTGCAACAAGCCTTGGAAGTATATTCAGGATTCACATATTCTGTCATTATTCCAGAACTCTTTGCTTTCTACTCAATGAATTGTTGTAATTGGTAAAAAGCCCAGCTATTTTTAAGATATTTTTGTTTATTCCTTAGATTATTGTTAGTTCCATCCCGTATTCCGATTCAGTTTTCCAAGCCTATTACAGAAACACTGTTTTCAACTGCAAATTTTATGACTGTTTTGGAGGTACAATGATTAACATCTGTCATTAAAAATTTCTCTTTTCCAACTAAATGTTTTATCATTCCCTTAGCTGATAAAGTTCCCTTAGATTGTAATCTTGTTCTCATATTTTTGTAACATTTCTTTTGTTTTTTCATTTCTCCACCGGCAAAAAACTTGCATTTCTTGTCAGTATTCTTGTCTGGAAATTCTTATGATACAGTAAGTTGGAAATAATAATCACCATCTTTATGCTTCACGACTTTAGAAGCTTCAAATTTCCAAGGAGATCGGAAGAATTGCTTTGCATACGAATAGTTAAGATTTTATAGGTTTTCCTACCAGGACTAAAGGTAGTTATACTCACAGAGTCTTCGGCTATCGTATAACCTCTATTATAGGATAATGTCATAGAAGTAGAAGAATATGTTACTTTTTGCCAGTAACTCATTCCTATTTTTGCAAGTTCTACTATTGTTTTATAAGTCCCAGCAACTTATCTTGAATGTTACAACTCACTTGAGACTTCAAACCGATGTTTCCTCAGAAATGAGCATAAACCATANNGTAGTTCATCTAATTTGCATATTTTTTTCAGAGTCTCTACTAAATCAAACTCAACATCCTTTATTTTCAATTGTATTGTTTTAGTAGATTTCATGATAAATATTTTCGCGAAGTAAATTTATAACTTTCGTGTAAATATTTTACTAAAATGGGGATTGATAAGATTATGCATTCCTCCCACATCTAAAGAAGTAGGAATCCGGTTTCAATTCTTGAAGTAATAAGATCATAAGTTATCTCGTTAATAGCAATTAATATATAATTCAAATATATAATTTTCGCTAAAAAAACCGAGGGAATGACAAAGTCAAGTTATAATCCAGGAACAAAAATAGCAAAATCACTAGTGTCACAGCAATCATCAAGAAATAATAATTCTAGATAGCTGTATCCGATTTAATATAACATTTTACTGCAGATGCGATACCAGAATATGTAATTGTGTAGCCTTAAGATATTTCTCTGTCCAGAATCTCTCTTTTTTACTAATAATTGGAGAAATAAATTAAGGTCGCATTCACAAGTTGCTGAAAACAACGAGTGTGCTCAGTTTTTCAGATTTCATCAATAACTTGTGGACGCGACAAAATTATCCTTATTTGGTTCAACTTTTCACTTATTTAGTCAAACTTTTTACTTTAAGAGATAAGTATTCTCCATTTGTTAACATTTTTATCTACCATGTGAATGGCTGATGCTTATTGTGCCGCCTGATAAGACGGTTGTGCCCTTTATATTAACGACGACTGCTTTGCTACTTGTAGTAGAAACGACTGTATCGGTACCTCCTGTGACGGTGACTTTTGAGTTGGTGTTGGAGACGGTTCCGCCCACGTTAACGGACGGTACCTTTGGCAGCGTCGGTGCCGCCTAAGGTGACGGTATACCAGCTACGTCTTTGGTGACCGTGTTGCCTTTCGCGTCGATGGTGAGTTTATCAGTTGTATCAGTGGTGAGAAGTGTGCCTGCGGAATCTGTGATGCCAACGTTTGCCGTCTTTGAACTAGTTAGTTGCTTGTGGCACCTGTAGTGGTGGAAGCACCATTGATGGAGGTAGATACCACGGTTATTGTTATTGTTATTACTTGCTAGGAGGCTAGTAAGCCCGGCATTAAAAGCGCTAACAGTACTACCAGTACTTGAACTCCCGGCAGGAGAGGTGTATGGTATAGAAGCGGTACCATTTACTACGATGCTGGTGGGTGCTGTGGTTGTACTTCCTGCAGGGGTAGTTATTGTTTTGCCGCCGTTGATTGTGACCGTATCGGTTGTTGGTATGGGGTATGTGTAGGTGGTGCCACCTTGTGTGGTTACTAGTGTGGTTACTAGTGTGGTTCCAGTGCTACCGGTTGTTGTTGTTGTCCCGCCTGTGCTTGTGACGGAGTCTTGTGCGCCGCGTGGGGCGGTGGTTACTTCATTGCCAGTTTACAGCTGAGACGGTATCTGTGCCGCCCACTGTTACAGTGGTGCCGCCAGAGACTGTAATTTTAAATTTTTTTCTTATATATTTAATAATTTATTTAGTGAAGTTCTCGATGTCATTTTTAATCTATATAATATGGTCAATAGGATACAATTTAATACTGTAGTATTTTTTCAGCACATTTCCTGTTGAGGAAATATTTTTAGTTGTATCTTTTTGATTACTATATTTTAACTTAATATAAAGGTAACTAATTATCTTAAAATGATTTAGAAACTCATTTTCTAAAAATTATTTAGAAATTCAGCCATAAATTAAATTTTATCAAAATTCTTTGTAATCAATACCTCTTCCTTAATTATATATTAAGTGTAAGATACTACCAACTTTCTAAAAAAAGAGATAGTTTCGAATTAGACAAATGGGAAAACAAATATGTAGCAGAACAAAAAAGATGCTGGGTATTTTACTGGTGGTCTTTTCGTAGCATCAGTGACTACAACAGGCGTCACCATAGCAAGCATACTGAATACAGTTAAATGGCCAAATCGTAATTCCTCATGATTACTGGTGGCACCACCATGACTGGTGGGCTAATAAGAACAGCCCCTGAGTCTGAAGGCTATTAACCATAAAATAAAATAGCATGCTAGCTATTTTTTAGTCTGGCCTGAACCAAAATCTTTCCTTCAGGATCGATGAGAATATAAACAAATATCAAACGAGCAAATTCTTTTAAAAATACTCTTAAATCTAAAAAAAATTAGTATGTTGTGAATTATAGATTCATGGAGGTTAAATTGTAATTCTAGATGATGATTAAACTTCCTATGTGGTAAAAAGTATGTTGAAAATAAGGGAAATCAGAAAATAAATTAATCTTATAAGCAAATGAAAATATTGGATGCTAAAGAATTTCTTCCCATCAAGATCATGGCGCGAAAATACCCACTTGCTTGAAGCGAGGTGCATACAACCCATTGATTTTGCACCTCAAGTACATAGATTGAGCTTTGTTAATCATTCTATGTAAAGGATAGACAAACCAAGTTCAATATTTAGAAGATTCACGAAATCCTACAGGTGTCTTCAGTTCTCGTTAGCATTTATCACAGCTTTAGCCTTATTAATTATCTCTATCCTGGCTTCGTAATCCACAGTAATCCATTTCCCATACTCAACTTTGTGTACTATTCCTTCTTCGTACAGCCATGATAGAATTGACATTCCTTCCTCTGAATTTGGCAGGGTGAACGAGCTGAAAGACCAGGCAGGTAAATGTCTTATGATTTCAGCTTTTAGCGCAGTAATACCTGTTTTTTCTTTTGCTGCGACAAATACAGGATTTGGAGCCATATATTCGATCTGTTTCATAATATTATCAAGTTCAAATTTTTCAAGTAAATCGGTTTTGTTAAGCACTGTGATGACAGGAACACCCTGTATCTTGTCCCATAGAGTGTCATGGGAAGTCGAGAGCTTTTGAAGGATTATCGCAGGCTTTTCGCTCACATCTACAACCAGAAGGATCAGATCTGATAGATAAATTTCGTTTAATGTGGATTTGAAGGCATCAACTAGCCAATGAGGGAGATCCTGGATAAACCCCACGGTATCGGTAAGAAGGGCTTTTCTTCCTCCCAGGTCCAGAGCGCGGGTCATAGGCACAAGTGTTGTAAAGAGCATATCCTTTACCTCGACACTTTCATTCACAATAGCATTGAAAAGAGTGCTTTTCCCTGCATTTGTGTATCCTGCAAGAGAAATTACGGAAAAACCTTTCCTATGCCTGAAAGTCCGCAGAGATTCATCGTCCTTTTCTGCAGATTCAAGTTCATTTTCAATTCTTGAGATTCTTTTCTTCAGATCCTGTTCATAAGAGTTCTCATAATCTCCAAGCCCCATGAATCCTTGCCTCTCATCTTTTTTCAGTAAGGAAACAACAGCCTTTGCTCTTGAAACCTCATATTTTAACCGTGCAAGTTCTAACTGAAGTTTTGAACGATGTGTTATGGCTCTTTTCACAAATATTTCAAAGATAAGCTCAAATTTGTCTATAATATGGCATTGACAAATTTTCGAAATGTTGAATAGCTGCTTTGTAGAAAGCCTGTTGTAGAAAATTACTTTTTCTGTGTCTGTGCTTCTCACAAGTTCGGCAAGTTCCTCTATTTTTACTTTTCCAAGTTGATACCTTGTGTCCTGAAATCTGGTCTGAGTAAGTTTACCAACCGAAAGATAGCCTGCAGCTCTTGCCAGTTCATGAAGTTCCTGATAGAGAATCGCCTCATTTTCAGGATCTGAATTTGGGTTCGATCTTTTAACGAGAATTACCTTGCTCTCGCTTCTTATTTTATTTTCGTCTGGAATTGTCATGTCTCGATTTCAAGTTTATTAATAAGTAAATTACGGGTGCTCAAAGAAATATGATGCACAAGTTCGATTGCCCTTCTCTCCGCAATGGATTCCTGGTATTTGAAAGCTCTGGAAAATATTACTTCTGGGACCCATAGGGGTTTATTGTATATATCACCCCTTTCTGCCACAATGGTGCCTTCGAAGGAAAGCTGGCCAGCAGTATCTTCAATCAGCTGTACTATATCTAATAAAGTAGGATCCCTTTTGATCCAGAGGGGCTGAATTTTGATTTGTTTGATCTTTTCGATGTGGCTGGCTGAGACTGTAAGAGCAGCTGCAGCACAGACCATGTAATAATTTTTTTTAATCCTATGTCTGCCAGAAATGTCCACTGCAATGATATCCCACATTTATTTCACTCTCAGGTTGAAGATCAGATTTTTATGAATAGTAAGGCGAAGGGAAAGGAAAATAGCCGAAAAACACTTTCAATATATCACATTTTAATCCTGCCGATATTCAGATACTTTATCTCATCCCTTTTTTCTACTGCAAAAAGCATTGTCTTGTGCACGCTGTTTGCAAGCCGTACTGCTCCTGACATAACAGGGAGCCTGAACTCAAAATCTGTAGGGATGGTATTTACAAGGTATTCTGAATGTGGAATTCTTTCTACTGACTCTACTTTTCTGTAGACCCTGAAATGCGTGCCGAACTTGAAGCCGGTTTTGACAACATGGCCAGAATCTCTCAGGTTTTTATATGTGCTATACTTCCTAAAAAAAGAACTTTCAATCTCAGAGGCTTTTTCTATAAATTCATCAAAAGAAAATACCTTACCTTCCCTGTCTCGAATCGTTATTATCCCTTTAGATAAAAGGTAAAGGGATTCCACCAGGGAGAGCTGCAGCCTTTCTGAGTCAAGCATTTTCCCGTAAAACCCACTGTTATAGAGAGTTACGGAGGCCTTAGAGTCCCAGGATATTACCCTGTCTTCCAGGAAAGTCGCATCTGTTTTGACTGAAGAGAGTTGCAGAGGCATTTCTCCTTTAGGTACTTCAGTTTTAACTTCATAGAAAGTGATGTCTCCTTCTTCATCAACCACAGCAAGAATAAACTGTTTGTGCACATTTTCTGATGCTGTAACTGCTTCTTGAAGAATTTTTACAGGAAGAAGCTGTCTCTCTGATTGGACACGAACAAAAATATTTGCTGCACTTTTACCGGGGTGGCTGCCCCTAGGATATACCCTAAAATCCACAGCTGATGGCTGGACATAATACCCTCGATCCTTTAAGTCTTTATAAACGATGTACTTCAGCTCAAAATTTTGCTGCTTTAGAGAAGCTTGCTCGAAAAAATCTTTGAAATCGATTGTTCTGCTTTCGAGTTCAATCTCGAGCTTTCCTCTGGAAAGTAGAAAGGCGGCTTCTAAAAGCGAAAGTTCGAGTACATCGTCTTTAGGATGCCCAAAATAACTAGTTTTATAAAGTTCAGCTACTGCTTCTTTTCCAGCAAGGACTCTGTTTCCTATAAGTTGTGTTCTCAATAGGTTCACCTGAAAATAAAATAAAATAAAAACAGGTTATTTTCAATAACCTTGCTTCTTATTAATCTGGTTTGATCTAAACTGGTTTGTTTCATCATCTGGGTTGGTCTAATATTTTTTTTACCTTCTATATACTCAAAACCGTACGTTATTGAGGTTTATATTAAATTCTCTATAATGTTTGACATGAGCTTGTAGCTCACAAATTATTTTTAATGCATGCATCAGACAAGTTTATGAAAAAACTTTGCACTCCTTGAACTTCCTGGCAGCATCTACAATTGAACCTACTAGCTCCCGATATGAAACTCCATGCAGGTGAGCGTAAGATCCAAGGGTATTTTTGTAAATGAGTCCATCTCTATCGTTTTTAATCCCTGTTCCTCTGGAAAGTGTTATTGCAAATTCTGCATTCTCAGGGATTTCCACAATTTCAGAGTGGTGAAACTCGTGTCCTTTAAAGCTATCACCCTTTTTACCGATAATACAATCCCTTTCAAGAGTCCCGATATTGTAGCTTACTACCCTTGTTTGTCCCATGATCGTATGTCCCGGAAGTGCACCAACCATCGAGTATGTAGACTCTGGTATTGATGTATCGTGGTAAGTGCCAATTCCAGGGATGCCTGTGCTGATTTTTTTTGAAAGGTACATCAGCCCTCCGCACTCGGCATATATTGGCATGCCTTCAGAAGAAGCTATTTTGATATCCTGGCGCATGGATTCGTTATCCTCAAGTTCTGCTGCAAAAAGCTCAGGATAGCCGCCCCCAATATAGAGCCCATCAACTTTAGGAAGCACAGGATCTTTAATAGGGCTGAAGTAAACAATTTCTGCGCCTGCAAGTTTCAGAAGGTCGATGTTATCGCGATAGTAGAAATTGAAAGCTTCATCCATGGCAATACCTATTTTCGGTTTACATTCTCTTTCATTGAATGTAGGGGAAAAAATTGTGTTTTCTGGAATTTTCAAAGGTTTTGCACTGCTTGCAATTTTCAGGATACAATCAATATCTATCCCCTTGTTGATAATCTCCTCAATGCCCATGAGCCGGGCTTCAAAAACTCCATCTCCCAGCCTTCTTCTGCCTTCAAGAGCCGGCATAAGTCCGAGATGGCGCATGGAAATTTGCATTTCTGGATCTCTGGGAATAATACCAATTACAGAAACGCCGGTGTAGTACTCGATTGCTTCTTTTGCCTTTTCAGCATGACGGCGGCTTCCAATGTTGTTGAGAATAACTCCTGCAATCTTCACATCAGGGTCGAAGTTCTTGTATCCGTTGACAAGAGCAGCACTCGAACGAGTAATGCTCTGTGCATTGATTACTAGGATTACTGGACAATTGAGTATCTTTGCGATCTGGGCAGTGCTTCCAAGGTCACTTAAGCTTTCAAAACCTTCATAAAGCCCACGAACACCTTCTATGATTACAATGTCAGTATGACCTTCGGCTTCGCAGGCATGGGTATAAATGTCCAGAATTTCGTTCTTGTTCATAAGGTAACCGTCAAGATTCCGGCAGAACCTGCCAGTTATTTCGGTATGATAGCTTGAGTCGATATAGTCGAGAGCGACCTTGAAGGGCTGTACCCTGTATCCTCTTGAAACAAGGGCGGCCATCAGGCCTATAGAAATCGTGGTCTTCCCTGAGGAGGAACGGTCTGCAGAAATAAGGATCCTGGGGATGCTTCCTGTCCCTGTTCCAGATTGCTTACCATTAAACATGCTTTTCTACACCCTTGAGCTTATTTTTTGCCTGAGAATTTTTTTCCATGGAAGTTATTGCGACTCAAATAATTTCACAGTCTACTTGTTAATGCAGCTTATTTAGTTAATTCTCTCAATCTCTTGTCGCTCAGGGAGTTGGATGTATTTTTTTTTTCGTTTTCAAGAATTGCTTTTCCAAGCTTGCGGTAGATCTCGGCAATATCTGAATTCGGTGCTTTTTCCATTACTGAATAGCCTTCCCTTTCACAGTCCTGAACTATACTTTTTTTTGGAATAAAGGTCATTAGTTGGCTGCAAATCTCCTCAGCAAACTTCGCTACGATTTCTTCTTCCCTGCTTGCATTTCTGGAATTGCATATTATCCCACTCAGAGGCATTCCTATCTTAGAAAGACCCTTGCATATGTTATTTGCTGCATAAAGGGGCATGTACTCTCCTGATGTCATTATATATGCCTCATTTACAAAACCTTTCCTGACAGGGGCCACAAAACCGCCACAGACAATGTCTCCAGGAACATCATAAATGATGAGGTCTTGCTCTTTTAGGAGGTCACCAGAGATGCTTTTCAGTTTCTGGATAGCAACAATAATTCCGCGCCCTGCACAGCCTATGCCTGGCTCTGGGCCACCTGTTTCAACGCACTTGACTCCTGCATAACCTTCAAAAACCACATTTTTTTCCTTTACATCCATATCTTCACGCAGAAGGTCAAGGATGGTTGGAATTCTCACACCTCTAAGCAGGGTGATGGAAGAGTCGCTTTTAGGGTCACAGCCTATGATCATAACTTTATTTCCTGCTTCTGCACAGGCTGCTGCAATATTTGAAGCTGTACTTGATTTGCCTATGCCACCCTTCCCATAGATTGCTATGATTTTTTGATTTTTCAAAGAATCTTCCTCCTGATTTTGTTCTGATCCTTTTATTTCAGGCCTCCTTAGCAATTTCCCTTAAAGTGGCTCCAAACTCTGATTCCACTATTTTGCTGACTCCCAGGGTTTTCGGGTGAAGGTCAATTTCAACCAAAACATGTTCGTGTCCCATTTCTTTCAAGGGCAGAACCTGCCTTGGGCCGTTGGTAATTGAAATTAATTCCATATGCTTTATGTTCTCCATCGGTATTGCATGTGGAACGCCTGTAATTACCGCAAAATCATAGTCATCATATTTGTCTTTTACCAATTCACTTACCTTTTCTCCTGTTATAGGGTATTCATCCATTCCTCCAATGATTTCATGCACCTCAATTCCATGGGCTTTCAGATCCCGCATTATGTATTCTGCATGTTGTCTGACCCTCGGAAGCCCGAGCATGGTATCGATATTTGCCATGTTTATGAGATTTTTTTGGATTCCGAGAGTTGCTGCAACTTCGTTGACTGCAAGAGTAATGTCTGCAAACATGTAGCCAGTTTCCTTCTTAGCATTCATAATAATCAGGCCCTTTTTGCCTTCCTTAATAAGTTGAATTACACGCTTAGCAACTTTATATTTGATATCTCCACGGGAGGGGGCTAGATATTCTCTGCTCGCAGCTCCAAATCTCTTTTCAATGTCTGTGGCTTTTGCGAGAAGGTATTCCTGTCGCTCGAACTCTTTATGATCTATGATCTTAGCATCGAGTGCGGATTTCAGGGCATAGAGTACTCCTTTAGTGTTGTCAGGGTAACCTGCATGCACCTCTACTTCAATTACTGGAATATCAGGATTTGCTTCGAGAACTGCTTCGTGCATTTCTTCTCCAATGATCATGCTGGCACAAGTTCCGACAACTCCAATGACTTTGGGATTGAAGAGTTCAATGGACTTTTTTATCAGCTTTACAAGACGATCGTGTCCTCCAAAAACAAAACTGTTCTCTTCAAGGCCTGTGGTGACAACATGTATTCCATCTTCTTCAAGCAGCCTTGCATGTTTGAAAGAACAGCCTGGAGGCCCATGCATTATAGCGACGTCGACATTTAAGTCTCTGAGAGTGTAAAGGGCTGCAACAATGGAACTCGGGCGGGGATGAATAATCACAATTTCTTTTCGAGTCATGAAAAATCCTCTTAGATAAATCCTTTTAAAGACAAATTATCTTAATTATAAATTGTCTAATGATATTTTTTTCGTAATGACTAATCGGCTTATGATGAGTATGGAGTTGATTCTGATTTCTCCATAGAAGCTACTATGTTCTTCTAAATTTGGGCAATAGTTCATAAGGGAAGAAAGATCTGGGTATAAGATCAATTGAGATTTAATCAAGAGAAATATCAATCAACTGGAATTAAATCAATTGATAGAGATGGATACAGATTGTAAGAGGCTGTATAAAATTATATCATATAAATCTCGGGAAAACATCTTCGGCTTGAGATAAACCCATATTCAGGTTTCTTCATTCTGGACGTTCAATACTCAGAATAAAAATCTCAAAAACTAAGATGTCACAAAGGATATCTCTAACGGAAGCACTTTACAGAAGATAGTATTATATCATCTTTCCTTGCAAGTTCAGAAGCTTTCGCGAGTCCTTCAGGAAGACTGGCTGCATAAAAGGCATTTTTGGCAACTATTGCTTTCATCCGTTCTCCGACCAGGATAATCTGTTTATACTTCATGCCTAATTTTTTCACTAGGTCTTGTACTGATGCAGGCTGTAGCCCCTCGCAGACTTGAGAGGCTTCTTCACCAAGGATAAGGATGACACCTCCGTTCTTTTTTTCATCCTTTTTCTTCAGGAGGGTATACTCAAAGGCTTTCTCGGTGGAGAGAATATCCATACCTGAATTGGAATTATCTATCAGGGTTATCCCATTAAGCTCATTTTCTTGCATCCTGCCTAATAGTCCCCTGAATCCCTCAAGAACTGCAACAATTGTCTCACATTCGACTCCAAGCTCAAGGGCTGCTGCAGATGCTGCTATGAAAGCTGTCCTGTAAGCCGAAATATTGTACCCAGCAAGCAAGGAAGCTGAGAAAATTTTATCCTCCCTGCGCATAAAATCAAGGAGAGAGTCAGAAGATGTCGAAACTACTGGTAATTCAGATAATTTTGATGGTACTGATAAGGCTGAAAAGCCTGAAGAAATTGATTGTAATTCAGTATATTTTCTTGTTTCTAGTGCAAAGTCAGCGACTTTATCTGTCTTTTCGAGAATTCCCACATCAAAGGGGTCTTTGAATGTTAAAACCCTTGCTTGACTCTCTTTTATGACTTCAAGGGCTTTTTTGGCTGCTGCGTTGAGTATAAGAGTACTTCCAGTTTTTGCGCTCCTTACAAGCTGGAGCTTTGCCTCGCTCGCAAGGGCTGTATTGTTTCCAATTAGATAGTCTGGAGAAAGGGTTGTCAGAATTCCAATATCTGCGTTTCCAGTACCTCCAATCGAGATTTCGAATATGACAAAATCCGGCTTAAATCCGACCTCAAAAACTTTTTCAACTACAACAAGAATACTTCCAGGTGTTATGCTCAAGCCCCTGCAGATAAGAGATGAAATCCCCCTTTTCCAGGTTTCAAGTCCCCTGGAGGTATGCAGTGCTACATCAAACTTTCTGGAAAGTATATCCGCAAGGATAGATGCAGTGCTTGTTTTTGCTTTGACGCCCGTAATCTCGATTGTTTTTATGCCAGAGAGTCTTGAGTCATTTTTGAGTATTTTTCCAACGATTTCATGATGCGATCGGATTCTTTTTCCGTCTGCTCTGGCTTCTGAAATCATTGGATAAGCAGAATCCAGGTGTATGGGCGCTACTAGGAGATCGAATCCAAAAGAAGGGAGAGAATCTTTTGAGCAGTATATGCCATTTTTTTCCTCAAGCTCAATCAGCAGTCCTGGATCAACTGTCCCATATACATCTACTCCAGTCACTTCATACCCAAGGGTTGCAAGTTTCTTTGCTATAGGAATGCCACCGTGGGTCAGGTCTAGCACGGCGACCTTCTTTGGGTAAAGGTCCATAAATAAAACCGGACCTTGATAATGAGCTTACAGGACTTCCTGGGCTCTCTTGAAAACGAGTTCAGCAATCAGCTCATCAGCTCCTAGAGGCCTTGCATAGCACACAGGAACTGGCTTTCCATCAATTGTCAGGTTTCCACAGCCTTTCTGGTCCAATTTCAGTATCTGAGGAATGTCCTTTGTGATATGAACTCCAGAAGCCAGAAAAACAGGTACTGCTGCTACTTTTGTCACCCCAGTCCCTGAAAAGTCTTCAATTGCTTTTTCTAGATTTGGCTCACTGTTTTCCATGAAACCGGCTCTGACGATGACATTTGAGTGTTTCTGAGCGATGTGATCTGCTATTTGAGTGACTACTTCTTTATTGTAAGGCAGTTTGCTCCCATGGCCTATGGCCAGAATTCCGAGTTTTTCTGTCATTTTTGAAACCTCAATTTCATTTTGGGATTAACACAATTATTCGAATTTGTAACATTTACGAATTTAACATAGTTATGATTATATATATATAACCTTTTTGAAAATGGAATAGAATAAATAAAATTTAAAGATTATTGTCTAAAATATTCAATCGTCGAAAAGCATTATGTATTAAATAGAAAGATAAAAGGAATTCCCCGAAAAAACAGATTTCTTTTACCTTGACTTTGCTACATTTCTATGTATTAAATTTCTTTCATAATATGAAGCTGTTTTGCTGCAATAAAGATTATTGGTAATCAACAACTAATTCCTAGCATTTGCCTGTTCTCAGGGCTTTTATTGGGTTTTGAAGAAGAATTATCTTATTCTCTTTGTTGAGACAGATTGAAGGTACATATTCATCTTTGCCCCACTCTGGACGATTCCTATTCTGATACTAGAGGTACTTAAAATTACTGACTTCGATTAATAAAAAATATTTCTAATAGTAGACAGTTCAATGCAATCAGCCACCCCAAATTTGCTCATCGAATCCTGGTAAAGATGTATAATAGTATTGTTTTCTCAGGATGAATAGTTATGATTAAACCTTAAGGTACCACGTAATTGGAAAAAGACATGCCTTTTTTGTGTAGGCTTGCTGTAGGTGGGATAGACAGTTGTTTTACCAATTAAGTTTACTTTCATTTTGTGCTCTTGTTCCATTCTGCTTCATTTTTTTCATTTAAACTGCTGAAAAGTCTCACTGAAGGTTCGGGATAAGAAGGATTGAAGATAGCATATACAGTTAAATTTACTCAAATATTTTTTTCTTCCCTATACCTCTTGGAATTTATTCGATAGCCTCTATTATCAATATTTTCGCTTGATTTATATGCAGCGTATCGAAATGGCTAGTAAGATAACGACGCGTTGATTGGCTGGCAAAGGCTTATACGAAAAGCCTCTATTAATATCCACTTCATGAAACATGATATGTCAAGTGCTGACGTTGCTGCAGTTGTTGCGGAGCTTTCAGCAGGCCCAATGTCCATCATTGATTCGAAGATAGGGAAGATCTACCAGCTTGCAAGTGAGGAGATTCGCATCAACCTTTATGTTTATCATAAAGGTAGGGACAACTTGGTTATCGAGGCTGGTAAACGCATCCATCTAAGCAAACACTTTGGGGCAAGTCCTGATCTTCCCAAAGCATTTCCGATGCTACTTAGAAAGTACCTGATAGGTGGCAGGATCATATATGTGGAACAGCATGATTTTGACAGAATCATCAAAATAGGGACAGAGAGGGCAGGAGTCAGGAGTACTCTTATTGTGGAACTTTTTGCTCGGGGTAACTTGCTTATCGTTGATTCGGAAAACAAAATTATCCTTCCAATGAACCCTGTGACCATGCGGGATCGCAGGCTCAGGAGCGGAGAAATCTACGAACTTCCTGAGGCACAACTAAGTCCAATAGATGCTAAGGTTTCGGACCTTATGAAAGCTTTTTCCGAATCTACAGCTGACCTTGTCCGTACAATTGCTACCAGGTTTAATCTAGGAGGAGTTCTGGCAGAAGAAGTCTGTTCGAGGGCAAAAATTGAAAAATCTAAGCCTGCAAAGGAAGCATCAGAAGAGGATGCTTCTAAGTTATCCAATGCTATGCTTGATTTATTCGCCCCGCTATTTAGGGCAAGGAATGCATGTAATGAAGAATCTCAAATTGAAATTGCGTCTGGAGTCGAGATCGAAATTAAAAATGAAACGAGAATTGAAGCTGAATCTCTTAAACTCAGACCTCAGCACGTAAAAAAAGAAATTAATGGAAAGATGGAAACTTTCGATGTGCTGCCTTTTGATCTTATACGCTATTCAGAATGTGAAAAAGAATATTTCGATTTCTTCAATACGGCGCTTGACGAGTTCTTCGGGAAAAAGGCGCTTGAAAATATCGTAAAAGTAAAGGAAGCTGAGAAAACAGAAAAAAATTTAAATGTTTACGAAAGGCGGCTTCTTCAGCAGGAAGAGAGCCTTGAGAAATTCAATAAAGAAATTGAAAAGAATAATCTGCTTGCAGAAATTGTCTATGCAAATTATCAGCTTATCGAAAAGCTTTTTTCGGTGCTCAATGGAGCGAGATCAAAGGGTTATTCCTGGGATGAGATACTATCTATTCTTAAAAAAGCAAAATATACATTACCTGCTGCGCAAAGAATTACAACTATTGACCAAAGGATGGGGACTGTAACCGTGGAGCTTGATGACAAGAGCGTTAACCTTGATATCCGGAAGACAGTGCCTCAGAACGCTCAGGAATACTATGAAAAAGTAAAAAAGTTTAGCAAAAAAAGTGAAGGTGCTATCAAAGCTATCGAAAATACCAGGAAAGCTCTGGAGAAAAAGATTGAAGCAAAGACTGCAAAAGCAAGGAGAAAACTCCAGGTGGCCAGGAAAAAGCACTGGTATGACCGTTTCAGATGGTTTGTATCCTCTGATAATTTTCTTGTTGTAGGAGGCAGAGATGCTGATACCAATGAGGAAATTTTTAAAAAATACATGGAAAAAAGAGATATTGTCTTCCATACTCAGACTCCAGGTGCTCCACTGACGATTGTCAAGACCACAGGAGAGGAAGTCCCTGAATCTACGCTAAGAGAAGCTGCGCAGTTTGCAGTTTCTTATTCTAGCCTCTGGAAAGGAGGTCACTTTAGTGGGGATTGCTACTGGGTTAGATCTGAACAGGTCACAAAGACCCCCGAATCTGGAGAATATGTGAGAAAGGGAGCTTTTATCATTAGGGGAGAACGCAATTACTTTAGGGATGTTCCTCTGAGCATTGCAGTCGGGCTTGAGCTCAAAAATGAGACGAGGGTTATCGGTGGCCCTAGTTTTGCTGTCCGGAAGCATGGTGATTATATTCTGGAGATTGTTCCAGGCACTTTCAACCAGAATGACATCTCAAAAAAGATTTATAAAATTTATGCAAATGAACTCAGAGATCCTCGTTTCGTTAAGCAGATCGCATCCCCAGACCTGGTTGCTATGATGGTCCCTTCTGGAGAGTCGGATTTAAAGAATCAGAAACCAGAAAGAAAAAGTCAAAAAAAAGAGCATATGAGTGGAGAATATGAAGCTTCAGAAGTAGAATGGGAACATGAAGGTAGCGGTGAGGAAGCTGAAGAAGAATTTGGAGAAATTGCAAAAGAAGAATCTGAAGAAAGACTTTGAGTAGAAGCTCGAGAAAAAGCTGAAAAAGAGATGAGGACTGTGAACAAATTAGAGCTAAATAAAGTCAAAGAGTTAAATGAAAGGTAGATTGAAATGCAGGGAGTGAGAAAGATATGAGAGTTACAAATCGTTCCCTTAAAGGAAGAGAAGGGAATATTTCAGTAACAATCGAATCTATCGACGACCTATGGCATCTAAAATATATTATTGAAGCATCGGACCTTATCTTTGCTCTTACCAAAAGGAAAGCTGATATTTCAAGCGATAAAATACGCCCCGAAAAGGTTGAGAAAGTAAAGGTCAGGCTAGGAATTAGGGTTGAAGAAATGGAATTTAATAAGTTTGCTAACAGGCTGCGAATACACGGTCCGATAGAGCATGGGATGGATTCTGGCTCCTATCACACTCTTAATGTCGAGATCGGAACTAACATTTCTATCATTAAAGAGCACTGGAAGAATGACCAGCTCCAGCGAATTCACGACGCTGAAGAGGCTTCGAGGCGTCCGAAGGTTGTTATTGTTGCAATTGAAGAAGGGGACGCAGATATTGGTTTTGTACATCATTATGGAATCGAGATCTACTCCCATATTCACCAGTCATCTGGAAAACGGGAGATAGGTCTCAGAAATGAATTTTTCCGGAGTATCCTTGAGCAGCTTAGGCATGCGGTTCTTGAGGATGCCTCTTTAGTTATTGCAGGGCCAGGGTTTACCAAAGACGATTTTTTGAAATATTTCTATGAGACTGAGCCCTCTATGGCTTCAAAGGCAATAAAAGAAGATACGTCCATGATTGGGATGTCAGGCTTTCAGGAAGTACTTCGCAGAGGCGCAGTTGACAGGATAATGGTGGAATCCCGCATAGCTCGTGAATCAATTCTGATAGAAGATCTTATTCGAGAAATATCAATAGATGGCAAAGCAGCCTATGGTTTTGCCGATGTTCAAAATGCTCTTGGTTATGGAGCTATCGAGACGCTTCTCGTTGCTGACGAAACCTTGAGAAATGGGCGTGAAAAAGGGGTGGATATTGACGAGCTCCTGATGAAGATAGAACAGGCTCAGGGAAAAGTTATTGTTTTCAGCACTGCTTTTGAGCCCGGAGAAAAGCTTCATAAACTTGGAGGAATTGCAGCGCTTCTCCGCTTTAAAGTGAATTAATAAATTTATTCTAATGTCCATCCTGGCTATTTTCTCGTAGATATAGTCTAATTTTTAAACTAGGATGATGGCATGAACCCATTACAAAATATTCCCTAAAAATTTCCTGCTGCTTCTATGCTTGCAACCGGGGTTACCAGGTCTGTTATTTTTTTTAAATTTAAGAATCTAGGCTCTCAGAAGTGTTCAGATTACACATCCTACATAGGCTTTATCGAATCAACAATGGTCAATTGGACAATTATGTGTATGTAAAAACGAAGTTAACGAAATAGCATCAATCTCTGCATTTTGGGGTAAAAGAAGGTTGGAATCATTCCCTCTAGCTCTTAAATAGGTTCATCTGATTGATGTGTGAAAGCCATGGCTATTCAGACCTCTACAATTGTAATAGAAAAAGAAGAAGGAACTCTTGTAAGAAGGTCAGCGAAAACTAGGGCCTAAATAATTGCTCCTCCCACATTAATAACCAGTATAATTCTATTTCTTGTGAGTCTCATGATCTGGATCCTGTAAGAAATCCCAAAGAAACGGACTTAGTGATCCTCAATTGTTGAAATTTCGGACCTGATGAATGTTGGCAGAAAGATATTGATTCTGTTCACGACGAGCTATTGTAACAGGCTTAAAAGTAATCTCCTACAGAGAAGCCAATTTTCAAATAAAAGGAGACAAGAATTATGAGAAAGAGGGTACCAGGTCGAAGATCAGAATAAGGATTAAACAAGGAACAGAAAGCTAAAATAAATATAAGGAAGTTACTTTTTCATGAGCTTAATCTTTTTTTCGGTTCCTACATATAATGATATACATTTTTTTATTTATCTCCTGTCCGACAATACAAACAAGAAAGGTATCTATTATTACTAATATGAAAGTAGCTTGAAAATGAATTCAATTTTCAATGAATGCTGGTAATCAAATAGGCAACAAATTATATGTCTGTATACATATAAAAAATGTGGGATTTATGATAAACTGTTTTTTTATATGGTTTTATTGTGTTTATTGAATTATTAATGTTCTGTTCAAATGTAGAATCGAAATTTATTAATTTATAATATCAGATAGATTTATTGCCGGTTTCAAGGATTCCATGCAGATTGTTTCTTTTGCATCTTTGTATATCCTGATAACTCCTCCTGACTCAGATATCACAACCGCGATTGCAACTGTATCCCTGGTGATTGCGGCTGCTGAAACATGCCTGCCTCCTAACCCTTTTTCAATATCCACATTTTTTCCATCAACATCAAGGTAGCGTCCTGCTGCAAGTATAAAACCTGTATCACTTATTACAAAAACTCCATCGAGCTGGGCAAATTCTTTTATAGACTCCCAGTTTTTTTTGTCAAGGAGATTTCGGTAAGTTTCGTCATGACCTGCATACGGATTAATAATTATCTGGTGAGAACGTTTCATGACTTCTTCGGAATCTCCTAAAATAAAGGCGGTTCCTACTCTTTTTCCTTCCCTGCCTGCTAAGGAAATGTCACAAGAAATATTCATAACTACGCTCATTACTTCCGGCTTTATCCTTTCTTGACATTCCTTCATGGCTTTTACAAGGGGGTTTTCTTCGAGATTGTGCACAACTATCGAAATGGATCCACGGGCTTCGACCACACCTATAACGGTTTCACCTTTTAGTTTTCCAAGCACGTATTCTATTGCCACAGCCTGTTGGAGGTGATCAGCGTTACTTGAAGCTTCTCTGTTTATCTGGTCGCTGAGACCCCTTACAGGGCATTTTCCGTCTTTGCCAGTCATTACAAGGTGAGTTAGTATGCTTTTCGGTCGCATGGAGCTGTGGTAGATTGGAATTCCTCCAGTGTCGATCCCTTCAAAACTCAGCTCCCCAGAGACAATGATTGCGGCGGCATTGAGTTCCCTGGATATCCTGACTGCTGTTTCCTCAATTATACGCGCTTTATCCATTTAATTCACTGCTTTTTTATTTTTGTGGAAATCCATTTGTGATTCTGCTTTCTGTTATAAATTTTAATATTATTTCTTTGAACTAACATTATTTTACTGAACTTACTTTTATTATTTTCTCATTTTTATCAATGTTTATTACTGTTAACATTATTTTATCTAGGTTAACATTAGTGGTACTTTTATAAATAGTTACGCTTGTTTGTTCCCTACAGTGTCAATATATTGTATCATTTATCTTGATTTTTTCAATTATTTCCTTCCGGCATCCTCGGAGATGATTTTATTTCAGCATACTTATTCCAAATAAATAATTCACAACTAAAATAATGTTTCCTCGAGTCAAACAATTTATTTGTAGAAAAATATTTTTCAGGTACCTTTTTTGTAATAAACAATATGAAAATATTTAGCATTTAGTATAGCATATGGAAGAGTTCGGAATAAAGATAGTTTAGTGATTTCAAAGTTTGTAACTTGTATCGAAGATTGCATGCAACTTCCTTTTTATGTTTGCGTTTCACAAAAAAGTCGGCTAGGATAATAGTTTGTTGCTAAAGGCACTTTCCGGTTTGAGACACCATCACTTCAGCAACTCTCCGGCAATTTAACATTTTACAGATCTGCAATCTCAGAGTCTGGCAATGATTTGATTATGTGTATTCTTTCCATTAATTTGAAATCGATACTCTACAATGTCTCAATTTCTAGTGACTATATTCTCCGGTGTGCGTTGTTAACCCCGTAAGTTATATATACTATCTTTAATAATAAATAACATGGTATTAATATATTGCACAAAAATCTCTAATTAAATTGGAGAGTGTTTCTAATATAATTTTTTACGAGAGAAGAATACAGCTTAACTTTAAGATGTAGTTACTGAAGCTTTTAGTTTTTTTATCTATTTTTAAGGACTATATAAAAGCTAAGGTATATGGATTCAAGCCTGATACATTATCTTACTCTTAAACTTGTTGAATAATGCTTGCAGTAAAAATGGGTAGTTTCGTTGAGTAATTAATTCAACTGAAAAAAGGGCATGATCTCCTTTTTTTTGAAAATTTAAAGAGGAACTTATGTTTGCAATTTTCAACAATTCATTGAAATGGTCTATAAATGAAATTGGTTTGAAAGAATTCGATATTTTCGGAATCGTCAAAATTTACTATCAATTACACGTGTTATTTACTTTAATCAATCAAAAATCCTTAAAATAATAAAAAATCTTTTAAGTAAAAGCAATATAAATTGAAGATAAAATTAACAAACCAAAGACATAATACTTTTAGTACCTTTATTTGCGAGGTCAGAAAGAAATGTCAGAAGAATCAGAAATGTCAGAAGAATCAGATGATCCAGACAGTAGTAGCAGTCGTCAGAAAATACTCACATTAGCCGGAATGGGCCTTTGTGCTGTACAATTTGCCTTCTTCGTATATATGATATGTAAGTTTGTAGAGATGGATTTTGGCCAGGGCTTTAAATTCATGGTCCTTGCTTACACTTCAGCATTTATTTACAAAAATCTAGAGGGTTCAGGGACAATTCAAATTCCAGCAGAAAACTGATGATTGCGTAATTTTCTTTAATGAATCCATACTTTCTGCATAATTATATGTCCTGAATTTATTTCTTCTTTTTTGTTGTTATTCTATTATTTCATTTTCCGGTGTACTATATTTTGTTAGCTCCCTTTGATCTTACAAAAGTTAAAATTAGCACTGTAAAGCCTCATTTGCTTGTATACTATTTAACTTACTTTGAAAAGCTTATTTTTTTACTTGAGATTATTGGGACTTACTCACTTACGTATGAAATAAGGTACAATAGATTTTATGGTTTAATGTGTACAGTATACAGTTAAAGGCCTAATGCTATTGATTTTGTATTTCAAGTGGATGAATCTTAATAATGTTCACTTATTTTTCACTTTGGTATACCTATAATTGTTACTGAATTACTTATGCTGCAATCTTTACCGTTAAATATTAACAGTGTTTTTTCGTTCTTTACTACTCTTCTACACAGGTTTTTTGGATGTAGAGGTGTTTTACCACCTAATTCTCAAGACCACGAATTATTTGATCCAGCGCTTTTATAGGTTAATTCAAATGTTAGCGGCGTCTTTCATATATGGCGATTCCGAAAAAGTAGTAATCTGAAGTTTCAAAGCAGTTACAACATATAGTTAGATTCTGTTGTAGTATTTACTTACAACAGCATTCTTTACTTTTAAGTTAAATTTATATTTTACTATTCTGCTAAACACATGGCCAAGATTCTTGATTATTAAATTGTCTCTCACCAAAACTTCATGTCATAAGTAGGTTTTCCTCTACATTAACTAGATAATAAAAAGGAGCAGATATCCTAATTATATTATTACTGAAGCTTTCAGTGGGGAATATAGGTGTTGATAAATGCGATTCTGATTTGGAGGCATACCTTGTATTTCCGTCAGGGCCTATGCTGCTCTTGTTTCCGTTGGGTTGCGGTTCATTAGAATAATCCGATAAAGGGTATCCGGTATCTATGCATGGGGAACTTATGATGTCATTTACCCAGCCACTTCCATCCCAGCGACCCGCTTTTGATTTCAGGTGATAGTCGTGTTTATCCCGGTCTGCGTATTGAGGGTCTGCTTCTATATCCGAAGGTGATGGATTAACACCTTTATAGTCGCCTCCTGTATTGTTGTAGAAACAGTTGTTCTGTAAGACAAAAGAGTGTGTGTCTGTAAGTAAGTTGTATATTCCATAGCCATAACCTCCGGTTTCTGATTTCCGAGTATTCGTTATTATGTCGTTTCTTACTGTAATCACAAACCCTGAGTTAACTGGGGCCGAATAATAGTCATTATTCTGAACAATACCAACTTCGTATGCTCCATCGATTACGTTGTCTTCAATGAGGGCATTGAATCCATCTGACACGATTCCACCTCTTATTTTGCCACTGGACTTAGTTCCAGTATCATATATCCGGTTATGATGAATATGAACATTTGCGGATGATGTGGGATATGAAGCTGATCCGAACATCCAGATTCCTGCATGAGCAGTCTCGTATATTACGTTATTAGATACCTCGATATCATCCATTGCTGGAAAGCCAAACTTCTGGATTTCGATCCCCACGCCTCCGTAACCCTTTGATGTGATGATATTGTCGTGGATATTCACATGATTTGTATTGAATATTCTTAGTCCACTGTTTGTTCTACATGTTATCTTATTATTATAAGCCTCCACTGTTGAGCAGTGGCTGGAATATAGAACATCATGTCCTAATAAATATGCTTCATTGTTATGGAATTTTATGACAGAGCAATTGTCAGTCTTTAATCCATCTCCATGGTTATTGGTCAGATACATATCATGTACATCGATATTTTGACAGTTGCTTAAATGGATGATATTGTAGTAGCCTTTTCCACTATCAATATTAGTATTGAGTTCTCGGCTCCCATCAATTGCAAAGCCCCAAATAGTGATATCATGGTTATTAGAGTTTTTTTCTTTAATCATTGGCTGCCTGTTTGCCCAGTTTGCATTACCTACAAGTTTAATTGTGGCATTGGAATCTCCTGCCAGAGTTGTACAGTTGCCGATCAGGATAGTATCATTAATTATGTATATGAAAGGACCCTTGATATAGACAGTCGTATATTCTGGATTGTCTGCAACAAATTGAAGTGCCTGGTTGATAGGTATTTGATTACTTGTTGCATTACAATTAAAATCACCACTGCCATCTCCTGCAACATAAACTATTGGTGCATGTGTCGTGCACAAAGCGGCATGAATAGGCGCAAGTATAAGGAAGCCTAGAAGGAACAATAATTTTAACTTTCGATTCAACAGGTCTATCCCCCCATAGATTCTCTGCAAGTTGAATTTACACGCTACTGTTTCTAAGCTCAACTGCTTAAGTTCTAAAAAAGTACGAGATTTAAACTGGATATTAGAGAACAAATAGGGATTTTTGGAAAATCCAATATTTTTCTGGTGGTCTAATCTCCTTTATAGAGCCTAATGACATATATTTCCCTTCTCAAATTTAGACGGAAGTCTCCTTGGTCAAGATATAAGCAACTATCTCGGAGTTAAGCTTGCTTTTCCTTGAAACCTCTTCATCAATATATTAAGTGGATTTACTTTCCAGTTTCATTGCCCTATTTTTTCAATAACTGAGAGTAGAATACTTAATATTCTTTAATGTCCTTCTTGTGACCCCAGGTATTTCCTTCGATAATCTTTATTTTCTGAATCTCAAGGAACATCCCATTGGATATTGATTTAGGTAACTGGATTACTTCTATTTTTGGTTAGGTTTCTACCAAGTCAAAAATGTCTTTTTTCAAAGGTCTGAAAGTCGGTTGGTCAGTTGAACAATATTTTAATCGGAGTTGAGTCTAAATATTTTTTATTTTAGACTAACTACTCTATTTTCATGTTTCCCCTCACTGCAAAATTTTTTAATGCTTTTACTTTGGTATAATTAAGCTATACTCACCATAAATATTTATCTCAATGAGCTAACATTATTTTGGTAGTATCATTGGATTTTCTGTTGATCAGACATTAAGCAGATATTCACAGATGTAGAATTTATTTGTCTATTTGGTCATTATTATACATTGAAAGTTAGAATAATTTTCAAGGTACTATCGGATTGGAAAAAAAATATATGGCATTTTGATACCGTGAAAATCTACAATGTTTCCATCAAATATTAAGGATTGTCTAGCTTCCAGTTTTTTGTAGCTGCTCTGGCATCTTCTTCAAAGGAAAATGTTATCTCTTTAGTTATTTGCAATTTTTCTTATATTCCATAACCACTCCCTTAAATTTATTCAAATAGAATACCCCACAGCTTGCTGAGGGATGGAAATCTCCGCGTGAACCATTATCAACTAAGTGATTCATATTTTTAGGTATCTTTATACTATGAAAATGGGACTAAGTCATGCAAACTATTATTATTGATCCTTGAGATTTTGCAGCTGCTGATCATGCAGATGTAATTATGGAGATCTAGATTTCAATCCTTGACAATGACACAGCAGGAAATAACTAGGTCTTATGGTCATCAATGATGTATACAAAAGTAGATCGTATAAGCTGCAGGAAAGAGATCCCTACAGCCCGGTAGATCTGTTGGAGAGCTCCATGACAATTTTTCACTTTCAGAAACATAACTATCTAAAACATTTTATTATGAGGTCTATTTCATAGTGCATTTATGGATCATGATATACTAGCTCAACATGGATATTATATATTTGTTGCATATATTCTATATAGTGGCAACTTTAGATAATTAGTATCAAATGTACTTAGTCCTGATTCCACGGATCATAACAGCAACTTTAGGATGAAAAATTGCTATTCCACTAATATACATACTTATGTATATATCTCAATATAACCTAAATATGGTCAAACACATAAACTATTTAGTATCAAAAGACATTTCAACATATTTTTCATTCGGATAAACATAAAAATTACACCGGCTAACAAACACTAACCAAAAAAGAGCTTGGAAAAAAGACTAGAGAAACGGAACGAAGAAGAAGCGGGAAAAACTAAAATCAATGACAGATGAAACAAAAAGATCAAGAAAATCTTAAAAAAGAAACAGAACCGAATAAAAAGAAAAAAACACAAATAAATGGCTGTATATAGCTGATAGAGAAAAGTTACACTATCCGAGAAAGCTAGTGAAGGCATGAAAATGCATCATAAGGCAGTTACTTTGTTCCAAACATGTTATCATTTGATTTGAACTTAATGATTCTCTAAAGCTAAAAATTGGGTCGCATCCATAAATTATTAAGTAATTCTAAAAAAGGAGGTGGTTCTTTTTTAAAGAACATCTAACGAATCTTTTTGCTCAAGGTTTTTATTAACTCACAAGCACGACAAAAAATTTAATTTTGATAACAAATGATTACAAAGTATTTTAGCAATTGCTGAAAGAATAACTGATGATCTATGGTGTTTAAAAAATTTATTGACGTTCAGAGTTCCTGTTCAATAACTTGTAACCTGACTAGAAATTAAAAAGCAAAGAATAAAAAATATATATGAAGTAATACAGTATACTAGTTAAAAGTAATGTGCGCTAGTAAAAGCTGTAGCTAATTAATCAGATACACAGAGACTTATATCGCATATTTAGCTTCGAGACTTTTTAATATTTTCTGAGATCTCCACAATTTATCATTAGTTCACTAACAATTGACTTCAATAAATCAAAAACCAGTAAATTAATAAAAAGTCCATAAAATTACTATAGTTTAATTGATCCGAATGAAAGCATAGAGACTTCATATTTATTCTATGATCCAGGGTGTTGTTAAACACCCAGTTATCATACAAAAATTAGTACTGTCCAGACAAAGGATTAAATAGAGGATTTCGATAAACCGCTGATTTTCACGGGTCGTTATATACTCTGTATGAGCGTATAAATAAATTTAGGGTTTATAGAAATTATCATATTAGTTCTTGTGTGGTAGTATGTAAATAATGATAAAATACATTGATGGGGGTTTATTGAAATGGAAAGGGTTTCTACAGGAATAGAAGAATTGGATAGGAAGTTGAGTGGGGGTTATCCTGTAAATAAAGTGACCCTTGTTACAGGTATTGCAGGGAGTGGAAAAACAATTATCGGCATCCATTTCATTCACAAAAATTGTCTTGAAGGCAAAAAATGTTTGTTAATTGCAACTGAAGAAACTCCTGAAGATATTCTCTACCAGGCAAAAATGGTAGGACATGACCTTAGACCGTACTATGAGAACGGACAGTTAGTTATAGAAAATATCTTTGAGGATCGTTCCGAAGTTATAGAGCAGACGAGATATGGATTTAGGCCTGAAATTCTGGATATTGAAATTCCCAATCTGTTTAGATCAATACGTGAAGGAACCGATTGTCTTGTCGTAGACAACATAGGAACCTTTGCTATCAGAGTTTCTACAAAAAAACTTAGAGACCAATTTGATGGGCTGAATTACATTGTAAGGAAAAAAGGGTGTACTGCTCTTCTAATAATGGACGAATCTGCACACAATATGACCCATCAACTTGCCGAATATTCAGTATATGGATCCATCCACTTATTGATAAAAGAAAACTCTTACCTTGGAATAATGGAGCGTTATATGTACATACTTAAGATGCGTAGCACTCCTATTTCTCCCGAAATGTCTGTCTTTGAGATCACTTCTGAAGGAATAAAAATTCATGAGTCAGGGGGAGTAAGTCTTGCTTAGTAAAAGAAACAAACTAAAGGTACTTATCATCGATGACATCCCAGAAAATATAGAGATTGTGGAAGCTTTCCTTTCACTGGAACCCTATGATGTTATTACTGCTCGAAGCGGGAAAGAAGCTCTCTTAAAAGTAAAAGAAGAGAAACCAGATTTGATTCTTCTGGATATTATCATACCTGATATGAATGGATATGATATCTGCAAAATTATCAAGGATGATCCTGAGACCCAGTTCATTCAAGTTTTAATGCTAACTGGCCTTTCGGAGCTTCAAGATAAGATAAAGGGGATCGAAGCTGGAGCTGATGATTTCCTTATAAAGCCAATTAACAGACTGGAGCTTAAGACCAGAGTAAAATCTATGCTTCGAGTAAAATCCATGCATGATCGGTTGGTGGCTGATCGTGACCGTCTTGAGATTAAAAGTAGGATACAAAGTATCCTTACAGCAATTATTCCGACTTTACTCCAGGCTATTTCCCATGAGGAAAAAAAGATCATTATAAACCAGATAACAGGTATGGTTGAAAAAACTCTTCTTGATATGTACTATTTTGAAAATCGAGAAATGGACTTTGCTTATGCAGGAGAGATATGTGCTGAGGTAATGAACCAGTTAGGTGGTGATTTTACCTCTTTCATGGGTGAAACCGAAAATTCTTGGATAATCAAGGGAACTAGGTGCCCCTGGAAAGGGGAAGAGGCCCGTAAAAACTCTATTTTATGCACCCTTACACGAAAAATTTTTTTAAATATAGCTTTGAAAGTGGATTCGGACTTCAATATTGAGGCCCGTAAAACTATAGGAAATAAAAACGAATGCTGTGAATTCCTTATTAAGATAGCATGATATTCTCACTTAGCTTTCTTATTAGGTTGAATGATATTCACTAGCTTGGGTTGGGTGAAACCTTTTGATAAATTGCAAAATTTTCACAACAATTATTAAAGTTTGCAAGCAATGGGTGGAACAAATTATTTATTTCAATTGATATGGACCAAATTTGAAGCTGATTTCAGCTATGAAATCGACAATTTTCAGGTGAGAGTATTATTTTAACCAAGGATAAATGGAATGGGATCTTTTTTCCATTTGTTTTACCTTATATTTGTCCAGTTTTGTTTCCATTTTTTTTGAGATTTGAAGTTCCCTTCTCATAGAATTGAAACTATTTTGACTTAAAAGTGGCAAATTCTATAAATCTTCAGTTCAAGTAAAATGGTTCAAAAAAGGTAGGTCAGTTGTTTACTTCATGCTTATAATAATTCTCATTCCTTCAGGTGTGATATCAAACAGAGAGTATTTAACTGGAACAGTCTTCTCCCTCATTTTTTCGATATATATATACTGTTTTGTCTTTCCATAGCTAAAGTTTTCCTGCGACATAAGCCGTATTAGCCCAAAAGCCATATAGCCGGCAAGTCGGTGGGTCAGGTTATAAGAGTCCTCGTCCATAATAAAGAGGCTTGTGCATTCGTTTTTCAGGAGAATTATGCTTATCGAGCTAAATTCATCGGCAAACTCTTTTATATCGTAATTTATAGCCAGGACCCCAATGGTATCAATAACCACAACATCAACTTCCAAAGACATTGCGCTAAGATACTCTATTATGTCTGCATCCACAGAGCAGAGTCCTTTACCGAACTTGGTAACGAATTTAATTTTGTTCATTTTGTCCTCAAAGACATTTCTTATACTAAGTAGTCCACTCTTTAAAAAAGGTTCGAGGTCAAGTTTGATGCTTCGGGACTGGCTGAGGATGTCTTCAGTGAGTTCCCTCGTCAAAATCAATATACATTTCCTGCCTTCCTGGCAGCTCCTGTGCAGAAAGTGAAGTCCAAGAATAGTTTTCCCAGCACCTGGAGGACCCGTTATAAGAATCCCCTTTCCTTTTGGATATCCTCCATCCATTAACACATCCAATCCTTCAATTCCTGTAGACAAACTCTCCATATTGTCACATCTCAAGCTCGAAAATTTCTGTATTTATATTTGTTTTGAGTAATAGATCAAAAATTCCGCCAACGTACACAGATTTACAATTTGTTTGCTTATTTGGCCACTATTATTCAGTGAAAGTTAAATTAATTTTTAAGCTACTGTAATATTAAAAAGACGAATGGCATTTTTGTATACATATACGGAAAGTGGGATAGATTCCTTCCTCAAAACTAAAATAAGTATTATATAAAGCAGACTTTTATTCAAGGTACCTTTCCTTAAACTCTGAAATCTGCTTATTGCTTCCCACAACTGCGATCACATCTCCGGCCTTAATTGCTGTTTGCCTTGTAATGGTAGTTATAACAAGTTTTCCCTTTCCAATGCCTATAATAGTGCATCCGATCTTTCTTTCGAGATCAAGGTCTTCTATTAATTTATTCTCAAGGAAAGAACCCTTTTCAACTCGATGCTTTTCAATTTCTATACCTTCGTAAAGCATTATATCCTCGTCGATTCGACAGCTTTTTCCCATGCAATTTGCAGTCATTTTGGCAATCATCTGGCCGGCTACTATGGAAAGAGAACCGACATAGTCCGCTCCTGCTTTGTAGATCTTGTCTATGGATTTAACTGAATTTGCTCTTGCCACGATGGTAACTTCCGGATTCAGACCCCTCGAAATGAGGGTTGCAAAAATAACATTCGTATCGTCATTAAGAACCACTAAAACGAAAGAAGCAGTCTTTACTCCGGTTTCAATCAGTATCTCTTCATCTGATGCATCGCCGATTAAATACTCAAAGTCAACATTATCAAAAACTTTTTTATCGGAGTCTACAACTACGAAACGAAAAGGTCCTCCAGAAAGTACTTTTACGATGCTTTTTCCAACATCCCCGTACCCGAGTAAGACAAAATGCCCTTTAGTTTCCATTTTTGACCCCCCAATCCTCAGAATTCATGTTCTAAGGCTTAATATTTGATTTGTTCTGTAAACTTAATGCTATCTTTGTGGATATAGATAAATTTGAAATGTATATCAAACTATCGGATCAATGTATCACTTTCTTTATTTTTGAAAGCTGCTCTGAAGTTCCTGAAGCCAGAAAAATGAGTTTTCCACGATCACATTTTTTTTTGGATTGAAGGAGATGTACCAATTTTTCCATATTTTCTATAATTTTTGCACATGTCAATTGCTTCTGTCTAGAAATTTCTTTAATTGTCTTTCTTACATTAGGGCTTTTCAGTAGATAGGGGACTCAAATATATGGGTCCAGTCAAAAGTTTAGGTTGTCCATGTGACTTCGAGTACATAAATTTGAGTCGCCTTTTTTTTGATAAGCTGTCCAAACAACGCTTTGGAAGAGACAATTGCATCAACTCCTGCGTACTGGAGGTATTTTTTATTGGATCTGCTCTCAAAAATAGCAATAATTTTGGGATACTAAAACTCCCGTGGATCAGAACAATATTTCCACTTTTTAATAAGATTTTTTTGTAATTAGGAGTCTTGCTTTTTCGATACCTCGATGAACTTCAGATTTCCATAAATTGCTTATGTAGGCATTATAAACTAAATTAGTTTGTATTTTTCTTTAAGAGCAACATCAGTAGAAATTTTCATCAATATAAATTATTATTAAGAGATTTTAACGCTCCATTGCTCAAATGAATAGGAGTTTATCAGAATTTTCATAATATTTTTTGTAAATTACTACTTACTCTATAGACATGACACAAGATTAATATAACGAAATTCTTTATATATTGATTAATAGATATCGTCTAAATTGGATCAAATTAATGGCTTAAATAAACTAAAAATGACTCATGGGAGAAATTAAAGATGTGTGAACTTAATGTTATCCTGCTTCGAGGAAACAGGCGCGAAAAAGTTATGGATTCCGTGGCGAAAATCCTGGTTGAAGGAAACTCGATCCAGCTTACGGGGATTCTTGGGGATAAAATGACCCTCGAAGGTTCAATAAAAGAAGTTAATATATCACGCGGAGAAGCCCTTATTCTTGCAAACTAAAATTTTGCACTTTATTTTTACATTTTTTATTTGGCTTTTCCCTTCCTTATATTTTTCTGGTCTTTTACTTATTTTTCAGATTATTTTTTGTATGGCTCTAGAAAAGTGTTAGAACATCTAGCTTTTGTAGTAATTTTGCCGACATCCTGCGGATGCTATACAGATGCATAATTTGGTTGCTTATTAGATCACTATTATTATTGAAATTTGAATTAGTTCTTAAGCCACTTCCATATTAAAAAAATATATGGCATCTTGTTTCATCTGTGGAAAGTGGGATTCTGCTCTAATTGACACAATAAATTAAATCATAAATCCATCAGATATATAATATCTAAATTCAGCTATTGTAATCCGGTTAGTCGTATTTTTTATTCCTTTATTGGGCTTGGTCGCTGGGGTTGCAATAGGTGCACTTACCGGTTCCATGACCAATATTAGAATTGATGAAGATTTCATAAAATCGATTCGTAGCAAAGTTACTAAAGGCATTTCAGCATTGTTTCTGATGACACCGACGCGGTTGAAGATAAGGTAGTAGAAGCTATAAAACAAACAAAATTCGAACTCATTGCTTCAAACTTGTCAAAGGAAGAAGATATGCTGCATGCAACTTTTGCAGAAGAATAAAGTTAGCCAAAATAAAATAGATTTTACCAGGGAGTCAACTCTCTGGAAACCACTTTAGCTTTTGAAGAGTTAATAGTCAGGCAAAAATTCTTGCTATTAAATTGGTTTTTTTTGATTTAAATCTTAAATAAATTTTTTGATTCTCTAAAACAGTATGCATTCACCTTTTTCGTTAAAATTAATTTTCAAATAAATACCAATCTTAGATATAAATTGACACATAAATCCCAATATTAATTCGACTTATTCAGTAAAAATGCCAAATAATACTACATTAAATCGATTAATTCGTATAAAAAGCTATAATTAGCGAAAAATTATCAAATAAATCACTGCGGCCAACAAACCCATGGCAACCGTCATTTCTATGTAATGATCTCTACCACATCTGCTGCCATACGCACCACTGTCACCAAAATCCTTTAGCCCATGAAACCCACGGAAACAACTTTAGTGGTTCTATGATCTATTTTTAGGGACTCGCACACTTCTCATATTACCATCGGATAAGAACCATAACTTGAGTCTATCAGTGTCCTAATCTTTTGGTTATATTTAAGAGTATCAGATTTGGATACCTACATCTGAATTTACGTGTCTGCGAAAATAGTTAGAGATATATTTATCACCTGAAGATAAAAGTGAAATCAATCCAATGGTTTTGTTATCAGAAACCGTCACCATACCGTCACCAGTTACATACGATAAAACAGATATTCGTAACTCAGAGAGATATTGAATGATATATTCTACTTGCCATCTTGCAAAGTCACAGAATAAATATATGTTTATTATTTTACTGAATAACTATTATTTAATCTTCAAGTAATAATAAACAAAAGCGGTGTAAATAATTTAGGTATTTATGGTAGTTCTAATATAACTAATTGGTCTGATGAGTAGATTCATGAACCTTCACTATCAAATTTTTCTTAATTAATAATCCATCAGAAATTCTGATTCATATATAATTATTTATGAGGCTTCTCTGGCTCATAGACCATGGTTCCGATTCCACAATTGGTAAAGAGTTCAAGAAGCATTGAGTGAGAAAAGCTTCCATTAATGATATGGGCTCTTTCAACCCCGCTTTTTACTGCCATTGCAGCGCCCTTAATTTTAGGAATCATGCCTCCATGTATAATGCCCTCAGAGATAAGAAGATCTATATCATCCAGAGTTACATGAGATATACGACTGCTGGGATCCTTTAGGTTTCTCAGAAGGCCTGAAACATCAGTCATCAGTATTAGTTTTTTGGCATGCAGAGCTGCAGCAATATCGCTTGCTACCGTATCAGCATTAATATTCAGAGCATTGCCCTTAGCGTCCACAGCGATGGGCGAGATAACCGGAATGTAACCTTTTTCAAGTACTATATAAAGAATGTCAGGGTTAATGACTTCACTCTCCCCTACCCAGCCAATATCCACTTCTGTTTCAATACCCTCCACAACTACTTTCTTGGTAGCCTGTTTATGACCCAAGATCATTCTTCCGTCATATCCCGTAAGACCAATACCTTTTCCTCCTAAAACTCCGATAAGGGATACCATTTTGGTATTGATGTTTCCAACGAGAACCATCCTGGCAATTTCCATAGTTTCATCATCTGTAATACGGAGCCCCTGGTAAAATTCAGCCTTTTTTCCCATTCGCTCCATTTTTTCCGTAATCTCAGGCCCACCGCCATGTACTATGACGGGTTTGATTCCCACATAGCGTAGTAGTAGAATATCTTTAATTATATCCTCCAGTATCTGGGCGCTGATCATTGCGTTCCCACCTACCTTGATAACTATTATTGAATCATAAAATTCCTGCATATAAGGTAGGGCTTCAATGAGCACATTCTCTCTCTTCATTTCCATGATGTAAGAATCAGAAAAACTGTTTTTAAAATTATCGTTGAATGTTCTTAATCAAAGTTGCTGTGTTTCATCCAGTTGACAACAAAGAGTATGTTTGCCTACCAGCTCTGGATATAAAGGAATTGTTCAGAATCAAATATTTTCATTTTTTAGATCTCACTTTTTGAAGACTTATACAAAAATGCCATTCGTCTTCTTAATATTGCAGTAGCTTAAAAATAATTTAACTTTCACTGAATAGTTGTGGGAAATAGGGAATTAAATTATAAATCTGTGTACATTCATAAAATTTCCATTATATGCTTTTTTTCTTCATGATTTTCCATATTTCAAACACATTTTTTAAATTGCATCGGAAATTTCCCATCACCCACAATTTAATGTGCCCTCCCTCACTCCGAAGTTCACAATCCCATGATTGTTTATTAATCTCAAAGTATTCTGTTAAGATTTTTCTTTCTGCGATACTTTTTATAATCTCATACCTCTTGAAGGAAAGTGTTTTGGTTCAGCACCAACTAAAATATGTACCTGATCATTCTCAGTGCCTTTTGTATCAAACTCACAATAATTCCTTTTATCAATTTCGAAGCATATAGATATCAAATAATTGATGATTTATTTTCTGAAAGAAATTTTTTCCCGATGTTCGTAGAAGTTTCCATACCCACAACAACTTGTGAGATTTTCGACTGGAATAAAAATACAAGTCTGCTATGTAAATAAACAAAAATAATACTATAAGAACTCAAATAAAGTAATTAAATAAGTCAGCTTGGATGGTATTGAGATTAAAATACACTTCCAAGCTAATCCCTGTGTGGATATCTAAAAGAAACGAAAAGAATCCCAATTTTGCGGGTATGTGATTGAAATTATATTTTACTCGATTTTGTCTATTTTATCTTTCTTGACAAAGGGCTTACTTATTTTCTCCGGCATCCAACTAGGCCTGTTTTTTGGGGCTGCGACAAGGTCCTTCCATGCCTTAAAAACGTGTACTTTCTTTGTCCCTCGTTCCCTGAGTCGGATAGTCTCAGGTTTGGATTTGGTCCCAGTGCCCCTGTTTGCAGCTTTCAAAGCAGCTTGTCTAGGCTGTTTTCCAGTGAAAACTCCATGCTCGTTGCCGTCTTCATCTCGTAAAACAAAATTTCTTGTGTTGGATATAAAGGTCACCTCGCAAATTGTATTGCAGATATTGATTAAGTTTTAAAGTATATAAAATCTTTCTTTGGATGTTGTCTATAGTTATTGTTTTATGTAAATTTCCCCTAAATATGAGGGTTTGTAAACCAAATTTGTCCATATTGTTGGGTACACGGGGCTTTGCACCTAAAGTCCTATTTTAGCTCGAGTTTAAATGCAAGATTAATACTTTAGGTGCAAAACTTACTTTAGGTGCAAAGCCGGTACACGGGAAATATTTAAATATTTATATCTTATTAAAAATTAAATTAAAAATAGCTTCCGAAAGTGGATTTTGGGAAATATTTTGATTTTTATCATCTTGTACATTTGGAAGAAAATATAGTAAGCATAAGCTTTACATGTTAAAACTCCTTATGGTTATTAAATTTCGTAATGCATCCGAAGTGGTTGATATTTGATAACCAATTTCTCGAATATAGATTAAGTTTTTATTTTTAGTGCTCGTAGCCAATAGGCTTGGGCTTTTCCAGGACACTGGACAAGAAAGGTCTAGGAATTACCTTCAGATTTCATTGGAATGATATCAACCAATTGACTAAGTAACACCTATATTTTTCCAAGTATATGTTATGAAACTATGTATCTGCCGATAATTCGTTCTACAAATTAAAAACTCATTTTTTCGCGGATTTGGTCAACATGGAACATTGCACTTTCAACCTCCCGGACGTCCAGGCCAGCAAACCAAGTGTAGCTATTAACCTTACCCGTGTTGGGGTAACAAATATGAAAAAGCTTGTAGAGATAAAGCGTAAAGACAAACGTCCTATCGTTCTGATTTCAACTTTTGACGTTTTTGTTGATCTACCCTCCGACCGGAAGGGAGCAAACCTCTCACGAAACTTCGAAGCTGTAGACGAGGTTCTTGAAAAGGTGCTCAGTACACCAATATACGAAATTGAGCAGCTTTGCAGTGATATCGCGTATAATTTGCTTGGTAGGCATGAATATGCCAATCAGGCCGAAGTCCGTATGAGAAGCGAGTATATGATTAGGCGTGCTTCTCCATCAACAGGGATCAAGTGCCAAGAAGTTGTAAATATCTTTGCTGAAGCTTCTGCTATAAAGGGACACGGAGGTAATGGCTACTTTAATTTAAAGAAGCTCATAGGTGCAGAAGTTGTAGGAATGACAGCTTGTCCATGTGCTCAGGAGATTATGATAGATAAAGCTGCAAATGAGCTTTCAGAATTGGGAGTCGATAAGGAAACGATTATAAAATTCTTGGAAAGGGTTCCCATGGCTACCCACAACCAACGTGGCAGGGGTATTATCTCTATTAAGGTTGCACATGACTTCGATGTTTCTTTAGAAAGTATTATCAATATTATTGAGCGTTCCATGAGTTCCAGTGTGTTTGAGGTCTTGAAACGTGCCGATGAAAAAGTCGTTGTGGAAACTGCTCATATGAATCCGAAATTCGTGGAAGACTGCGTAAGAACTATGGCGGATAATATCGTAAAAGACTTTCCTAATCTCCCTGATAATGCAGTAATTACTATCAAACAGACTAATGAAGAAAGCATCCACAGGCACAATGCTTTTGCCGAAAGGGTTGCACTGATGGGAGATCTCAGGATGGAAATTAGTCAAAATTAAAAACGCAGCAATAAAACCCATATTTCGCAGATGTACATACGAATGCATTTATTTTCCAATATGACAGTAGTTCAGAAATTAATCTAACTTTCACTGAATAATAGTGGTCAACTAGGCAAACAAATTATACATTTTTGTACATCTAGGGATGTCGGATAAAAACATTGAGATTGGACTTATTTTTTTGCGAAATTTGAAAGTTTCTGAAATATGTTCTGAGCAGAAATTTTGAAGAATTCAGGCTATATAATATTTATTAGATCGGCTGGATAACCTATAATTAACTAACAAGATAAAGGACTTTCAGGGCTTGAATACAAGTTTCTTGGAAACCTTTGAGGCGAGAACATGGCTGAAGCTGACGAGATTATAGCAGTAGGGCGTAACAAGAATATAATTGAAGTGGGAGATGTTGTAAAGTACGTAAATTCCGATACTGTAAGTCGTGTGACTGACATCAAAAAGGATGATCAGGGTACAGTATGGGTTCTGCTCGAGAGTACCTATCTGTGGTATAAGGAAGATACCCTAGAAAAAACTGACATCAAACCTGGTGGAAAGAAAGAAGAAAGGGAATTTACTGCAGATGAACTGGAAGAAAGGTTTAAGAAAGCAAGTGAAATCCTTCAAGGGTTTGAGCTTGGAAAAGCAGGAGGTGGAGGAGCAGGAGGTTAATTTTTTGCATTCATTTTAATAACCTTCAGTTTTTACATTTATATTTCTCTCCTTTTTGAAAACTTTTTATTATTTTTTATATCATAATTTGAACTCTGAATCGTGCAAAATGAAAAATTTTAACTTATATTTTATGGATCATATTAATTAATACAGTAGTTTCTTACAAAAAACACGTCTTCTGCATATAAACTTCCTGGAAATGATAGATAATTTCGATAAACTACTGCTTTCAACAAATTGCTTACATGCGCTTTATAAGCAACCAGCCAAAAATTTGGTTTTATCGACATCTTCGATAAATGCTAAAAATCAAAAAAACAATATTTAATTTTTAATTGTATGAATAAAACAAATTTATGAAGCCCAGTCTATATATTATAAAATATATGCTTCTGTCTCTTCCGGGTTTTTATATTTTATGGAATCGCTGAAATTTACCATGAGAATTTTTATCATTTTCGGAGTTTTTAATTGATTGCGGTCAAATGCCAGTGAAATTGCTGTAGAATTTTTGTGATTCCACAAGGTATTAAAAAGTCTTTATTTTTGAAATCATTTTATTGAACCACTATTTCTTGTATCGTTTTTCCTGTAGTTTCATTCTTTGTGCAAGAATGCATTTCCCTCCATGGCTGCCGCCGAGAGGGTTTTGTGAAGAACCAAGAGAGTTCATACAGCGGGCCATCACAGCTGCGCCTCTGGCAAGTCCATCATCTGCAAAAACTACCCGTTCATCTATTTTAGGAGCAAGGTTCATTTTTTCAAGGCACTGCAGAATCAGTTTGGGTTTATTCCCTGTAATGCCGGCTCTGCCAGTAATTCCGATAGTTGTATCTTCAAAAATAAGGTTCTCTTTTCTTACGATCTCGATTAGTCTACATACCACTCTTGCCATTACCTCGTCAATAATAGCAGAAACAATCTGAAGTCCGTGGATCTTACATATCTCCATTCCTATAGCACTAAGCTTATTCATATCTGTACCGTTTTCACCTACATCGCAGCCTATAAGTGTCACCCCTATTTGTTCGGCTGCATCTGGCCTAACAGGCACGCTCCCATATCTCTTTCTACCCACTGGGACCTTTTCTATTGTAATAAGTTCATGGATGCGCTTTGCATAAGCTTCAATAGTTTTAGCTTTTATTTTCAAGGTAAGGAAAGAAGGTGATTTCTGTTTATCAAAAACTTCGAGAGCAGTTCCCACTTTGGGATCTACTATTTCCGAACCCCGAACAATCGCATCAGGAATTGCTCCTGCATAACCGCAGAAGTTTCCAATGGTTTTTGCGTACGGTTGGCCAGGGCTTGTGATCCTACCGTCAAGAGTTGTACCGAAATCGATCGAAATACAGGGGTTCCTAAAATCTACATCTGTGAGTTTGGCTGCTTCCTTAATTCCTGCTGTCGCAAGCTCTCCTTCCATTTCATTTGCAACAATTTCAACACCAGTTGATCCTATAGGCGGGATTACTCCGGCTACAGCTCCATCAAAGATTACTTTATCCAGTTTGCTGTATTTCTGGAGCTTTTGAACGATATTTGAAATAAACATCGGAGGTGTCATGTTTTTTGGTGGGACTCCCGCCATCAGACAGCCATCTGCCAGACCTTTGATGAATTCACCAACTTCATCTGGGGAATCGAAACCTGCAACTATCCCCGTGGAGCGGACAACGAAGTTCAGATCAGTTTTTATATCCAGGTTAGCTTTTTCCATCGATTCAGTTAGGGTGATGCGCACCAAATCTGCGACGGACTCACGAGTAAGTTCTACACCTGTAAGTGTCTTCCCAAATACGACTTCACTGCATTTTGGAGGACGGACATCTCTTGTCATCCTAACTATTTTGTTTATTATATGGGTCCTGCAAGTATCCATATTGGTAGCTGTAAGGATAGATTTGGTTGTAGTGTTCCCGACTTCTACGGAAGCTACTATAAAGAAAGGTTTTGACTTAAGATCAATCAAGCGAACATGAGGAGATTCTGTAATTCTTGGTTTCATAGCCATTTTTGATCCCTTCCTGAAAATATGGGCGTAGATGAATTTCGAGGTGGACTATTTTGTGATATTTGTTTAAAAAAATTCAGACTTATCTGTAGGTTTTTCGAACTGAATTAGAGTTATCTGGATTAATCGAGTCTAAATATTTTATGGAATCACTATAATTTCCCATTAATTCTGCTATCAATTGGCTGTAATAAATCAAAAATCCGAAAATTATAAAAAGGGAACCATGCATAATTTTCCATAAAATCTGCTCTATACCCTGAATCGTCTTTTTTGATTACTGCTCCATTACTATATACTTGTTTCCCGTTATTCAGTCTTCATTTCTATCAATGAGTATTGAGACTAGTAGTCTCAATACATTTATCATTAGGAATTCCCCTAATTTGCTTCTTTTTTAAGTTTTTTGTTATCCTTTCCATCATATTTGTTGTTCTTATTAAAGTCGAATACCTCGCAGCTTGGTGCAGAGATGAAAACGTCTCAAAGAACTGTTCTTAACCAACTAATTTGTACTTTAGATAATTTCGATGAACCTCAGATTTCAACAAAATACTTATATATTTTTTATATACAACCGGCTAAAAATTGGGGTTTCTTGAAATCCTCTCTAGAATATTATGGAAATCAAAAGAAATGCCTTGAACTTAGTTTTAAGATCCATCATCTTAAAAATGTCATCATTTATTTTCCTTAGTGAAGAAAGACTATTTCACTAGAAGCGAATCTTATATAACTTTGGAGAGTATACCTAGAAAAGAATTTTTTAATGTTTCTTACCTTAGATCGTTGGTTGTAGATTCTAGAAATTGGTAGAAGGTGTTGCATCATGAAATACAAAATTAAGAACTTATTGATAGCTATAGTTTGCTTCATCAGGTAAAGTTATTGTATCAAACGATACTAAATAATTCAGAAGATCAGATAGTGAATTGACTTTATTTCTTCCATTAGTGGAGTTATTTTTCGTTATGATCAACTATTGCTTTACATTAAATAATTTTTGTCGATATTATCCTGATTTGTATAGATTGTCTAAAAACTGAAGAGATTCGGTATCATTGTTATGTGTATGATGCAAGGTCTGATATGCTCAAATAAAGGGTACACACAGAGGGGCTGTACCAGATCTCCTTTGGTATGCTTTAGATGAAGTACTGATAGATTATTTTGTGGTTATTAATCGGTCAAAAGAAAGACACTGAAGACCTGTGTCCATAGAAACAAAACCCAACAAATAGATATTCAGGAGAAGGGGTAGCTTCTATTAACCATTCCATGGCTATTGAAGTCTTTCTATGAGTTCTATAAAATAGGGAATGGATGTTATAGAGTTTTTTAGGACAAGCTGCAATCTCGATATCGTCACTAAAATGCAAAAGGGCTCATACGGCTTTTTGTATCTCTTGATATGATTGGATCCTTAAAATGGGATTCTTTAGAATGGATAATTCAATAATGAGGGAATTAGAGCATTGATGGAAGGGGATGGGGTTAAATTCGAAAATTAAGATAGCATTAAAATTTATAAAGTAAGGTTCGGAGTCATTCTGAAAGATGGAAAAGAACATATCTTAAAGATTAGTGATTTTAACGACTACAGGGGTTCTTCTGACAATTTCTGCACTTATCTGATAGCTTTATTCAGGTATATTATTTGATGCAGTTGACAGCTCAAGAGGCTTGTCAATTCTTCCCCTGATTAGTCTGATGATACTAAAGATTCAATAAAGCTGTAGACAAATGGTGAATCAAAGCTCAGCACTTTAATGGTGACTAATTTGAAAAAGTATTCTCCTGGCAAAAATGATTGAGGTCCAGATGTACGATTTCGACAGAGGATTGAAGGCTTAAAACTCTAAATAAATAAAAGAGTTCTTTTGAGGAGTAGAAGAATATCTTGATGCAGAAGCGAAATTCGGTTGAGATAGAAGATTTGAAACTTCAAATAAATAAATCGTTCTCTTGAGAGGGAGAAATAAAAGAATACGGGCATTTGTCATTATTTTTTAGATGGTCTGATCGAAGTTTGTTCACAGTGTCATTAATAGTCCTCTTGAAAGAGTGAACTGAGTGAAAAGTACCTAGTATTCCTGAAGCGAAACTTTGGTAGCTCAATTTAGGAGATGAATATATATTTATTCATTAACCTGTTTCTATTATGCAGTACCAATGACATTCTATTCAAGATCACTCTGTTTTTGAGGAATTTTATGATCACAAAAGAAGATGTAGAACATATTGGTTGGCTTGCTCGTATTGACATCAATGAGCAGGAAAAGGTCGAATTCATGGAAAAACTTAACTCAGTACTGGAATACTTCGGACAGCTTGACGAATTGCCAACCGAACATATAATCCCCACTTATCATGTAGCTGAGATTTATAATGTGTTCAGGGAGGATGTGATAGAAGAGTGCCTCCCGCAGGAAATTGTTCTCGCAAATACTGAATATAAAGAGGAAGGGACTTTCAGGGTTCCAAAAATCGGCTGAGGAGAGGTTTTGATGGCAAAATGGATGAGTGTTGCACAGGTTAAAGAGCAAATTGAAGAAAGCTCAGCCGAAGAAGTAATATCTGGCTACCTAGAAGTTATAAAAAAGAGTAAAATTAATGGCTATATAACAGTTTCTGAAAAAGCTATTGAGCAGGCAAAAAAAATAGATGATGAAGGGCAAGATGGTCTTCTTGCAGGTGTGCCAATCGCAATAAAGGATAATATTTCAGTAAAAGGGCTACCAAATAGCTGTGGTTCGAGGATCCTTGAGGGCTATATTCCACCATTCAATGCCCATGTTGTAGAAAAACTTCTTGTTGCAGGCGCAGTAATTCTTGGAAAAACAAATATGGATGAATTTGCAATGGGCTCCTCTACGGAAACCAGCTATTTTGGGCCTACTGCAAATCCCTGGGACCTTGAAAGAGTACCTGGAGGATCTTCTGGAGGTAGTGCTGCTGTTATTGCAGCAGGGGAAGCACCTTTGGCACTTGGTTCTGATACTGGTGGATCTGTACGCTGCCCTGCAGCTTTTTGCGGCGTTGTCGGACTTAAACCAACCTATGGGGTAGTTTCCAGGTATGGAGTGGTTGCTTACGCAAATTCCCTTGAACAGGTAGGTCCTCTTGCGAACAACGTGGCAGATATTGCAATTCTTATGGATGTTATTGCAGGCTATGACCGCAGAGATTCCACTTCAATTGACAGAAAAATGGCATATCAGAAAGCTTTGGTTAACGATGTAAAAGGCCTGAAGATAGGGATCCCAAAAGAGTTTTTTGGAGAAGGTATTCATCCAGATGTTGAAAAGGCGGTATGGAATTCTATACATAAATATGAAGGTCTTGGAGCGACCTGGGAAGAGGTTTCAATGCCAAATATAAAGTATGCTCTTGCTTCATACTATATTATTGCAATGAGTGAGGCATCCTCAAACCTTGCCCGCTTTGATGGAACACGCTATGGATTTAGAAATAATGGCGAAAACTGGAATGCTATGGTTTCAAAGACAAGAGCTGAGGGCTTTGGTACAGAGGTGAAGAGAAGAATTCTTCTAGGAACTTATGCTCTTTCTGCGGGCTATCATGATAAATATTATTTAAAGGCTTTGAAGGTCAGGACACTTGTAAAACAGGATTTTGATAGAGCCCTTGCAAAAATTGATCTTCTAATGGCTCCGACTATGCCGAATCCTGCTTTCAAAATCGGAGAGAAAATTGAAGATCCTCTAACCCTCTACCTCTCAGATGTGAATACCTGCCCGATAAATCTTGCAGGTGTACCATCCATTTCCATATCTTGTGGCTTCACTGATGGTCTTCCAATTGGGCTTCAGATAATAGGGAGGCCCTTTGAAGAGCTAACTGTCCTAAGAGCTGCGTACACGTTTGAGCAGATTACTGATTACCACACAAAGAGACCCTTAGAGGTGGCATAAATGGTCTACGAAAACCCTGAAGGTATCAAAATTGGTCTTGAAATTCATGTCCAGCTAAATAAGCTTAAGACCAAAATGTTCTGTGGTTGTTCTTCTGATTATCACAATGCAGCTCCTAATGCTCAAACCTGCCCTATTTGCCTGGGCTTGCCAGGTACGCTTCCTGTCCTGAACAAAAAGGCAGTCGAAGCAGCAATTAAGGTAGGACTTGCTCTTGAAGGAGAAATTGCTGAAGAGACCCAGTTCCACAGGAAGAACTATTTCTACCCAGATCTTCCAAAAGGTTTTCAGGTCACACAGTACGACTTCCCAATAGTAAGCAAGGGAAAAGTTGTGATTGAAGGAGAAGATGGGGAGCATGTAATTGGGATCACCAGAGCTCACATGGAAGAAGACCCTGGCAAGCTTGTTCACTTGGGAAGCATTGAAAAGTCCAAAGGAGTTCTTATAAACTACAATAGGTCAGGAATGTCCTTGATTGAAATTGTCACAGAACCCGATATACGCACCCCTAAGGAAGCCAGACGGTTCCTTGACAAGTTAAGGAACATCCTTGAATATCTGGATATTTTTGATGGAAATCTGGAAGGGGCAATGCGTGTGGATGCAAACGTTTCTGTCTATTGGGGTACTCGTGTTGAAATCAAAAATATATCCTCCCATAAAGGAGTGGAAAGAGCCCTTCTCTACGAGATCATGCGCCAGAAGAACGTAATCCGTCATGGAGGAAAAATCATTCAGGAGACTCGTCACTACGATGAGGGACGAGGCGTGACAATTTCCTTGAGGACAAAAGAAGAAGCAGAAGACTACCGCTACTTTCGCGAGCCTGACCTTATGCCCATGCGCGTGGTTGGCTGGATTCCTTCAGTCAGGGAAACGCTTCCTGAACTTCCAGATGCCAAACATGCGCGTTTTATAGAAGAGTACTGTATCACTGATATGCATGCAAGAGCCCTTACCTCCAAGATAATGCTCGCAGACTTCTATGAAAGCATATGTGCAAAAGGTGTGGATCCAAAAATTGCAGCTACCTGGACTGCCGATGTTTTACTCGGTGAGTTAAATTACCGTGACCTTGCAATTTCCTCTTATGATGGAAAGAAGATCTTCTTCCTCAATACAAAAGGAATGAAAATAGAGAATTCCTTTAAGGTCTCCGATATGGTAGAACTGGTTCCACTTTTTGCCGAAGGCAAAATCAGTGACAGATCTGCGGTTGAGGTCATCCGTAGCATCCTGGATAGCAAGGGAGAGAAATCTCCATTCCGGATTATAGAAGAGAAAGGGCTATCCAAGGCTGAAGATGATCTCGTAAGTAAGGTTGTTGCCGAAACGATCGCGGAAAACACAGGTGCAGTACAGGACTACCTAGGTGGGGCAGAAAAGTCCCTGAACTTTCTGGTAGGGCAGGTTATGAAAAAAACAAAAGGCACAGCTGACGCAAAAACTGCACGTGAATTTCTTTTGAAGGGTTTGAAAGGATAGCTCAAAGAGTTTATCTTACAATCTTTCAATTATTTTTGCTATTCTGACTTATTTTCCGGTTCAATTTTCTTAATTTCTAGTTCCATTTTCAAGTTCTATTTACCATCCATAATTTAACAGTTTAATTTTCATTTTGGAAGGAAATTTTCATATTTTAGAGAAATGAAAAAGTGATATTTTTTTCACCAAATTTTTGACTCATTTTTATGATTTAGTTTGATAGATAATTCTCTGTCTTTAGATCTTCATTTTTTCAAATTTAGATGGAATTTTGATATTATATTTCGCAAATTATATGGCTGTTGGTTTAAATATTTAGTACTGTATGTAAAATTAGATCGCAAAAATGTTAAAATGAAGCAAAAAAATTCATACTAAGGAGGATTCCGATTGACCTCCAATTTTTTTCACTGCTGGCCCCCTATCCAAATTTTTCTCGTTAATTTCTGTATTTGACTCGATTTTATCTTTTATCTGGCTGATAAAGTATCTAAGTTCTGCAGGTTCTGCATATGGATTTCCCACAGTTGGATCACTTTCTATTCTATCCAGATTTGTCTCTGCAGCGTTAAGTATAGCTATCAGTTCATAAGATGATCCTTCATCAAGCTCACCAGAAGTGGTTATACCTTGCACAAAAGCAATCATTTGTTGGATTTGCTGTGTAGGAGTAAGTACAATTTTTGGCGTTGCCTATGCTACAGTTAGTGAATTTTGAACTGTTCCACCACTAGTATAATTTGTAGTATATGTTGGTGTAAAGGTAGCAGTCAATGTATGGGTACCTACACTTAATACGGTTTGTGCAGTATCTACAGCTGCTGTTTCATCTGTATATACAAAGTTTCCAGTGACTGGATTTCCAGTTGTTGGATCTGTAGCCTTTGCATCTAGGTCGGCACCCAATGCTGTACCAGAGATTATGCTTGCAAGTGGATTTGGAATCCAGGCGGGTGTTGGAGTCGCTTGTATTAATTAATCAAAACACTTGCTGATACCGTAGTATAATTAACATTATCAGTTGGCGTTAAAGTAGCAGTCAATTGCTGGTTTTGGCCTGCACTTAATACCGTTCCTGCTTGTGGATTATATGTAAAATTCCCAGGTACTGAAGAAGTCACATCTAGCTGAGTGTTGCCTAGTGCTGTTCCATATGTTATGTCACTAGGATTGCTCCAGGTAATTGTAGGAACTACTAGAGAAGGCCAGAACTGTTTGGGGTTCCGTTGCAAAAAATCTGGCTCCCTTGCAAAATCAGAAAAAACCTTCACAAT
>PLUB01000084.1 GCA_003164755.1 Methanosarcina sp. | reverse complement strand
TAGCTCGCTTATTATACAGGCCTTTCTACCCTATTTGAGGCCACCATTTCAAATAGCTAATAGCTCAGAAAAAAAATAATTGCTGTTGGCCTGATTTGTTTAGGTGTGATTATTATTAATATATAACGGAAAATATTCATTTAGAAGCTTTTATTATTTTCTGAGTTTCGATAAATACTCAAGTTAGACTTGTATACTGTGGAAGAGGATATAATGTGAATGAATAGGCTTGAAATTTTTAATTCAATCTATATTTGTCAAAAATATAACTGAATGTTGAAAAGTTTATTACCAAATATAATTTGGCAAAAGCGGTAGGAATTGAGGTTTATTTTTCAAATAAAATTTAGATTAAAGGATTAGTAACCAAAAAATGAAATATATCCGAAGAAACTTCAAAAAATTAGGTTAGTACATAGGCGAAAAAACCTATTTGACGAATCACGTATTAAATAAAAGCTTGAAACTTTTTAGATAAAACTTGCTTCAGATTTAACGTTCGATACAATTTTTTTAGTAGTTGTATATCTCGTGAAAAAAAAGTCATCCCAACAGCTCATTACATTTTATATAGGTGACCATAATAAAAAAATTAATTTATCTAATGATATATATTTTTCCAAGTTTTGGACAAGTATATTTCAACTTCAACTACTATTCTAATATCTTTTACATATTCAGGAATTGCTTATTAACAAGAAACCAGATCATACAGTTTCCTAATTTTGTTATCTATTGTTTCTAATTTTTATTTTATGAAGCTAATATCAAATGAGAAAACTTCGTTGAAAGATTACATAATTTATTTTTACATAAGCATGCTGACTGAGATATCCATTTTTTTCGGTCTACTTTTGATAGTGTTTCAATTCATATGCTTGTTTTTAATTGCAGTCTTCCTCAATAAGCAAGAATTATGAAAAATAGTATCGATTCAATTTTTATTGTTTATTACATATATTCTTGGATCCATATAATGATAAATACTTTAAAAAATATGGAGGAGAAATTTTGGATTCCTAAATATGGGATTGGTCTAATCATTGATTACTTGTGTTTAGTCATGTATTCCAAAATAAGAATTTCCATGATTGCATTTTCATTTTTTATTATTATTCCATTGGCGTTATATTACAAAAAATTTGAAGTCGTCTTTTATCTTTCTTAAAGTCAATTAACTTAAAATCACCTTTATCGTCTTAGTTTATTTGGTGCTAAGCATCTCAGTGGCGAGTCTGATTATTTCCCTACATACCTTCATACTAATTTCCACATATTTATTAATTTTATTTTCTATCATTCACTTTCGGATATCTATATAGGTTTCAATGTATGATAAATTGTCTGATATAAATAGAATGCCTACACACTTATTATTTGTATTGTTCGTTTTTCTTTTTTCCTCCGAGCTCTTATTCGCCAACTAAAAAACGACCGAGAAAATCTACAAACTATTCAGTGAAATTTTCACACAACCAAACCATATTTGCTCCTTGGGAAGGTGTATGGTATATGGATTTTTGCAGATACTATTTTAATAAGACAGCAATTTCAAGAAATTCCTTCCATCTATGTTGAACTTACGAGCTGAGATCTCCTGGATTTCAGCTGTAGGAAGTATTTTTTTTTTTTCATTTGAGCGATGATCTATCTAACTTTTTTAGAGTTGAGTTTCACAAATGAAAGGAACTTAACCTAACATACTTAATGCGAAACAATTTCGGGATAAAAAAGGTCTTCTGAAGAGCATAAAGGCTCATTTTCGCTTAGATTTTCATCTTACAAGCATCAACTCGCTTTTTTACTAAATTAATAATCTCATCGTCTGTTTTTTTAGCGAGGTCCAACATCTTGAATAATTCTTCGTCTTTAATTATAAGTTGATTAAATTTGTAAAATGCAATAAGAGAATTCATAAGTCGCTCTTTATTATACCGCTCAGATAAATATTTCTGATCCTTCATTGTATTGATTCCGAAACCTAAATGATAATGAATAACCTCAGTCAATGGGCAATTCACTAGATTTGCGCCTATTTTTTTAAGCTGTAAGGCATAGTCGTTATCCTCATATGATCCTTGCATTTCCATCCTATGAGTTACCATTTCACGATATTTACGTTTAATGATCATAGCACCCCCAGGGATCCAATCACAATCTCTTTCAATCAATGTAGAAAAGTCAAGCTGGTCTTTATTTGAGTCTATTAGTGAAAACCTAGCAAAACATCCTTCAATTTCCATACTACCTCCATTGTACTGTATTTTACCGTCAGGAAATATGACTTTGGCACAAGCAGCTGCAATTTTTTCGTTGGCTTCAATCCTCATAATGAAATTTTCGAGCCAACGTATGGTGACACATATATCATTATCCAAAGTAACAATGTAGTCGCCTTTTGCATAAGAGATAGCTTTTCTCCTTCCACCAGAACATCCTAAATTTATTTCCTCAAATATAATAGTCACATTGGACTTGCTTTCACCGAGTTCTTCTAAATATTCTTTCATATGGGGATCCGTTGATCCGTTGTCTAAAATGATGAGCTCGAATGGCAAACTCGTATTTGCATACAAAGCGTTGATAGATCGTTTCGTGTCCTCCACTCTATTTAATGTTAACATTACAATCGAGGTAAGTTTATTTATAGTACCATCATAAAGTGCCCTTCTTTTCAGAGCTTCTTGCTTGATTTGTTCTGCAAGACTCTCCTGTTGTATTTGTGCAACAATTGTAGTCTGTCTTTCATGTACACGGTGCTTATACAAAAATTCATTAATATAACCGAACTGGACATGCTCAGACATTCTTAAAGCTATATCGTAATCCTGTGCTGAATCATATCGAGATGAAAACAGCCCAACTTTTAGGAAACAATCGCGTTTGATTACTTTTAAATGAGACGTATACATACCTAAAAGTAATTCATTCTTTGCATCTGTAGTTCTATTTTTAAATGAGATATGTTCAATTACATTGCCAGCAGAGTTAATATTGATGCGATCAGTATAAACAAAATCTACAGTAGGGTTATTTATAAGAAAACTTGCTACTTTTTCTATAGAGTCTGGTAATAGGACATCATCACAATCCAAGAAGGCTACATACTCGCCACTTGAATACACTAGTGCATCGTTTGTTGTAGCAGAAATACCCATATTTATATCGTGGTAGTAAATATTAACTCGAGGATTATTTTTAAATTCAGCAAGAATATCATAAACAGTGGTATCAGTAGATTTATCATCTACTATGGTGACATGCGTGTTTTGATAAGACTGGTTAATTGCACTATTAATGCATTCTCTAAGGTATTGGGCATTATTGTAAACCGGTAATATTATATCAATTTCTGTGTTTTTATGTATTATTGTGTTTTTTTTAGCCAGGATTGTCAATAATTTAGATTTTAATATATGGAATTTATATAAAATGTAGTCAATGTATTTTAAAATAATAAATGGCAAATGTTTTTTTATGTGCGCTTTTAAAGATTTCCAAAAACCTCCAAGACCCTCATTGATAAATATTCTTACCCCCCTGAGATTCATATCATAAAATGCTCGTCGACTCGTATTCTGAGGCAAAAAGCGATCAACAAAAATATTCTGATATTTAGATGTTAATTGCCAAGAAATACTTCGCTTTATTTCATTTTGTTCTTTTTCGAGAATGCTTAAATTTTCTTCTGTACTCTTCAAATGTTGGTTTAGATCTTTTATTTGGTTATCGCTTTCTTTTATTCGATAAATCAGTTCTTCTAACTGTTGTTTTAAAGGATCCGTATGTGTTTTTAAAAATTCTTCAAATGGAGACTCAAATAATTGAGTCAAAGACACATCTGGGATATCGGGACTTGTTGCATTCTCACATGGAATTGCTTTGAATACAAATTGATATACATCTGAATTAGGAAGAGATTTAATAAATTTTAAAATCAAACTTGGTATACTAGCGGGATCTATCTTTAGTTCGGTGCCTCCAATTGGAACAATCGTTTTTTGGATATTTTCAATTGTGTATTCACATTTATTAAATAGACTAACTATATTTTTATAGCCGAAAAACCGTAGATGAGTTTCATCGAGTAATCCCATCGTTGTGTATTTAAAGTCTCCTAATAGAAGATTTAATATTAAATCTCCATGACAGACATTCGGTAAAGAAACTGCAATATAGCCACTTGGCTTTAGATACTTTTTAATTTTCATTAATAATACTTCTGGAGATTTAAGGTGTTCTAAAACATCACCAAAAGAAATTACGTCAAAAGAAGATGCCTCTAGGTAAAGATTCAAATCTATCTCTTCTACATCTCCAACGAGCATCGATTCGCAGTAATTGCTCGCAACTTTAGCTGCTTCTTTATCAATTTCAACACCTGTGACAGAATTACCTCTTTCCATTAATATTTTTGTGATATATCCTGTTGAAGTTCCAACTTCTAAAATTATTTTATTTTCCCCGATAAGATCCACCATAAGGCTATGGCCATTATTTTTGTTATCTAAGTCTATAAAGCTAGGGATATATCTTTTTGAACTCGGTACTTCTATCATGATTCATCCCATAAGGTAAAATTCAACTCTTTCATTTATCAAACGTTAAAATAAAATTATCAATATTTTAGATTGAAGAATATAAAAGTTCTATTTGACTTTTTCAACAAAAATTTTTATTTTATGATAAGAGGGNNACAATATTTTTTTCATACCTTTTATTGCATCGATTTTCTCCCTTATTTTTTCCATTATATTCGCAACTTTGGTCTCTTTTTTATCAGTTCCATTTTTGTTGATTTCAAATCTATCCATAAAATCTCAAGTATGGAGCTTATATCTTCCAGTTGCAGGGAACCTCAAAAAGCCCAACATCTCTACAGGTTGAAATCACATCAAATGAATACCGTTTATCATGCCAGTCGTAAAGTTTTTGATCGTGAGTATGCACAGCTACTGTCAGTAAAAATCTCCCTGTTAGCATAGGGATTCGCTCTATTCTGAAATCAATATGCCCTTCTCCTTCAAGAGAGTCAATTAAAACGTTTTTCAATTCTGTATTTGTACCAAAAAGGTTTTCTCCATTTTCAGAATAAATAGCAATTCCGAACACTGGATCAGAGATTTTTTCATAAGCGCTGTAAAAGATCTTCATTGTCATTTGGTCAAAAGAGTTGAATCTGGCTCCTTTATTATCAAATTTATCGTAAAACTCTACATTAGTAATTTCAATTTTCTTATCTTTCCCTCTGGGAGTTTCGTTTTCGGATTTCACCTCGATTTCAGAGGGTTCGGCTTCAAATTCATTGATCTGATTGAGGGCTTCTTCCTGTTTCCCGCTGTATACATAACTATCGATAACCTCTGCAGTATTGCCCAGGGCAATCTGCTTGCCTTTGTGAAGAAATAAAGCTTTGTCACAAAATCTTCTAACCGAGCCAAGGTCGTGTGAAACAAAAACAATTGTGACTCCGTCTTTTCGATACTGACTAAGGACATCCAGACACTTTTGCTGAAACTCCATATCTCCAACTGCCAGAACTTCGTCCAACAAAAGGATTTCCGGATCAGTTTGAATTGCTGTTGAAAAGGCAAGCCTTACCTGCATACCCGATGAAAAATTTTTAAGCTTGGTATCCCTGAATTTCTCAAGTCCTGCAAACTCAATAATATCGTCCAGTTTATCATTAATTTCTCTTATGGGCATTCCCATAATGGTTGCATAGATTTTTATGTTCTCTGCAGCTGTGAGGTCAGGCTGGAAGCCAATTCCAAGCTCAAGGAATGGAGTAAGTTTCTTTAGAGCAGTGACGCTCCCTGAAGATGGTCGCAGGATATTTGCAATAATTTTCAATAAAGTGCTCTTCCCACTTCCATTTTCTCCAATTATTCCAAGCGCTTCTCCCTCTTCAACTGTGAAATTGATATCTTTAAGTGCATGGAAAGTTTCATATGTTGGAGGTTTGAAGACCCCAGTCAAAGTCTCAAATATAGTGGTTCTTTTTTCATGGGGTATGCGAAATGTTTTGTGGAGGTTCTCAACCTTAATTGCCGTCATCAGATTTCCTCTGCAAATCTGGGTTCTAATCTGGAAAAAATAATATATCCAACAATAAGGAGAACTATTGAAGAAAGAAACATAAATAAAAGGTCATTCATTTTAGCTGGAGACGAATAAATAATAGTATCCCTTGCAGAAATAATAATCCGTGCAATTGGATTCAATAGGATAAACCTCTGTAGATTTTTAGGAAATATGTCGATGGTATAGAGTATAGGAGTTAAATAAAATCCAATCTGCATAAAGACCTGCCAGATGAACTGCACATCCCTGTAAAATACATGCAGTGCGGAAAGCGCCAGAGAGATACCAAGTGTAATGATAAACAGGAAGATCAGAATAAGAGGCGCGTATGCCAAGTTGATGGAAACTGGTACCCTGTAAAATACCATGAACATTATAAATACCAAAGACTCGAAGATACTCATAAGCAGAGCTGTAATGCATGAAGAAATAACAAAAATATCTCTCGGGAAGTAAATTTTCTTAACTATATCTGGTTTTCCCACTATTGAAAACATTCCGCTGTTAGTAGCTCTGCTCAAAAAACCCCATAAAATGATTCCAATAAATAAGAACAGCTGGTAGTACTCTACCTTGATCTTCATTAAGTTCGAAAAAACTATATATAGGACTAGGAGCATTAGCAGAGGTTCTAGAAGAGACCAGAAATAACCCAGTATAGAGTTTTTATATCTTAATTTAAATTCACTCCATGAAAGTTGCCAGATAAGATTTCTATAGCTATAGAGCTCTTTTAGGTGCTTAAAGATCATTATTTATCACACTTTGTATATTTTTGCTGAAAATCGAAAGATCAAAGCTTTTTGCTTGCTCAAAACAGGACTCCTTATACTTTTCTGGCGTATTTGATATGAATTTTATAGCTTCTATAATGCTATGAAGATCTGTATTTATCAGAAGACCCGTTTTTCTGTAACTGTCTCTATAAATCAATCTTATTTCACCGTAACAACATGTTTTGTGCTTCTCGTTGCTTTCACAGAAGTTAGACCAAAGTTTTCGTTAATGCTGCGCAAATAAAGCCCTTACACCCGGCGTAAAGGTCACTTAATTCCTTTTAAGAAACTTATCTAAGTTGTTCATATTATAAAGTAGTTTATTACTTATATTTTTTGCATACTTTTCAGCTTGATCGCACTTTGTATAATCACTTACAATAATCAGTTTTTCATAATGCATTTTTTAAACTTTTTTTTATCCAGAATTGGATTTTTGTTGGGGGTGTAAAGCCGGTTTACCGAGCGCCGGAAATTCCCCTACTCATTAAATTAAACGGTAAAGTACATAATTTTCTGTAAACTCCAATTGACCAGGTATACTTTTTCTTCATCATAAAAAGCAGGATTTATTGTTTCATAGACTCATAGTATTTTTGCTTAAAACATATGCATTTCTCAGTTTCAGCAGAAATTATGGATATTTTGTAACTATTCAGCCTGAGAAAACAATATATATAGTTAACTCAATTGATGTTTAATGGTCATATTTTTGGGATCTCTTTTTTATTTAAACATTGGTCATTAATAATATTTTTGAACTTGGCACTTCTTCATTGATACCATCCACCAGGTAAAATTCAATTTTCCTTGTTTCAAATTTTAAATTGAAAATATCAATATTGTTGGATTGAAGAATCTCAACGTTCTTTTTAACTTTTTCAAAATTCCTAGGATTGTATGCACTTGAAGTGAATAATCAATTACAATTGGCATCTTGATTTAATCGCTGGTCTAAATAGTTGATGTTCTCTCATAAAAAATGGTTAATAGCCAACAATTCAGGAAAATCAACCAGTTGAGATTTGGTCATTGATTCTTAATAAAGATGTTTCTTATGTTGTTTCCTTTAGGCTTAATAGTTACAGTCTCTTAATTATTTGATTAGTTATGAAAAAACCACCAAGATTTTTATTAAGATTGTCAATCTTTCATATGATCAATCAGACAGTTTTTTAAAGAAAGCTTTAAGTAATGGATCTTTATCACTAAGATGATCAAAAATAGTCATGTACAAATTATAAGTTCCCTAAAATAGATATTTTTATTCCGATTTTCTGATAAAAATATTCATCTTTATACTTTGAAATCTTTTCATTCTGCATACTTAGTTCATAATATTTATTTATAAGTCTTTATTTAATTGCCTAGATAATGGCTAAACGCTGGGTTAACTTAATTATTCTTAGGAGTGTAAGAAATATGTCCCCTTTTGTAATCAGTTGACAAATTTTATGCACAACTTCGAATACCAAGTATATCGATTTTCCGACATACTTTTTGGATATATATAACATAAAAAAGAACATTTTTGCGTTTGATATCTTAACAGAATATATTTGGATGTGTATGTACAGACAGAATTGGAGCGTAAATGATGTATCTAGAACGTAAAACTGCGTACCACCAATTTACTCTAGTTTCAGTTATAATTGTAAATTTTAACGGTAGAGCATATTTAGATGCATGCATTTCTTCCATATTGGCACAAACATATTCAAAAATTGAAATAATTTTTGTAGATAACAATTCAAGTGATGATTCCATAGATTATATAAAAGTCAAATTTCCTTCTGTTGTTATAATAGCTTGCAATGAAAATTATGGATTTGCAAAAGGGAATAATATTGGTATTAAAGCCGCAAAGGGGGATTTTATAGCAACATTAAATACCGACACTAAAGTCACTTCAAGATGGGTGGAAGAACTTGTACAAGGTATCAGCTTGGATAAAAAAATAGGGATGTGTGCTTCTAAAATGCTTTTTATGAAAGAGCCCGAACTTATAAATTCAACCGGGGTCTGCATTTCAAGAAGCGGGGCTTGCTGGGATCGTGGAATGTTTGAGCAAGACGAAGGACAATATGATTCTTGCACTGATGTGTTTGGCCCATGTGCAGGCGCAGCCATATATCGAAAAAGTATGTTAGAAGAGACTGGATTATTTGATGAAGATTTTTGTGCCTATATGGAAGACGTTGATCTGGCATTTAGGGGAAGACTTGCAGGTTGGAAATGTTTGTATGTTCCTGATGCTGTAGTGTATCACTTCCACGGGGGAACGGCAGGTTATTTCAGTGATTATACTGTCTATCATGGAAATAGAAACATAATTTGGAATGCATTCAAAAATTTTCCAAATCAATTTTTAATTACATCGTTGCCTTGGATAATTTGCAGAAATCTTGCTGTTATACCATACTATATTTTAAAGGGGCAAGGCAGTATTATTTTGAGATCAAAAATCGATGCCATAAAAGGTATGAAAAAAATATTGTNNCCCTCTTATCATAAAATAAAAATTTATAAATAAGTTAAGTATATACTCTAGTAAAAAGGTGGAAAAGATGGGTATGATTGAAGGTGTGCAGGTTAAGAACCTGCGAGTGATCCCTGACGAGAGAGGCTGGCTCATGGAAATATTGCGGAATGATGATGATATATTCAAAAAATTCGGTCAGGTTTATGTGACCACTGCATATCCTGGAGTCGTTAAGGGCTGGCACTATCATAAAATACAGACAGATAACTTTACATGTATTCATGGTATGATGAAAGTTGTACTGTACGATTCTAGAGAAAACTCCACAACATATGGAAACATCATGGAACTCTTTGTAGGAGAAAAAAAACCGATACTTATCTGTGTTCCTCCACTTGTATATCACGGCTTCAAGGGAATCGGAACTGAAACTGCATATTTTTTGAGCATTCCAACCGAGCCTTATAACTATTCAGAACCCGATGAGTTCCGACTGCCTCCAGATACTGACTTGATTCCTTACGAATGGGGACTTACCCCTGGTTTGAGACATGGATAAGAAAAAGGATGTGCTATCTTGAAATTACTGGTTACAGGTGGCTGTGGTTTTATAGGAAGCAATTTCATCCTTTATATGATGAATAAATATCCAGATTATAAAATAATCAACCTGGATAAACTAACTTATGCAGGAAATATTTTGAGTCTTAGGGACATTGAAACCAATTCGAATTATTCTTTCGTCAGAGGAGACATTTGCGATCCTCATTTAGTACATAAAGTTATGAAAAATTCTGATTACGTAGTTCACTTCGCAGCGGAAAGCCATGTTGACCGCTCAATTGAAGACGGGTCAATTTTTGTAAAAACCAATGTTTTGGGTACCCATACACTTCTTCAAAGCGCATTGGAATGCAAAATCAAGAAGTTCATTCATATCTCAACCGATGAAGTGTATGGGAGCACAAAATGGGGTTCGTTCAAAGAGACTGATATCCTGACTCCCTCAAGTCCATATTCATCGAGCAAAGCCGGATCCGATCTGCTTGCTCAATCATATTATATAACTTATGGACTCCCTGTTATAATCACGAGATGCACCAACAACTTTGGACCATATCAATATCCTGAAAAACTTATACCATTTTTTGTCACAAATCTCCTTGAAGATAAGAAGGTTCCAGTATACGGGACCGGT
>PLUB01000074.1 GCA_003164755.1 Methanosarcina sp. | reverse complement strand
AGATTTTTTGCAACGGAACCTAATAGTATACCAGAATTTCTCGATAAACTCGTAGAAAATGGGGAGCTAATAGTTTCTGTGCTTTATGATTTTATTAATAGCGAGTACATCCAAGTTCCTTGGGAAATAGTAGTAGCATTAGTGGGTACTGGTGTTTGTATCGGGTGTACTCAACATCAGGAAAATGGCAAAGATTGTATTTGTAGATGATCTCGCTGTGCTTTATGTTTCGAGTAAATTAATCGGAGCCGACTTACGAGATTAAAGATCTTGGAAAGAGAGAACTCGCATCGGTTCTTATTAAATTAGTACTAAGCACGTTTAGCTTTTCACTTCTTTTGTAGTATTTCCTACTGCATCAAGGGCATCTGTAATTTATCTGATCTGGAAGCTTTGCTATTTAGGCGGTCCCATAGGGCCTTAGAAATCCAACACAAAAATAACGCATGTGTTGAGATTATTGAGGTGGATACAATAGAAAATCCCATGTATCCCTATTCCCGGATCCGCTGTTCCACCAACGAGAAATTATGAGACCGGATATCCCAGTTATGATCACTACTGTAGGTAAAAGAGTGCTCTTAAAGCCTATTTGCAGTCTTGAAATAGTCTTAGTTGCAGCTCCGGTTTCAGTGAAGGCTGCGATGCTTCCCACATGCCTGTACTTGTAGAAGCTCCCCTGAAATACCTGTAATTTTACAATAAATTATTTTTAAGAACGCAATATTATAATTTTTATACTAGAAGTATTGGTTTTTTTTAAATTTACTATATATTTTCTATTAATTTTTAACTTACTTTGATGTTTGTTCACATATCATTATTAACTTATAATATGTAGAATAACTACGTTAAGTGGTTTATGAGATGATTAGTTCCCTTATTTTGCGTCCACTATTCGCATAAATTTCCGTACACATTTCCTCGCTTATACTATTAAATATCTCAATGCCAGTTTCAATAGCAATGTCAAGGTATTCACATGACGATCGTCGCATTTGCAGAAAAAAATAAGGCTGCAGCTCAAATTGCCAATATCCTGGGCGATGGAGATACGAAGAAAATTGAAGTCGAAGGACTCCCTGTATATGAATTTAAATGGAAGGGGGAAGATTGGCTGGTAATGGGATTATCCGGACACATCATGAATTATGATTTCCCAGAGCAGTATAATAAATGGAACCAAGTTAATCCTGGAGTACTCCTTGAAGTTGACCCCATAAAGTTCGTGACAAGAGCAAATTATGCTTCTGCAGTAAAAAATCTTGCAAAAAAGGCGGAAAAGATTATTCTTGCCTGTGACTTTGATAGAGAAGGAGAAAATATAGGGTTTGAAGCCAAAACCCTTGCTGAAGAAGTCACAAATGTGCAGATCGCAAGGGCACGTTTTTCAGCCCTTTCTCCAAAAGAGGTAAAGAAAGCCTTCGAGAGCCTGGTGGAACCAGATTATAATATGGCAATGGCTGCAGAAGCCAGGCAGATTCTAGATCTTAAAATGGGGGCAGCATTTACTCGTTTTGTCACACTTTCAGTCAGGGAAAAGGCAAGAACAAAAGATATACTTTCAATAGGCCCCTGCCAGACTCCTACATGTGGGTTTGTTTACGAACGAGAAAAAGCAATTCGGGCTTTTCAGGCAAAGGACTTCTGGAAAATTACAGCAATTTTCTCTGCAAAAGACGGGGAATTCGAAGGTACCCATAGGGCAGGAAATATTCATGAAAAAGAGAAAGCTGCTGAGATCTTCAAGAAGCTGAAAGGAACAAAAGAAGGATTTATTGCAAAAAAGACTGTAAAGGAAACAAAAACAAGCCCTCCTAACCCTTTGAATACAACTGAATTTCTAAAAAGGGCTTCTAAATTTCTTGGAATCAGCCCGGAAATCGCACTTGAGGTTGCAGAACAGCTTTATCTTGCAGGATTCACCAGCTACCCTAGAACAGAGACAAATAAATATGCAAATGATTTTGATTTTCAGTCTATTGTCCTTGATTTTGCGCGGCAGAATGAGTACAGGCCTTTTGCCGAATCTATCCTTATCGCTCCGATAGTCCCAAAAAATGGTAATAGAGATGCCCATGACCATCCCCCGATCCATCCTATAAGAGCTGCATCGCGGGGAGATGTAAGTTCTACAGTAAACATCCTTCAAGCACCAGATGTCTATGACCTTATAGCAAGGCACTTCCTGGCTAATCTCATGCTTGCAGCGATTTTTGAGAAGACCCACCTACACTTGCTCGTGCAGGAAGATCCATTTGACTCAGCAGGAACAGTACTCAAAAATTCAGGTTGGCTTGAAGTCTATCCCTTTGAGAACAGAAAAGACAAGCTTCTACCTTTTGTAGAGGAGGGACAAAAGGTTGGGATAAAAAAGCTTAGTAACACGAAGGCCAAGACCAGCCCTCCAAAAAAACTGACCGAAGCCGAACTTCTGACACTTATGGATAAACATGGAATAGGAACAAAGGCAACAGCTCCAACTCATATAGAAACAAACAAAAAACGAGGGTACTTCGAGACCAATGGAAAAACGGTTTCGATTCTGGATACAGGTTTTACCCTTATGGAAGGGCTTTTTCTCACGGTCCCCATTCTTGTCAGGCCAGATATTAGGGCAAAGATCGAAGCGCTGATCCAGGAAGTAGAAGATGGGGGAAAAAAGTTTGAAGGTGCTCTTGAAGAGGGGACGGCTTTGGTCAGAGAGATGTACGCCCAGCTCGAAGCAAATAAAAAGGAGCTGACTTTTAGCATAGCAGGCACTATCAAAGATGAAGCTGCTCTTGAGGACAAAAAAAACTATATCGGGACCTGTAAAACTTGTGGACATGTGCTAAGGATCATACAGACAGATTCAGGACGCTTTGTTGGTTGTACAGGTTATCCAGACTGTAGAAAGGCTTATCCTTTGCCGAAAACGGGAGCTTTGACCGTGCTCAGGAGCAAGGAATGCAAAAAGGAAGGAGCAGCTGTTCTGAAGGTAGGAAATAAATACAACTGGGCTGTAGGCATAGGGCCCTGTTTTAAATGCGATCTTGAAAAGGAATGTCACCCTCCGGAAACTGTTGGACCCTGCCCGGAATGTGACGGAAGGATGTTTCTTATCACTTTCAAAGACAACCGGTTCCTGGCCTGTACAAAGCGTTGTGGGTACACGCATTCAGTCCCAAAAACTGGAAAATTGACTCTGCTTGACGAAACCTGTGAAATATGCGGTTGGATAATCTTCAGGTTAAAAGAAGACGGCACAAGCTCTGAAGAAGATTTCTGCGTAAACAGACGCTGTAAAGGAGGCAGGAAATACTGGAAAAAACAGTCTATGGAATTGAAGATAAGATTCAGGTAAAATTTTATGCAAGTCTGGCAGCAAACTCAGAAACAAGCATAACAACAAGGAAGATTTCGAAATTATCTGCTATAGGCTGAAAAAATCATAGGTAAATACTCATAAAAAGAGTATTAATTAAAATGGCATGAGCTATCTTTGAAATCAAAGAATAATGGATCAGAAAAGAAAAAATCGGATCAAATATAGAAATTGACGAGAAATATTTGGATAGGATTCCCGCAAAGAAAAAATAAGAGGTAGATCGAAATCATCTAAAATTATAATTCTGTCAAATTCAGGATATAATTCAGAGATATGGACAGTAAAGAAGATATATATACTAGAAGTTGAGTATTTTTAGTGTCATAATCAACGTTTCCATAACTTTCAATAACTTTTTTGACTTTATTCTGATTTGTAGAAATAGTTTCGTAACTGACTAAATTCGGAATTACTTACAGCAAAAAGTTAAATATATCTTGAATTCAATTTCTCTGTACTTGGTTTAAATTAAACAATATATCCGGTTTAATTATGTATCTAGTTATATTTTAATTTGTTAGATACTAATATCAACATCCTGGAGTATCTTATGAATGAATTAGTAGGTTTTGTGAACGGAAATAATGTAAGACAAAAAGTGCTCTCTTTACTTTCCTCAAAAGGAAAAATGGAAGAAAAAAGAATATCTAAAACGCTAAGAGTTGTATATCCAACTATTGCAAAGACCCTCAAGGAGCTTGAGGATAAAGAATTAATTGCAAAAAAGGAAGAAATGTACTTCCTGACCGAAACCGGAGTAAAAGTGGAAAAAATGATCCAGCAAATATAACATTCTACTCACTTTATTTTTATCACATCTACTTTTTGGATTTACTAACTCCTTTTCATCACATTCAATACTTGTTCGTGTCCATGAGTCTTGATCAAACCTGAAAAACTAGTGAATTCATATTTTTGCGGAAAATGTAGAGAGATTCTTATGTTATGATTTTGAATAGCTTACAGGCACTATCCAATATCATTACCATGGTAAAAATGAAAGAATATAAGAAAACTGTAAATTTATAATTCTTCCACTTGAGCTTAAGGAGAAAGACTGTGTATTCATGAAGAGCAATACGGGTAGCAAAAAAATATTTATTTAATTCTTATCCCTTTATGTCGGCATAGTCTATTAAAGCTAACCAAAAACCCTGAACTTTAGGGAACGATTATCAGAAAAGAACCGAAGCTTCGTAATTCTGTCGTGTTCATGAGTTTTTGAAAATTGTAGGCATGAGATTCTCTCTACATTTTCCAAAAAATGTGAAATATACTCGTTTTTCATATTTTATCAATAACTCACGAACAATATCCGAGATTAAATAAATGCTCAAAGAATCAGAGGCAATGCAATGTTACCTGAAGAAGATTTGAAAATCATTATAAAAGAACTCGGGAGAGAGCCTACCCTGGTAGAACGGGGATGTTTTTTAAATATGTGGAGCGAACACTGTTCCTACCGCTCAAGTGCCCCTCTCCTAAAAACCCTCACTACTAAGGGAGAAAACGTGATTATTGGCCCCGGAGACGATGCCGCAGTAATTAAATTCGAAGATGGATATGTGCTAGCAATCGGTATGGAAAGTCACAACCATCCTTCATATGTTGACCCCTACAACGGAGCATCTACCGGGGTAGGAGGCATTGTAAGGGATATAATCTCCATGGGAACTCGCCCTATAGCCCTTATGGACTCTCTCTACCTCGGGCCTCTAGAAACCCAAAAAAATATATTCTTTTTCGAGCAGATCATTAAGGGAATTGCAGGATATGGGAATTGTATAGGAGTGCCTGTAGTCAACGGTGAGACTTTCTTTGATAGGAGATATAGTGGAAATCCACTTGTGAATGTAATTGCAGTAGGACTCGGTAAGGAGGAAAATATCGTAACTTCTAGCTCACAAAAAGCCGGAAACAAGCTTGTACTTGTAGGCTCAAGCACTGGGAAAGATGGACTTTCTGGAGCTTCCTTTGCTTCCAGAGATCTCTGTAAATCAGCAGAAGCAGAAGACCGTCCCAGTGTCCAGATAGGAGATCCATATTCTGAAAAACTTCTTATAGAAATGACCCTGGAAGCCATAGAAAAAGGCTATATAAAATCCTGCAAGGATCTTGGAGCTGCAGGCTTGGGGGGAGCAAGTTCGGAATTGGCTGCAAAGGGAGGTTTGGGAGTCCATATTATTACAGATACCGTACCTCAGAGAGAACCCGACATGAGCCCCTATGAAATATTGCTTTCAGAGTCTCAGGAACGTATGCTCTTTGAAGTATCCCCTGAAAATGTTGGTGACGTACTTTATCTGGCAGAGAAATATGACCTTAATGGAGCTGTAGTGGGATACCTGACAGAAGAGCTCAGGTATATTGTTGAGTTTAGAGGAGAAATAGTTGCAGATCTACCGATATATTTTTTGACTGAAGGAGCTCCTACCTGTGAGGAACCTTCTCCAGCTCATGTTCTCGAGGCGGAAGAAGGAAGCAAAAAATATGAAACTCCGGAAGATTTGAAGACCGTTTTTTTGAAAGTCTTGTCCTCACATAATATTTCCTCAAAAGAATGGATCTACAAACAATATGATCATGAGGTTCAGTTGAGAACAGTTGCCAAACCTGGAGAAGACTCTGGAGTACTCAGGATTACATCCAAGAAAGGAATCTCACTCTCCTGTGGTTGCCAACCCAGAGCTACACTTCTTGATCCTTATTCAGGAGGAAAAATGGCAATTATCGAAAATGCAATGAACCTTGCAGTGAAAGGTGCAGAGGGACTCGCCATTGTAAATTGCCTGAACTTTGGAAACCCTGAAAGTCCAGAAGTTTACTGGCCATTTAAAAGTGCTGTATATGGCCTTGGAGATGGGGCTAGGGAACTTTCCATTCCGATAGTAGGAGGGAACGTGTCTTTATACAACGAAAGCGACGAATTCAGAACTTCAATTCCCCCGACCCCCTCAATAGGGATGATAGGAAAAGTAGATCTCGAAATTCCTCTTCCGTCAGGGTTTTTTGCAAAATTCGGAGATACAATTATTCTGGTGGGAGAAACAACCTCGGAAATGGGAGGTTCAGAGTATTATGCCTGTTTAGGAGTTAATAACACCGGAAAAGTGCCTTCAGTCCCGAAAAACGCTCCAGAAATAATAAAAGCTATAATCAAAACTGCCAAGAGTGGAAAACTTAATTCGGCTCATGACATTTCCTTAGGAGGAATCGGTATTGGACTCGCAAGGATGTGCAAAAAATTATGTGCAAAGATAGATCTGAGTATAATTGGAAAAATGAAGGCTGATGAGCTTTTGTTTTCAGAATCACCCGCAAGAGCTTTGCTTGCGACAGCCGAGCCAGAAGCTATGCAGGAAATCCTCAAGGATGTACCTTATACTGTAATCGGTAAGGTCGGAGGCGACGCCCTGGAAATCAAAGGAACAGATTTTGAGATTTCACTCTCCTTAAAAGAAATTTTAGAAGCATATGGCAGTCTTACAAGATTTATGATAGAATGAAATCTATGATATATGTTAGCCTGTAACTCTGTTATATAAAATCGGTGAGGATTTCAATAAACATTTAATTTTCATGAGTCACATATATACTATTTATAATCATATGATCGAGTATAGGGGTTTATTTAAATCCTTCATTTTTCATTTGTATTTTAAATATCAAAGATACTAATTTAATATTTGTTTAGAGAGTGGTTCCAGACTCAACTTATCCAAATTTGGCTATTTTATAAGTAACTTCAATCAAAATAATATACACACTTAACATACTTCTCTTAATAAATTTTTATTAAATGGACAAAATTATTTACTTTCAGGTCATAGTATCGATAAGAAAATATTGCAATTTTTTTCAGAGGCATACCCTTTGAGATATAGGATTCGATCTGTTCTACAACTTTTCTGGCTTCCTCAACATCATCTTTTGTTTTTTGAATGACGATATTTTTGCCCTCATTATTTTTGCAATTTATCAGGAGGATACACTCGCTTTTGTGGTCTTCGGGATAGTTGTTTGAGATCAGCTTGTGGACTAACTTCAAGATTTTATTTGTTGACTTGAAACTTACATCGAGAGAACAAGATCCTTTTCTGAAATTCCAAACTGCTTTTTAAGTTTTTCAATATTGTTTGGATATGCTCCCCGAAAGGCTTAGATGCTCTGATTTGCATCCACGACAGCTGTGATATTTTGCTCACCTGTAGTCAAGTGTTTAATAAGTTCGAACTGCACATAATTAGTCTCTTGGAACTCATCCACAATTATGTGGGTATAGTTATCAGTCAACTCTGCTGAGCCATAGGTATTAAGTAAATTAAGCGCAATAAGGTTTAAATTTCCATCATCAAGGCAGTTTAAAGCTTTTAATTTGTTTTTCTCTTAAACGAGAAAATATTTAGGTATCAATGGATTTTTCAAATCAATTATTATTTACAAAATCGTAGTAGACTACTGAAAAGGCAAAATGGAATAACCGAATAGTATGGATTTTGGTTGGTTTAAAAAGTTATGAATTAGATCTAAATCCAATAATTAACAAATAGTTTAAAAAGTTGAATATATTTGGTAATTTTCTTCACAATTCTTATGTTCATCGATATTGTGCTACGAATTCATAAATGCTGATATTTGTAGGACTTATGAACTTGGAGAAGTAAATCAAGTACAATAAAATTTGTTTATTAACTTTATGTTTTGGATTGTTCAAGAGTTAAATCTACTGATTTTATCAAGACTACTAAAGTCCCAATTTTTAACAGAAGGGGAATGGATGAATAAGTAATGCAAAAACTTTATAACGAGTATGCCCTATAAATGGGGGTGTTGGATTATTAATAATCTCACGTTAGTTATATAGATACAGAGGAGTAATTGTATACAAAGAATAGTTTAAGTTTGATCAAGTGTCAGATATCTAAAATGGAGGAAATTCTTAAAAAATGACTAGAAGATCAACATAAAAAAATCATAATAAGATGGTGAAAATTTTATTAAATTGTACTAGACTTCTGATTTTGTTCTTGGTTATAGGTTCATCAGTAGCTGCTGCTAATACTCCTTCCATAGACAAACGAATATGTGGATGTGGAGACCAAACATCATCGCACCAAGCATTAAAAATAAATTTACTGATATTGCTTATGCTACTAAATCAGATACAAAAAAACTTGATATATATATGCCAAATGAAGGGAAAGGTCCTTTTCCTGTGATTATAGCATTTCATGGCGGGGGATTTTATGAGGGAAATAAGAGTAAAGAATATACGGCTCCTATGCTTCAGGGCTTAAATCATGGTTATGCAGTAGTAACTGTTGATTATCGTTTGAGTGGCGAAGCTAAATTCCCAGCAGCAATAAATGATGCAAAAGCAGCTATTCGTTTTATTAAAGTTAATGCTGCTCAATATAATTTAAATTCTAATAAGATTGCTCTATGGGGCAGTTCTGCAGGTGGAAATCTTGCTGCCCTTGCAGGCACAACAGGCGGGACAAATAATTGCTATGATACATCTCTCGGCAACGCAAATGTTTTGGATAATGTCACAGCAGTAGTTGATTGGGATGGGCCTACAAATTTCTGTGTTATGGATAAACAATTCACAGAAAGTGGAATTAGAGAGAAAGTACAGGGGGTTCTAATTTATGATACTAAATATTCTTTTCCATCAAAATATTTAGGACAAAATCTTTCAAAGGTACCGGACCTATGTAAACAGGCAGACCCTACGACTTATATAAATTCAGAGTGCCCCCCATTTTTGATTCAGCACGGCACACTGGATTCAATGATTCCAACGCAGCAATCTGTTGACCTTGCAGCTGTAATTATAAAAGAAATAGGAAATAAAGTAACCCTTACATTACTTGACGGAGCAGGCCATGGGGGCGTACCAGTTACTTTACTTAACGGAACACGCTACTGTGGATACCCATTCGAAACCGCTGAAAATATGGATAAAGTGTTCGCCTTCCTAAATAAGTATGTGAAATAACTATGTCTACATTGAAAATCTTGGATGGTACTTACTAAAACTTGCAACAAAAGCTGTTGAGGGGCCGGAAGTAAAAATCAGAATAATAGTGATTTTCCAGCATATCATTAATTGAACTAATCCCAAAACTAATATTGTATTAGAATTATGAATTACTAATTTTTAAGAAATTATATTTTCATAGGATTTTGGTAGATAATATTATAAATAGTACAAAATATTCAAGTGTTTTTTTCTGCTTATGTGTTTGAAAAATCCGATGTCCATAGATTATGGGAATATACAAGTTTCTATCGATTACATGCCCAGTAAATGTAAAAAAAGCATTTAAAATGCATTGAAAAATTAGACTAAAGTCTTATGATATCTATTTTTAATTGAGATAAAGAATCTTACAATTTTACTAGTCTGAGACATGTGAATCAGATTGAAGTTTCCAGTTAAATCACATTTTATATTTTTAGTCATATTATAAATATAAAAACTGATATCTAGTATAAGAATTATATTCATTATGACCTTAAAATCAAAAAGAAGTAAAAATGGGTTCATTAACATGAAATTTTATAGATTGGTTGAAAAAATAGCAATGTATCGCCAAAATCAATTTTAGGAGGTTATTGAGGGACTTTTGGATGACGCTGGTAATTTTAATGAAGTTATTGTATTTATTAGTGCAATTGATTTATTTTTCGTCCGGCTAGAAACAATATGCGGAAAATGGCTATTTACTGTTACAATTAAAAAATAGAATCAAATATAATATGAACCATTGCTGATCCTAAAATCCCAAGTCTGGCACCCCAATATCCAAAATATCCCATTATCACACAAATAAATATCCCGAAAATCAGATTATGCATAAAACCTCTATGTTTTGTGAAAATGAATAAATATCTAAAATGTCCAATTCTTAATTTAGATCGGGAGTATCTGGCATCTAAATCCGGAGACAAATATAACGTGCCTATTACCCAAAACAGGAAAACCTGTGTGAGTTCATAAATTGAAATATGAAAATAAAGAAAAATAGTGATAAGGAGGCACAGGGCGAAGATATACCCCCTATCGTGATTAATTCCCTTCATTTGTGCCCTTTCTTTTTTGGTTATTTAGTTTAACTTGCATCTTTCTCTCTTTGAATAATCTTGCTTTCAGAGTTCCTTAATGAATTCTGTAAACATGGGTTCATCCTATCTACCTAACATTGACGATAGGATTTCTCATCCATGGAATAAAAACGATAATTTTTAATATGTATCCTTCCTCCATATTTAGCTTTGTAGGGATCATGATTGCTTGAACCTTAAATTTTTACTATCCTACGAGTCAGTTCAAAATCTACGCCTTTTGGTTCGTATTTTCGGACTCCTTGGAGAAACTATTATGCAAATAGAATTGGGTTGGATTTCTTCCGTGTGATTTTTAGTAGTAAGCATAATAATAGTTTTAGAGGATTTGCACAGATTTTTCCTTGCTTTTGGGGTTTGGAGGAGGTAGATTTTCTTCGATGCCTTTCATGACAACAAAATAAAACCTTCCTTCAAATGCTTTAGTTTGCTCAATATCTAATTCTTGAACTTGATTTTTGCGTTTATTAGTTTACGTTTTCATTTCCGTTAAAAGCTCCTCCAAAATTCCGCAAATGTACACGGATGTATATATTTATTTGCCTATTTTCCCGCTATTATTAATTGAAAATTAGATTAATTTTTATATTCTGGATTCTTTGATATAGGAATATAGTGCTTCGGATCTTTAACTTGCTGCCCACCTTTCATATTGATGGAGAGCAGAGCGCTTCGTTCTTTTTACGGTAGAAAAATGTTTTATGTAAAAGCTACCCAGAGTGCATCTTCTATCGGAAAGTTTTTTGCTTTTCTCATGGCAATTTTTGGAATTCGTGTTGGAAATCTCTGGTTTACTCTAATTGATCACTTTATTTACGTCGGAGCATCTGAAGAGGAACTACCCACTCAGATCGAGATACCTCTCAAAAATATTCTGGTCAAGGATATCATGAAAACGGATTTTGTCACTGTCAGTATTTCCATGAGCCTGGAAGATTTGATCCGGTTTATGTTTGAGAAAAAGTACACTAGATACCCTATATTGGAGGGGAATAGCTTGAAATGTGTTGTGCTTTTTATAAATTTCGAGTATATTCCCTATCCTGAGCATTCTGTGTATCTATTTTTGGATACTATGATCAAAAATATCATATCCTTTCTGTCCAATTAGTTAGCTAGTGAACCCAAAAACTTACTTTGTCTGAAAATATTTAGAGATTTATGGTTGTTATATAAGGGGCCGGTTGTAAGAATTCTTTCCAGAACAAATCTTATACGGAATTTGAGAGTCAGATAAAAGTCATAATTTAAAAGAGAGAGTTTTAATAAACCTATTTTTTTACATCTGGAATATTAAATCTCTGAAAGTTAAGCATCGACAAAAAGATCGATAAATTGCTGGAAGATTTCCGGGGATTATTTTACTGCCTGCTCCAGAGTGGAATCGACTATGGGTTCCGTTGCAAAAAATCCTTTCTAATGATACAATAGAATAAAAAGGAAATCAAAGATAGTAATATGCTATCTAATTCC
>PLUB01000020.1 GCA_003164755.1 Methanosarcina sp. | reverse complement strand
GAGCAACCTTTTAGGAGCTAATGCAGACAACAATCTCTAGAAAAACTAGGACTATAGAGGATTAATAAACCCCGTATTTTCACGAGCCATATATATATCAATTATAAGTATATGACAAAATTTAGGAGTTTATCGAAATCCCCTCTATTTTTAAAACAATATTTTTAGGATAGCATGTTTTTATTCACAGTTTTTGTCGAAAAGGGTTCAAAACAATGAAGAATGATATTCCGTCGCTTCCAATAGAAACGTTTCATTCAGAGATAATAAGTATAATTCATTAAGTTAAAGACTAAAATAATGCAGAGGTAGGTGTATATTAACCAAGTTTGTCGGTTTGCAATAATAATTCTCTTTTTACTGTCGTTAATGGTACTTATTTTGCCCATTACCTTGAAAGCTTCTGAATTTAGTTATCCCAGAGTTTTAGATCACCCATGGGATCATTTCCCTATCACCGTATATATAGATAACAAACTTGTTCCTCTCCATTATAGTCTCACCTATTACGCAGATATAATTAAATCTCTTAATTATTGGGCAGGAGGTGGAAATGGAAAACTGAAATACATTCCTGTCTTTGAGATTGTGGATTCAGAAGATGCTGATATCAGGATCAGATGGGATGCAAACCTGCAGAAAGATCAAGGAGCTCCTCACGAAGTTGCAGGTGAAACAATCCTGCATACTGCCAATGGCCGATTTGTATACGCAGGTATTATACTTGGAGTTGGAAATCATCAATGGATGCAATGGGTACCATATAGTGATACAGCAATGCTTGTCATTGCAGAACATGAATTAGGCCATGCCTTGGGGTTGGATCACAGCAATAATCCGCAGGATATTATGTATCCATCCAATGAGCAGATAGATGACACAAATCCTTTCTTTCAGAGTAAATATGGTTCTCTTTTGCTTATTGCGTTTTACACAGCTATTGCAGTTATCGTCTTTATCTTTGTAAGCTGGCTACTTAACAGAAAAAAAAGATAAACACTTGAAGATGGATAGTTTAAGTAAGGATTTCTCGACAGTGTATCTATTTGTTGTAAAATCATAAAATTCGAGTGACTCTGTATAAATCTTTTATAAACTAGCTTCATTAGGTTCAATTTATCCTACATTCAGCAGATGTACACAGATATATAATTTGTTTGCCTATTTGCACACTATTATTGGTTCCGTTGCAAAAAAAATATTTCTGCATTTTGACACCATAATTTTAACCTTTGTGTGTCATTTTCTTTCTAATGAAAATGATTAACTTTCCTAATTGTGAAGGTTTTTTCTGATTTTGCACGGGAGCCAAATTTTTTGCAACGGGACCTGAATTTGTACTTTTAAACTAAGTTTAAGGATGCAAAATTTTGGTTCAAATTTAGAAAATAATTGATCTAAGTGTGTTCCCTAAATTGGATGCAGAGAAGGATTCAATCGATTCCGTACTAATTAGAAAATTTATGGAGCAAAGGTTATATCTTTGAGGATCATTTATGGATCAGGATGTCATTTAAGAACCGACACGTCATCTCGATGAAGGATTTTTCGCGCAAAGAAATCGATTACGTTCTGGATACTGCAGAAAAACTTGAGCCTGTGGCTAGAGGTGAAAATAGATCTCGGCTGCTGGATGGAAAAATCGTTGCCCTTCTTTTTTTTGAACCAAGTACAAGGACCCGGCTGTCTTTTGAAGTTGCTACTCAAAGGCTTGGAGGACAGGTTTTAAACCTGGGTTCTGTAGAGGCAAGTTCTGTGATGAAAGGGGAAAACCTTGCCGATACCATCCGTGTGATTAGTAACTATGCCGATCTTATAGTATTGCGCCACCCTCTTGATGGATCTTCAAGGATGGCTTCTGAATTTTCAAGCGTTCCGGTAATTAATGGTGGGGATGGTTCTATCCATCACCCTACACAGACCTTCCTTGACCTTTATACTATCCGCAGGGAGAGCCACCTGGAGGACCTGAAGATTGCCATGGCTGGGGATCTGAAGTATGGGAGAACAGTCCATTCCTTATGCCATGCCCTTTCCCTTTACGGAGCTGAAATGATTTTTGTCTCGCCTCCAGAACTCAGTATGCCTTCCGAAATAGTCAAAGATCTTCAAAAGAATAAGATAAAGGTAAAAGAGACAAATTCTCTGGAGGAAATTATTGGAGATGTAGAGGTTATCTACATGACAAGAGTCCAAAGGGAACGTTTTCTTGATCCTGAAGAATATGAAAAGGTAAAACACAGACTGAAGGTTACAGGCAGCCTACTTAAAAATGTGGATTCTAACCTCAAGATTCTTCACCCTCTCCCGCGAGTCAATGAAATTTCCCCTGCAGTAGATGCAACTCCGCATGCATGCTACTTTCAGCAGGCTTTCTATGGGGTTCCAATTAGAATGGCACTTCTTGCTCTTGCCATGGGAGTGATGGAATGAAAGAAAAACGTGACTTGAAGGTTCAGGCAATTGAAAATGGAACAGTTATCGATCACATAAAGGCAGGACAGGCATTAAATGTCCTGCGAATACTTGGTATTTCTAGCGCTTTTCGGGCAACTATTAGTTTCGTAATGAATGCTCCAGGAGCCAGAGGCAAAAAAGATGTCGTGAAAGTCGAGGGTAAGGAACTCAATGTCGAAGAGTTGAACAGGATTGCTCTGATCTCTCCGAGAGCTACCATCAATATCATTAGGGATTTTGAAGTATTCCAGAAAAATAATGTACTCCTTCCTTCCTATGTTGAAGGCGTTGTTCGCTGCATCAATTTAAACTGTATTTCTAATAGTAGTGAGCCCATAAAATCGAAGTTTTCCGTACTCCAGTCAGAAGAAGAAGGAGTTATTCTCAACTGTCTTTATTGTGAACATGCAATTTTGGAATATATAGCCGAAAATTTGTTGTGAATGGAGAATTTTGGTCGCCATCTATTAACATAATTGATTTTTCAAAATATCTAAATACAGTAGATCTCTTGATGTCCACTTTAAATCTGTAATCCCATATTCTCTTACAGATGTATGTTTCAATATAATCTTTTTTCATATTCAAATTCCATCTTGCTCTATATAGACGTCAAAGTGGGGGCAATAAAGTATCATTCGATTTATTAATAACTCAAGTTTCTTCAAACGCGAACATGAAATTCTTCGAATAGCGGGTCTAAAAAAAGTACTTTTATTTGTTTGCGCCTTTCATGCAAAAAATTTCATTTTCTTTTTAATTATTGCTGATAAGGATATTTTTTTATTTTTAGGTTGATAACCAAAAAACCTTCTACATCGATTCCTATTTTTAGGTCAAAGATGAACCTTACTTTACAGTGTATCTTGGATCAAAAATAGATATTCATCTCAGTAAAATACAATGGATTTATCTAATCTTAATCGATTGTTGAATTATTTAAATATTTATTGTTAAGCTTACTCAAAATAAGTTTGATTATACCTATTTTGACGCAATAGATACTTCTGATTAACAAATGATGGAAAATAAAACACATGATCAATAGCCGACAGTTAAATATAACCATCCCGCCAAATTTGCTAATTTAATCTTAATAAAGTTGTTTATTGATATTGTTTTTCCCAGGCTTGATAGTTATTAAAAAAGATTCATATAAACAAAAGTAAAATATGAGTTAATCTATCGTATAAAAAACCTTGAACTAAAACCTTAATGAGAAGATTCAATAATTTATATAGCTCTGAAAACATGGACAGCCGAACTACCAATTTTGTAAAATCCCGCTTTCATAATTATTATAAAAATGCCGAAATAGGTCTACCTGACCACCTGCCTAACAGAGAATGGGCTTTTATCTTCTATGATAACATTTCTGAAAAGATGATGTATAGGCACAAGTCCTTCAGCTCGCCTGGTGATGTTCGGGATTATTTATATGGTATGACCCCGGCGCATGTTTACAATTCAACTGCGTACTATGAATCCCCTGATGCCAGAAAAATGAATGAAAAGAACTGGCTTGGAGCAGAGCTGATTTTTGACCTTGATGCAGATCACTTGCCAGATGCCCCTAAAAATTATTTAGATATGATGGAACTTGTGAAAAAGGAAACTTTTAAGCTTATGGACTTTATTTTAGAAGATTTTGGATTTTCTGAACAGGAGACAGAGCTGGTATTTTCTGGAGGGAGAGGATACCATGTTCATGTTATAAGCCCGAAAGTCCTGACTCTTGGGAGTGCCGAAAGAAGAGAAATTGTGAATTATGTGGGCGGCAAAGATCTAGATTTTAAATACTTATTCAGAGATGTTGCAATGGATGGAGAATTCGGGATTGGGACAAAGACTTTCAAAGGGATAAAGAAAGTTCCAATTAAGTCCACTCTTGTTGGATGTGATTCTGGATGGGGGAAGAGGATTGCACTCTACCTTACGGATTATATGAAAGCTGAATGTAAAAAAAAATACAAAAAAGATATGTTTCCTGAGCTTCGTAGGTGTGAGAAAATTGGAGATACTACAATAAAAAAATTAATCAATGTTGTAAATAGCGAAAATGGTTTAAAGGATATTCTGGAGAAAGGAAGGCTTGACTTTGATGTCAGAAACTTTAAGGGTATTGCTGCCAATTTTATGAGAGAGTCGATTGGGGATTTCCTGCAAAGATTTGGAGTAGCCGTTGACGAACCTGTTACTGCAGACATTAAGCGTTTGATCAGGGTACCGGGTTCCCTACATGGCGGATCTGGGATGTTGGTTAAAAAACTTGCTTTATCTGAGCTAGAGAAGTTTGATCCGTTTAATGATGCTATTGTCTTTGGAGAGAGGCCGATAAAAATATCCGTCTCAAAACCTTTTTCGATACAGTTAAAAGGCAAGGATTTAGGGGTAATAGAGGGCACTCAGGAAGTTCCGGAGTATGCGGCAATATATTTGATTTGCAGAGGTGTTGCAGAGTATGGATATAGAAGAAATCAGCCAGATCCTGTATAAGGAAAAAAACCAGATATTGAAGAGTATTCCGGCTGATTTTTACTTGGAAGCCGAGAAATATATCAGAGAACTTGAAAAAGATATTTATAAAATTGAGAATTCCCGTTCTCCGGAGTCTAAGATGCTTCATGATGAGCATGAACAAGCACTTTCAGACCTTGAGACTATCTTCATGAAACGAATCGGAAAAGTAATTACAAGGGCAACTAATCAGTCTCATGCAGATAAACCTATTTCAAAGGATATTGAGAAGTTGCTTCCCGCAGAAAAAAGGCTTTATGACCTGGTGCTCCAGGGAATTGATGCTGCAAAAATGGAACTTCTAGGTCCTATTCTGTACCCTGGTTCAGGAAAAATTGCAATTTGGCCACAAAGTATATCGGAAAGGCAGGTTTCTACCAGCATCCGGGGAGAAACTGAGGTCAGAAGAGAGATATCAATAACTGAAACCGGGACAGAAACAGGAGCAGAGCCAAGCAAAAAAAGTATAAATGGTGGATATGTTGTTGTCAGAATACTGAGAGATTTGCCTACTTTTACAGGTGCAGATGGAAGAAATTATATTGTCAGTGCTGAAGATGTTGTTGCTTTGCCGCAGCTCAATGCAACAGGGCTGATTAAAAGAAATGCAGCCAAACTGATTACTGATCAGTAAAATTTAGGAAAAAATTAATAACCAAATGCTTGCAGTCATTCTGAGATTAAGAGAAAGAAAGTAGGTAGTTCAGAAGTTCCATAATGTTAATTTTGGAGTGATAGCGGGAGCAACTTTTAAAATATCATTAGTATATTTAGGAAATAGCATTACTATATATATGTGTAGCTATATCTGTGTAGCTTAACCTTGTTAGCATGCTCTGACATTGTCTTCGATACAAAACTGACAATCATGATGTAAGGACACAAAATATTTTGAAAAATTTTAAGTTTATCAAATCAAAGACTCCCCAGACAAAAGCTTTCTGGAAATTAAATACCATGTTTAACACTGTGTTCAATAATTATATATGACAGCGCTTTTCTGCAAAAGCCGAAAAGATGTGCTACATAATTGGCCATACTAATTAAAAAAGGTGGAAAAATGAAAATTCCAAAGCGGTTCAAAACTTACTGCCCATTCTGTAAGACCCATAGCGAACACGTAGTAGAAAGGGTCAAGAAAGGCCAGGCTTCATCCATGACCCATATTGCAAGGCAAAAGAAAAGACAGGAAGGTATAGGAAACAGCGGAAAGTTCTCAAAGGTGCCTGGTGGGGACAAACCCACAAAACGTATTTGGCTCAGATACCGGTGTACAGCATGCAAAAAAGCTCACCAGAGACCCTGTTTCAGGGCGAAGAAGTTCGAGTTCAAGGAGTAAGATAAAATGGAAAATCATAGCCTGAGACCAAAAAGCAGATTCCTTCGCGTAAAGTGCAATGATTGCGAAAACGAACAGATTATATTTGGTAGCGCTAGTCGTAAAATTACATGTCTTGTCTGTGGAAGAACACTTGCCGAACCGACAGGTGGAAAATCAACAATCACAACTCATATTCTTGAAGTGCTTGAATAAAGGGATAAGTAAAAGCATTTTACAGAAGTAAAGTAAAGAGTAATTAAAGACAAAATTTGAGAAGTGGTGGAATGGGAAACGATAACTGGCCAGAAGTCGGAGAGTTTGTTGTATGTACTGTAAAGAATGTGACGGATTTCGGAGCTTATGTAGAGCTTGAGGAATTCGAAGGAAGAGAAGGATTTATCCACATCTCCGAAATTAAAGCAGGCTGGGTCAAGTATGTAAGGGACTACGTGAGAGAAGGGCAGAAAATTGTCTGCAAGGTTCTGAACGTGGACCCGTCCCGCGGCCACATCGATCTTTCATTAAAAGACGTAAACGAGCATCAAAGGCGTGCTAAAATCCAGGAATGGAAAAATGAACAAAAGGCCACCAAATGGTTACAGTTCGTAGCTGAAGAGACAAAGGCCGATGAAGATAACCTAAAAGAACTGAATGAAAAACTCGTAGAAGAGTTTGGAAGTGCATATTCAGCCTTTGAAGAAGCTGCTGTTGAAGGAGAAAAAGCCTTCAAAGGAGTCAAAATAAATAAGAAACACCTGAAGAGTATAATCAAGATAGCAGGGGAAAATATAAAACTCCCATTTGTGGATATTGCAGGCTATGTGGACTTGACTTGCGACCTTTCAAATGGTATAGAGGTTATAAAAAAAGCTCTAATTGCTGCAAATTTTATAAGTGAGGTGGATGGAAAAGACGTAAGGCTAGAAGTGAGTTATACAGGGGCTCCTAGATATAGAATTAAGGTAATAGCTCCGGATTATAAAAAAGCTGAATCAGTTCTGAAAAAATCTGGCCAGACAGCAGTCGATACGATATCCAAACTTGGTGGCCATGGGACTTTCAAGCGGCACATCGAATCAACAAAGGCGTGATGCTTTTTGGGACCAAAGATCCGTAAGTGCAAAAATTGCGGCAGGTACACTTTAAGGGAAAAATGTTCGGTTTGTGAGGACGAAACCTCACCCGTAGTTCCAGCTCGCTTTTCTCCTCAGGACCCTTATGGTAGGTACCGCAGACTGGCAAAGAAAGGATAAGGAATTTTTATGCAGAAAAGTACACTTGTCCGCCTGAAAAATGACCTTGAGATCAAAAAACCCGTGATGTTAGTCGGACTTCCAGGAGTAGGACTTGTAGGTAAGCTAGTGGCAGAGCACCTGGTAGATGAACTTGAGGCTGAAAAGATTATGGAGGTTTATTCTCCACACTTTCCACCTCAGGTACTGGTCAATAAAGACTGTACTGTCCGTCTGGTAAGCAATATGATATACCACGGAAAAGCAAATGGGAATGATATCCTCTTCCTTGTAGGAGATCACCAGAGCACCACCTCACAGGGGCACTATGAGTTATGCTCTCTTTACCTTGATATTGCAGAGGAATTTAAAGTTCCAAGAATTTACACGCTAGGAGGTTATCCCACAGGCAAACTCACCTATGAAGAAACAGTCATAGGAGTCGCAAATGATACTAAATTGATCGAAGAGATCAAAAAATATGGAGTAGAATTCAGGGAATTCGAACCAAACGGGGGAATTGTGGGAGCTTCTGGCTTGCTGGTAGCTTTTAGCAGGATGCGTGGCATTGATGCCGCCTGCCTTATGGGTATGACACCTGGATATCTTATGGATCCTAAAAGTGCCCAGTTCCTTTTGAAAGTACTGTGCAAAATATTCGATATTGAAGTAAACATGGACTCACTCAAGAAAAAAGCTGAGGAAATGGAAAGCATAATGGAAAAGCTGAAAGAAAAAGAAGAGCAACAGAGCTTTCAGGTAGTTAAACCAACTGAAGAGGACCTGCGCTATATCGGATGATACTCAGTAAAAAAAATGGGAAAAAATAAACTGAAAAATTAGAATCGCTGGTAAGGGAGTAAATGAAAGTCAATACAGACCTGCATCTCCATTCAAAGTACTCCATGGCATCTTCAAGGAAAATGGAACTTCCAACGATTGCCAGGGAGGCTTCAAAAAAAGGAATGAAATTGCTCGGTACTGCAGACTGCACTCATCCGAAATGGCTTGAAGAAATAAAAAAGGTTTCCATTTCAAATGAAGAGATCCACATCGAAGGTATTTATTTCATTCCTACTACCGAGATAGAAGATAATAAACGTGTACACCACCTGATGATTTTACCTTCGATTTCTAAAGCTGAAGAACTTGCAGAATACATTTCTCCCTTTGGGAATCTTGAAGCCGATGGCCGTCCCAATGTAAATCTGAATGGCATCGAAATTGCAGAAATTGCAAAAGACATTGGAGCTTTAATAGGGCCCTGTCATGCATTTACTCCCTGGACAGCACTTTATGGCTACCACAACAGTTTGCAGAGCTGTTATGGCTATATGACAGATTACGTTTCTTTTCTAGAGCTTGGCCTGAGTGCAGATAGCGATTATGCAGATAGAATCGAAGAATTGCATCGACTTACTTTTCTTTCAAATTCTGACGCCCATTCTCCTTCAACCAATAAACTGGCCAGGGAGTTCACGCAATTTGATGTTCCGGAGATTACTTTTGATGGCCTGAAAAAAGCAATCCTCAGAAAACAGGGATACAGAGCTACTCTGAATGTAGGGTTCTTCCCTGAAGAAGGCAAATATAACCGTTCAGCCTGTATTAAGTGCTTCACCCAGTATTCACTACCCGAAGCTGTCGAGCAGAATTGGCGCTGCTCGGTGTGTAGAGGCATCATAAAGAAAGGAGTTTTAGATCGTATCAAAGAACTCGCAGATTTTGAAGAGCCCAGGCACCCTGACCATCGCTCCCCTTACCTACACCTGATTCCTCTTACAGAGATCATCCAGATGGCTCTTAGACATTCAAGTGTCCAGACAAAAGGTGTGAAAACTGCCTGGAATATTCTTATAGAACACTTTGGAAACGAGGTTGAAGCTCTTATTCATTCAGAGCCTGAGGACCTCAAAATAGTGGATAAACGAATAGTAGATGCGATACTTGCTTTTAGAAAAGGCAATGTTATAATTCACCCAGGTGGAGGAGGTCACTACGGGTGGCTGGAATTGTCTGAGAACCTTAAGGTGGAAAAATCTGAGTCAGGCACGAAAAAAGGATCCGAAATGAAAAAAAACGATAAAAAATTTGAAAAAAAGAACGAAGAATTAGAAAATGAAGAAACAGACAACTCTAAATGTCAGAGTTCACTTTTTGATTTTTAGGAGACCTGATCCGCGACAGTAGTTACGATTTACTTTTATTCCGAATTATCATTACTTATTCGATTACAATTTTTACTCAATCGTTCATAAGTAAAAAACTTCATACATCACTTATTCTATTATTATAATAGCCTCTAGAAAATTTAGTATTATAGGTTCAAAAATAAATATTTTAAATAGTCCACACTAAAATATTGAGTATAATTTACAATCAAGAAAAGTCTTGAAAGCGATCCAGCTATTTTGGATGAGTATGGAAAGGGATTACTTCCTTCCGCAAACATATAAAGAAAAGCATTTTCACTGACAAGATTTTCGGATTTGTAGGAAAGGGGGTTGACAGACTAGCTCTTGAATCCCCAATAAATCGAGTTATGGAAACAAAACAATCTTTTTTAAGGTTCATTGAAAAAGTTGTTATCCTCATAGGCGCAGACTTCGGGAAAATACTTGGAAAAGATATAGAAGATGCAAAGCTCAATCATTTAAAATCCAATGAAACCATATGGAAAATAAAAACTTCATCCTTGGTATTCTTCTGATTTGTAGAAATTATTTTGGAACTGATGAGACCCGGAACTGACGCGCTGATAATAAAATATATAAGAGAGAAAGCATATTCAATTAACTTATTCAGAGTATGGGAAGTTTCCATAAAATTTTCTTCGTATATAGAACAAAATGCCCAGGTAGTCTAGTGGTAAGGCGACGGTCTCGAAAACCGTTTCTCTTTTGAGAGCGCAGGTTCAAATCCTGCCTTGGGCGTAAATTTTTAAATTACGAAAGGCTAACTGAAATTTAATTAAGTTTAATAATAGCTTGCTATGTTTCACGCAAAAGTACCCGCCTTTTCATTGAGATTTGTTGGTCAGTCTAAAAAACACAACATCAATAGCTATATTTTTTAAGATTCAATCTTAATTTAACAGTGCAAGTTCCATTTGGAATGAACCTCATTTTTGTATCAAAAATCATTAGAAAGCCTCTAAAAATTGTATAAATATCATATCGTTATTTTTTAGTTTCTAATCACATCGTTTTGAAACCCAGTGTGATTAAATAGCGATGAAAAATTAAGACAGACTAAAATTGGCTTCGCGTACTTTCCAATGACAAATATACATGTTCTTGCTCTCTCCAAAAAGAGGATCAATGGTTGAAAAAAGTATTGCGACGAAGATTGCTCAAGCAATAGCAAGAAAGAAAAATAAAAAATAAATAGATTTTTTTTAAACGAAATCAGAAATCAATTGAACATACGAAGGCAATTATTACACTGACAAATAAAATTGCCACAAAAATATGGCATCGTATTACAAACGATGACGTTACGAAGATGAAAAAGAGTATGAAAAGGAAGAAATTTAAAAGAAATAAATTGTTGAGACTGAGAAATGTTAGGTTGATGAGTGCATAAAACTAATTAGTGGAATGAGAGCAATTATGAGAAACTAGGATGAAAAGAACACATGAGAAAGATTGACTCATATGCTTTCATGCCAAATTACTCCTGAAAATACTTAGAAAAATTTAATGGAGAAAAAAGTAAAGAGCTAATTTCTCGATTCGTTATATTTGCAATATCAAAAATGCATTTTGAAAAAATTCACAAATTGTTTAGTCTAACACTCAGCAGATGTATAATTTGTTTGCCTATTTTCACTATTATTCATCGAAAGTTGGATCAATTTTGAAGCTACTTTCAGATTGGAAAAAAAATGGATGACTTTATCATGTTCATATGTAGAAAGTGTGCTTAGTGGAGATTGATTATGATTTCCACTTAATAACTCTACCAATTTGAATTTTTTGAGAGTTGATTGCAAAAAATTGGAATTAAGATGTATGACAACGTTTTTTCTTGAGAACGATTGAGAAAAATTTGAACCTAATAAAGATGGTTATTCGGAACGAGAACGAATCTAAAATATTGGATATTTCGATAAATCCCTAAATTAGGTCACCTGCTTATAAATGGGATATAATATTGCTCTTAAAATCAGAGATTTATGCAAATAATTTTTAATAAAGTAAATAAGTAATAATGTGAATTTCTATCTAAATAATTCTATTGCAGGGTTGAAATGATCGAAATAATCAAAATACTTTTTACTATCCCCTTTTTGCTTTATTCGTGTTATTCAGACATAAAAGCCCGCAGTGTCTCAAACAGAGTATGGAAGTGCATGCTAATCTTTGGCTCAGTGTTTGTATTTTATGAAATTTTAATAGGCAGAATTCCCTATCTCAAAGCTCTGTTCCTTTCTGGAATAATCGTGTTTTGCTCTGTTTATATTCTCTTTCAGCTTGGAGCTATCGGAGGTGGAGACGCAAAGGGACTGATAGTACTTTCAATACTTTTCCCCCTTTACCCTATCTTCCATTTATCAGGAGTGACCTATCCCCTACTGGGGTTTCCTATAACAGGGCTTTTTACTTTTACTGTCCTAGAAAATGCTCTCCTGATGACAACTCTTGTTCCTTTGGGATTGTTCTGTTACAATCTCTCACATTTCTCTCCTGAAATGCTGAAAAAACCATTTTACATGTTCATCGGGTACATGATCGATATCTATTCCATAGAAAATAAACAACATCTTAGCTTACTGGAGAAATTCGAAGTTGGCGAAAGCGGAGATATTAAGAAAAAGTTTGTGTGGACAAGACTTGACTTCGATGTGAACCATAAACCAGAAATTGAAGAGCATATAAAAAAAGAGTTTATTGGAAAAGAGGTATGGGTTACTCCTGGTATACCTTTCATGCTCTCAATTACAGCAGGCTTTATTACTGCAGTTATTTTCGGAGATTTAGTTTATTATATCATCCTGCGCATTTTAGTGGGCTGAATTGAAGACTGAATTAGAGATTTAGTATACTTTCCTGAAACTTACCTGTTGCAATTTTTCAAATTTTTAGTTATCTAAGTTCTTGTTGGAATGGATGGTACTATTCGAAGACCTCTGAATGCAATCTTCAGGTTTTCTTTGGGTAATACAAACACAAATTCCGGCTTCCTATAAAATTCGAGCATCAAATATCCACGATTTATAATCCTCACAGTAAAAATCAACACTTAATAAAATAAGAAAAATGCATTTATGAACATACAATAAAATTTTTTCATATATCTTAGACTCATAGATAAATCACGGAAAGCACGGAAGAAAGGAAGCGAGTGTGAAGTTTTTCTTTTTCTTTCTGCTTTATCAGTGTTCACAGAATTTCAAGTTACTTAAGAATAAATAATTATATTTGAAAAAAAGGATTTGTTTTAAAAAGTTTATAGGATTCCTATTTATCACTGTTTTTTCGTGGGAACTCGGTCTAAATTTTTTCCAGCTAATTTCTATATTTAACTCGATTTTTTCGTTTATGGTTCTTTAATTAAATCCAAAAGGCACAGACAGTAAACTGGTTTTGTTTATACCAGAAGTGGAGTAATTTTTCTTTACCACATTCAAAAACTTTATTACTTTCAATAATTTTTTGATATTTTTCTGATTTGTAGAAATAGTTTAGGAATTGACTAGATCCAGAACTATGTAACTTAAGTGCAAAATTGAACCACGAAAAGCACTAAAAATATGGACTGAAAAAAATAAGGGAATAGTTCTTCAGCACATTTCATTTTTCTTCAATAGTTATGAAACATCAAGTTACTTAAGCATAAATAATTCTGATTAATTCGTGAGTTTACTATAATTCTAATACTAGAAAAAAGATCTTAATGACGGACTACCTTTTTAGAGAGTGCTGGAATATATATACATTAAAGAAATTAATAAATAGATTATGGAATGGATCATGTGAGATAATTCGATTAAATCGGGTTAATATGACGGTTCATGAGACAGCTAGTTCAAGGGGTACGTTGAAAAATCAGGGATTAAGGCAATATTTGCGGGTAGGACATCTCAGAATTAAAGGAAAACTATAAAATATATTATAAATATCAGATGTTAAGAGGCAAATTTGAAACCTTTGAGGAATTCATTCAATGGTACAACAGAAAACCTTAAATGGCCTTGAAATTTGAAAAACTGAATCTTTATAACATGTTTTATAGAACAGATTGCCAACGTCAGCAAAATTTAGAATAGTAATTAAATTGTCTGAGTTATGAAAATATTGAAAAATTAAAAAGAGTTCCGAGGTAAAAATATTTCAGGATCAAAAAATAATTGAGGAACAAAAAAGATATATACAATTAGTAGCATTTTGGTTTTGCATTTAGAGTAATCCATAAAATATAACCAATAGCAAAATGGGCTCGTGGTCTAGTCGGTCATGACATCGCCTTTACACGGCGGGGATCCTGAGTTCGAATCTCAGCGGGCCCATTGACTTTTTTTCCGATTAGAAGTATGTATAGAACTTTTTTCAAGTTGTTCAACCCTTGCTTCAAGGTCAGATTTCGTGATCCTGATTTTTATGCACAAAGAAACCAACATTATTAAAAAACATTTAATATATACATTTTAAATTAATATATTTTGTAAAGTATAACCCAGTTGTAGATTTCCAAAAATATAAGACGGAATATAATTGATTCAAGACCACTTTTTCCAGTGAAAAATACTTTAACGTTGTTTTTCAATATACATTTTTAGTATTTTTTGTAGGTATCTAAATAAATGATAGTTTCGCAGCGCTCAGAAAAAAGACCTTAAAACCAATCCTAGTACCTTATGACAAGTTGCATAATAAAATGAATGCAAGTAAAAGTCCTAAAAAACTATAATTCAAAAAATACCCTTACATAATTACATTTTGTGATGCCCTTAACTTGCAACACAGAAAATACAAGTTAATGTATGGATTGCTGGTTCCCATGTTTGATGTTAGCGTGTTATTAGAGCTTGATATTAATAGTTTTAATGATCTTGTCTAAATCATAATAATGGTGAACTGAAAGATTTTTTATTGATTCTTCTGACGTTTCAACGGCGTAAATCCTTTGATTTTTCAACTCAATTTTAATTATTGTGTTGTAACAGTAATCAAATGGTGTTGAATTATTGTTTCAATCTCTAATGAGTTTTCAAATTAATTCTATAATCTTGCTCATAACATAGATGTGGGTTGCACGAAGGTTTTCAATCTCTAACGGATTTTCAAATCGATCGCTATCTACTGAATTAGATTTATCTCTATACAGATATCGTGTTTCAACCTCGAACTAATTTTCGAATCAATTGCTTTAGAACGACTGCAGGTACATATCAATCTGTTTATGATTTGTTTCAAACTCTAACGAGTTTTCAAATCAGTTATATGGCAAAGAAAAAAGAAGTAAAGTTACAAATTATAGTGATGTAGATCGTGAACTTAGAGAAATCTCCTTGCAACACCTTGTAAATAATCTGGATGAAAAACTAAACATATTATTGGAAGATATTAGGGAGCACGAACCAACAACAGCGCCATAATAACTGATCGTTTGCAGATTTTTGAAAGTACAATTTCCAGAAACCTCAATAAGCTGAGAGACTTAAAAGCAATTTATTTCATCACCAAGGGAAAAATAAGTATATTTCAACTACAACAACTGGGAAGATTTTTTAAAAATTAAAAACTAAAAAGAGTTTGGTAAAAGTATCATTATCTGTGAATATGTAACTATAGGTTTCGCTATATTTTGCCTGCATATTTATATATTCTAAATAAATAGGCTTCATGCAGTTGAGATCCAAAATCAATAACATTCAAGCTCTTGATTTCGCATTTTAAAGACCAATATCACTGCTCTATATCTTAGTTATTCAGCTAAATTTGGATCTAATCTGGTTTGTAGCTGGTATATACATCTTAAAATCCATATTGTGAAACTTCAAGTTTACAGACAGTTTTATCTTGTCCTTGCAAACATGCGGTCCAGTTCGCCTTTTTTAAAGGTTATGATAGTTGGCCTTCCATGGGGACAGGAATAGGGATTTTCAGCCTTTTTGAGCTGTTCTATTAGCTCTTTCATCTGTATGGAGTTGAAAGCTGCTCCACCTTTAATTGCTGTCCTACATGCCAGGATCTTACAAACTTTTTCTGAAATCCCAGTATCCTTTTTAACCTTTCCTGTAGCTAAAAGGTCAGAGACTATATCATGGATAAGTTCTGGATTCTCAAGCTGCCCGAAAACCTCGGGTACGAATGTCACTACATAAGTATTGTCACCGAATTCCGAGATCCCGAAGCCGTATTCTTCAAGATAGGGGATATATTCTTCCATAAGCACTTTTTCCTTCGGGGTGAGGTCTATAGTTATGGGTACTATAAGCTCCTGAACTCTGGATTTTTTAATTTTTAATACCTTCTCGTAAAGAATTCTCTCGTGAGCTGCATGCTGATCAATAAGCACTAAATCTTCTCCTTTTTCGGCAAGGATATACATTTTTGAAACTTGACCGATTATCCGAAGATCTTCAAAGGATTCGGTATTTGGTTTTTGCTTATCATCTTCAGTTATTACTCTCATTTCTTCCCATATCTCACTATCCTGCTCGTTTTCTCTCAAGGCTTCCTGTACTTCTCTTTCTCCAGCAAAATCCAGAAGATGCTCTGATTTGTTTAGCTTTCTTTCAGTATCTTTTACGGGATAGGTATAAGCTTTTGCACTTTCTCGATGGATTTTGCTACTGCTCTCAGGAACTTCATATTTCTTTGCAATCTCTGTTTCCGCAATCATTTTTCGGGAGGTTTCCGGATTACTCGTTATATGCAATCTTCCTGAAGAACCTAAAACCTTGAAAGTTTTCTGAAAAGCCCTTCTCCCATTTTTCATGATCTCAGGTACAAGTCCATGTTCAGAGAGAACCTTTTCAACGGCAAATGTGACAGCATCCTCGAGCTCTTTTTCCCGGCTAAAACGAACCTCGGCTTTTCGGGGATGAACATTAACATCCACTTCTCTAGGATCAAGAATAAGAAAGAGTACTGCAACAGGATAACGTCCTTTTTGGATCTTGGTATAGTATCCCATACGTACAGCAGTAGTGATAGCTCTTGAAGATACAGGGCGAGTATTTACAAAAAGAAAAATCTGGTCACTTTCTGCTCTGTTAGTTTCTGGTTTTGATATGTAGCCTCGGATTTCAAAGTATTCTGTCTTACGTTCTAAAGGAAGCATCGAGCGAGCGATATCTGGCCCAAGAATATTGACAATACAATTGAAAAGATCGCTTGACCCCATTTTTCTAAGGACTGGTTTCCCTTCACTGAGAAGGGTAAAAGAAATATTTGTATTTGCCAGGGCAAGCTGCGTAACTGTATCTGTGATATAGGAAAGTTCTATACGATCACTTTTGAGGTATTTGCACCTTGCGGGCGTATTATAAAAGAGATCCTTTACATGAACTGAGGTGCCTGGAGCAGTGCCTGCATCTGAGGTTTCAAGTACCTTTCCACCATGGATTACTATCTTCGTGCCAGTGATTTCTTTTGAGGGCCGGGTAAGGATTTCCGTCTTTGCAACAGCTGTGATCGAAGCAAGAGCTTCTCCCCTGAAGCCCATTGTCGAGATAGTATCAAGATCCGTTATTTTAGTAAGTTTGCTTGTTGCGTGTTTTTTGTATGCAATAAGTGCATCTGCCCTGTTCATCCCGCAACCATTGTCCCGGATCAGAATTGAATTTTTTCCACCTTTTTCGACTTCGATCCGGATATCATTAGCTTCTGCATCGATTGAATTATCTACCAGTTCCTTTACCACGGATGCCGGGCGTTCAATTACTTCTCCTGCTGCTATTTTGTTTATTGTATCCTGATCAAGGATTCGAATCTTATTTCCCTGCACTTCAATATATTCTTCCCTCATTTCTTTACCCCATCAAAAACCAGAAAAATATACTTAAAACATATTTAAAAATATCAAAATACCCTTTAATCCGACATTCCACAAATGTACACAGATGTATAATTTATTTGCCCATTTTCCCCATAATTCATTGGAGTTAGATCACTTTTCAAGTTTAGTCACATTGAAAAAATAAATAGGATTTTATGTAAATTCGCAGAGATTGAGTTTGATGCTCCTTAATCGAGAAGCTTTTTTAGTTCATGGAGCTTATTCAGAGCTTCTATTGGTGTCATTTCTTCAACATTCAATTTTCTCATAGCTGCTTCCACAGGACCAGGCCTTTTTAAATCCCTGAACTTATTTACTTGTGCCGGAATTCCTTCGCTATTTCCAGGATCAAAAAGCATCATCTGAGTATATCGTGCGGTTGCTTTGCTTTTTTTCAGTTTCCCTTTCTCACTGTCTTCAGCTTCCGTAAAAACGTTTTCCTTTTCAATTTCCTCAAGAATCTCATTTGCTCTTTCGATTACCTTTTCTGGTACACCTGCAAGCCTTGCAACATGAATACCATAACTCTTGTCCGTTGCTCCGGGCACTATTTTTCTTAGAAAGACAAGCTCATGACCCTTTTCTGTTACTGCGATATGATAATTTTTGACCCTTTTCAACTTTTCCTCAAGGACTGTGAGCTGGTGGTAATGTGTTGCAAATAGAGCCCTGACTCCAACCTGTCCTCTATTATGTAGAAACTCTATAACAGATTTTGCAATGCTATATCCATCATAAGTACTCGTTCCCCTCCCTATTTCGTCAAGAAGTACAAGGCTTTTAGGACTTGCATTGTTCAGGATATTTGCAAGCTCTACCATCTCTACCATGAAAGTGCTCTGCCCATTTGCAAGGTCGTCAAAAGCTCCGATTCTTGTAAAAATCTGGTCAATAATCCCTACAGAGGCATGAGATGCAGGAACATAAGAGCCTGCCTGAGCCATGATAGCTATAAGTGCAATCTGTCGCATGTAAGTAGACTTCCCAGCCATATTAGGGCCCGTAACTAGCAAAAACTGATTTTCCTTGCAGTCCATCACCGTGTCATTAGGGACAAAACCCATTGGAACTACATTTTCAATAACAGGATGCCTCCCATCCCGAATAAGGATCTTGCAATCTTCTGTAACCTTAGGCCTAGTATAATTGCTATTTCCTGCAACTTCAGCTAGGGCTGAAAGAGCATCTAGATTTCCTATTCTTTCAGCTGTTTCCTGGAGTTCTTTAGAATGGGCTGAAAGAGTCTGCGTAATCATCATAAAGATTTCATATTCTAGAGCCATGGCCTTTTCATTGGCTGTAAGTATGAGGCTCTCTTTTTCTTTGAGCTCAGGTGTAAAAAAGCGCTCTGCATTTGCAATTGTCTGCTTTCTAATATAATCTTCAGGCACCTGGTTACTGTTGGCATTGGTTACTTCAATATAATAGCCAAAAACTTTATTGTATCCCACTTTCAGGGACTTAATCCCACTTCTCTCTTTTTCCTTCTGCTGAAAATCCGCAATCCATTGTTTGCTGTTTCTGGCAATATTTCGAAGCTCATCGAGTTCCCCATTATATCCTGGTTTTATCATTCCACCTTCCCTGATTGATACTGGAGCATCTTCAACGATTGCTTTTTCTATAATTTCAGCAAGATTTTCGAGCTCTGAAAAAAATGCAAGTCCTTCTGCAATTTCTTTCAACAATTTTGCTCTCTTTTTTCCCATCAGGCAGTCCCGAATAGGAGGTACAGCACTCAGAGACTTTTTCAGGGCTATAAGATCTCTCGAATTTGCATTCCCATATACCACTCTTCCTATGAGACGTTCTATGTCCCTTACCTCGGACAGCCATTTTCGAATATCATAACGGATCAAGGGATCTGATGCTAGCTCTTCGACAGCATCGAGTCGAAAGTTGATTTTTTCTATGGATAACAAGGGTTTTGAAAGCCACTTTTTCATCATACGGCTACCCATAGGTGTTTTTGTGCAGTTAAGGATTCTGTAAAGAGAATTTTTGTCTCCTTCATCCCTAACATTTTTTACAATTTCAAGATTGTGCAGAGTTATTGAGTCAAGAATCATAAACTCGGAGTTTGAGTATGTCTTCAAAGTGTTGATATGAACAAGGTCCCTCATTTGTGTATTCTGTGCATATTCCAGGGCAGCCCATGCAGAACATACTGCAAAATCCAATTTTTCACAGCCCATCCCTTCAAGAGTTGAAACCTTGAAATGGGCTTTCAATTTTTTACCTGCTTCTTCGGCCCCTGAGATCTCAGGAACAAACTCCTGAATAATAGTTTGATCTTTCAGTTTATCTATGAGTTCTGAATTCCCATGCAGAGAAGGGGGCAGAATACATTCTGCAGGGCTCATCCGGACAAATTCACTAAGTAATTTCTCAAAGCTTTCCGAGTCTCGAAATTGAGTTGTAAGAAATTCTCCTGTAGAAATGTCCAGGAAAGAGACTCCGATTTCGATTTCCTTTTTTGTATTTTTCTCAGAATTTCCAACTTCTCTTCCTGCAACTGCCATCAAGTAATTATTCGAAGCGTCCGAAAACATTGAAGAATCAATTACTGTACCTGGGGTAACTATCCTGACAACCCCTCGTTTTACAACTCCTTTCGCTTGCCTTGGGTCTTCGAGCTGTTCGCAGATAGCTACCTTGTATCCTTTGTTTACGAGCTTTGGCAAGTAAGTGTCGATAGCATGGTAAGGAATTCCTGCAAGTGGCATTCTGTCCCCTGCCTTGTCTTTTCCCCGGGCTGTGAGTGTTATTTCAAGTTCTTTGGATATGGTTTTTGCGTCTTCCCCAAAAGACTCATAGAAATCTCCCATTCGAAAGAAAATAAGTGCGTCAGGGTAGGCCTGCTTGGCTTCATAATACTGACGCATTGCAGGGGTCATCATTTCAGTCATTGTTATCTCACTGTAAGCTGTTAAATCGTTTTGGTTTAAAATAAATCTGTATGTAGCTACTGGGACATATTATTTGGACATGTTAGATGGTATGATTATATAAGCAGATTGATTTTTTCGCATTTTAAATTCCGTAAAAAATATCTTTATCTTAAATCATCCTTCTCATATATAATTAACAAATAGATACTTTAAGTCATCTTGTATGAAAAAACCAATATGAATCGAGGAAAACTAATCGAAGGCTGCTCTATCTGCGGGAATACTGATTATATGAGTTTGGTAGGTATGTAGGTACAGTCCACCACTGCAAAAAATGAGGGAATCTAGCAGCTTTTTTGTTGAGGCTTATGAGGAAATAGTCGAGAAAATCCGGAAAAAGTATAATCTTGAAAGAGCCAATGAATCGGCATAAATTAAAACATGTTTACTAAAATATTTTTATTTAAATGCATTGTTTTGGTCCTTTAAGTTTATTTTGGAAAACTCAATCTTTAATGTAGCTTGAGGATTAATACCAAGGCATCAGAATATTTTGAATCATTATTTTTCCTGCTGTCATGCTATTACTCTGATGTTCTATCCAAAATTTGACATATTCTACCTATTGATACAGTAATTTACTACAATAAATATAATGATCACTTCAACTTTAGGTCTTCCTCAGGAAACTGTTTTGTTAAAATATATAGACTCAGAAATGATACGAAAAGATTTCCAATAAATTAAGGAATCAATGTTAGCAAGTTTGTCTTCAACTACTTAAAACAGTTATATTCTTCTTAAAGAGCAAATCATTAAAATTTTCCATGAGTAAAAATTAGTGTTAAGAAATTTAAACTCTCCAATACTCAAGTGTATAGGAGTTCATCTAAATTCTTTAATGAATGAAAACATAGTTTTAAAATTAAATAGTGGCATTTCAGGTATAATACTGTCTTTGTTACCACAAGATAACGCTTTGAGTATCTTCAATTTACTATCAACTATTTTGTAAGGCATATTTGATGAAATGATTTTTGTAGTATCTGAAATCTCTGTATTTAAGGAAGTTTTTTGCATGGAACTTGAAAAAATTGTAGAAATTCTTGAACAAATTGCACCACTTGAGCTTGCTGATGACTTTGACAGAGGCAAGATAGGATTAATTCTTGGTCTGAAAAATGATATAGAAAAGATTGCAGTTGCTCTTGATGCTAATTTATATGTTCTTAAAAAAGCCGCCGAAATGCGAGCAGATCTATTGATTACTCATCACACCCTCATCTTCCATCCTATTAACAAGATCTCAAAATCACTAGCTTCGTCTCTCAAGCTTGCCTTTGAAAATGGAATATCTCTTTACGCTATGCACACAAATTATGACAGGGAAAGAGAGGGTATCAATTATGCCCTTGCGGTAAAGATTGGGCTCAAAAATTGCGAAACTGTAGAAATAGGTAGAATAGGGGAAGTAGAACCTTGTTCTTCAGCTGAACTAGCATCTCACATATCAAAATGTCTGCAGACTCCTGTAGTATATGCTGGAGAAAGGGAAGGGATCAGAAAGGTTATGGTTATTGGAGGTAGCGGTTTCAAGAGTGAATTTCTTGAAATTGGCAGGGCAAATAGAATTGATGCTTTTATATCTTCCGAACTTAAGCATGAGGTTCTTCGAGCCTACGAGGATATATGCATGATTGACGCTACTCACTATGCCACTGAAAGCCCGGGAATGGAGGCTTTATGCTTAAGGCTATGTGAACTTCTTGAAATTGAGGCTGAGTTCATTGAACAGCCTTCCAGACTGAGAACAATCGATAGAACATGAACCATAATAAATGTGGTATCCAAAAACGATATTATTAACATTTTATTCTTTTGAGAACATCTTCAGAAAGTAGGTTGCAATGTAGCCGTTAGAATTATACTCTTGGATGGAAAACTTGAGAACTTCCTGAAAAAGAATCAAAATTAAATAACAGTCTCATATAAAAGTTAAAATAAACTAAAATCCTAACTTAAAAATTAGATGGTTAGGAGATTTCAGTTCCCAGAATTTCGATTAAACTCGTAGTTGCACCTGATACCCTTTAGATCAAAACATCGATTACAGGATGCACACATTGCCCTGTTAGCTTTCCCAGACTCAAGTTTCGAAACAAAATCTGGCTCGCAGATGAATGGCCTGCTCATGGAAATTAGATCTGCATATCCTTCTTCAAGCAGATTCTCCATTACAGAAATGGATCTAATGCCTCCTACAAGCATTACAGGGATATTTACTACTTTTTTTATTGCTTGAGAATATTCTCTAAAATACGCCTCTTCAGCAGGAGAGTTAACTGCAGTTCTTAAGGTTACTCCCCCTGCCTCACTTATCTCTCCGCTAACCTCGATTGAACATACTCCAGTTTTCTCTAGAAGTTTTGCAGTCTCCACAACCTGTGAAATATTAATTCCGATGTCTGCTTTTTGAGAACCCGGCTGGAAACCATCTGTTGCATTCAATTTGACAAGAATTGGAAAATCAGCTCCAGATTGTTCTTTTATTTGACGGACAATCTCCGTGACTATTCTTGCCCGATTTTCAACTGAGCTCCCCCAAAGATCAGTCCTTCTGTTTGTATATGGAGAAATAAAATTACTTAAAAGGAAACGTGAGCACAATGAAGCTGCACTCCGTCAAAACCTGCTTTTTTTGCCCTGATAGCTGCTTTTGTAAAGGCCTCGATTACTTCTAGTATATCATGTTCAGTCATTTCCCTAGGTACAACTGCTGAGACTTCGTCTTTAATTTTAGAAGGAGCTATAGGAACCGGATATTCTTCAGAAACCGCTGCTTGCCTCCCTCCATGTACTATCTGGAGTATGATTTTGCTTCTATACCTGTGTACTATTTCGGTTATCTTCATGTAAGGTTCAATAAAACGATCATCATAGATACCCTGCTGGTAAATAATACTTTGTCCACCAGGAAGTACATAAGAAAATCCTGTTATAATCAACCCGACTTCATTTTTTGCAAGCTCCTCATAGAGGTCTCCTAGCCTGAGAGTGGGTCTTCCATCTTCTTCAGCCATGAATTCATGTGTTGCAGACCTCACAAAACGATTAGACAGATCCAGGTTGCAGACTGTAATAGGATCAAAAATCATGAGAAAAATAAGAGAAAAGGGGATAAATAATTATCTTTTATTCCCTTAAAAAGAGATTTTTTTTCTGGATGCAAAATTCTCTCATATACAAAAAAGAAACGGAGAATTAGGTTAGAAAACGTCAGTTCCTACATAAGTAGATAATTTTAAGTACAGTAAACTATCAGTTGTTGTATTTTTAAATAGTGGGGCTCTTTAAGATATAGATAAATGTAATCACCCCCTTCGGGTATCTGGATGGGGGCTGCTTAGCCCGCAGAGATGTAGGAGTTTAGTTTATATACACTTCGCGTATAGCAGGGCTTCGCCTTGCTTTATAAATTTTTTACTTTCCTATTATTATATGAAATTGTAAGAACTTCGAGAACGATAAAGGCGCAGTCGCAATTGCACAGCCATTAATATATCAATAGTATAATATGTCATAAATTTAGAGCCTATCCGAAAAATAATGTGATCTACTACGGCTTTAATAATTGAAAATATATAACCCGAACGTATACCCGCTATAATTTACCTATTTAAATTTTGAAATCAATTTCTTATTTCATTTGAATACCCTGCAGTTTGCAGGCTTCCGACAATTCAGTTTTAGGGAAAAAAAGGTGACAAAAAGAAAGTAGTTAATACCTTTAAATTGAAAAATGAGTGATTCTTTTATTACTTGTAGTAATTGTCGGACAGCCTCCTTGCTGCGGAATGGAAACGTCCCCGTTAACCGTTGTAACTATGGAACTGCCCTGTTAACTTTGTAACCCTGAAAACTTCCCCGTTAATCGCTGTTGAAATAACTGATTTATACTCTTAATCGCCTTGTACTGTAGACAGAATTAAGGCATGCGAATCATTGTGTATACAAAATAGGTATCATATGGTTTTTTTTGGATGAAACACAGTAAAAAACTTTTAAATAATAATGTTACTAACTTGTTAAAAAGCATATGCTCTGAAATTGGTGAAAGAAACTTTTTTGAATTTGATGCAATTGGATGCGATGGTGATCACGTACATCTTTTTGTTGGGGCTGAGCCAAAAAATTCTCCTTCAAGAGTGATGTAGATTACTAAAAAGTATAACGGGGAGAAAAATTTTCAAAGAATTCCTGAAATTAGAAAATAACTTTGGGATGGGGAACTGTGGAGTGATGGGGGATACATTGGAACAATCGGAGACTGAATAACTTCTGATATTATCAAAAATTATGTTCAAAATCCGGGAAACCAGGAAGAAAAGCAAGCATATCAGCAAATGAAAATAATTGATTTGGGATAATTAATCTATATCCATAGCAATGGCGATATAACCTCTTGCTTCATTGGGATGAGACACAACAACTTTGATTATCAAAAAGCAGTTACAACAGAAGCAGATTTAACGGTAGTCATTGATGGAGGGGAAAAAGCAATCGGAGGACCTCCATTCACTAATGAACAGGGAAATAGATTCCAAACAGATGGATTATAAATATATCTGAATGAAGATAAATATAGATATCAGATTTTCAGCTGCTGAAAAGATGGAACCATATCCCACTTTTTGATAAAAACGAAACTCCTTTTGAAAACTAACAAACAAAATACAGGAAAGCATTTCTTGAATGAGTTCTAATCAGAAATTTTATCCTGAAAAGGAGGATCAAATATTTCTGGAAAAAATATACTATCCTCCTAGCTATGTTTATTATCAATATTAGCCATTTTACACAGAACACATCCTAAAAACAGGACTTTTTCCGGGGAAAGTGACTCTAAAACAGATTAATCAATGGTTCTTTTGCTCAGAATGTAAAGGATCATGTCTGAATTCAACTTGCTTTCTCTTGAAAGCTTTTCAGCAATGACCTCATTTGTGAAGCGATCAGCTTTTAATTCCTGAATCTTTTCCAGCACACTCTGAGAGACATTATAATATTCGTTTATATCTTTCCGATGTCCCCATACATCTCCTTCCAGGAGATTTATCTTCTGCATTTCCAGAAACATTTCAATTGACTTCGAAACAGTCCTTTTGTAAGATTTTGGAAGCTGTATTGCTTCAATTTTGGGACATGTTTCAGCAAGCACAAATATATCTTTGTTAGATGGTCTGAAAGCAAGGTGAATAACCTTCTCGTTCGGATTCAGGGCAGGAATTTCCTCCCGTGAACTAACTACTCTGATTTTCATATTGATCCCCACTCTTCATTTTAAGAATTAAGTATTTATTTGTTCAAAATTTAAATTTTTATTCATTTAAATACCAAATTTTGTTTACGCATTTACAATTTATATACATATCGGTTAGCTAAAATATTATTTAGAGGGTCTGTACCCAAAACGAGTTCTAATAGAATCAGCATGTGCCTTTAATCCTTCTTCCTCAGCTAATGCGATTATAGTTTCTTTTAAACTTTCAAGGCCAATCTTGCTTATTTTTTGAATACTGGAATATTTCATAAAGTGATTAATATTCAAGCCAGAATAAATTTTTGCATACCCAGCCGTAGGGAGTACATGATTAGTACCAGAAGCGTAATCCCCAACAGTAACAGGAGAATAATTTCCTATAAAAATAGATCCTGCATTTTTAATTCCGTCAAGTACAAAATCTGAGTTTGATACCATGATTTCGAGGTGCTCTGGAGCAAATTTATTGCTGAAGTCTATACATTGTTCCAGGGAATCTGCAGTAAGAATTGCTGCATTCTCAAGAGATGCATTAACAATGCTTTTTCTTTCAGTTTGTTCAGACTGGAGAAGTACTTCTCTTTGTATATCTTCTGCAAGAGTCTCGGAGATCGTAACAAGTATCGAGATTGCATTTGGATCGTGTTCCGCCTGAGCTATAATATCCGAAGCAACCATAATAGCATCTGCCGACTCATCTGCAATGATTAGCACTTCACTAGGACCTGCTGGGAAGTCGATTTCAGCAACGTCTCTAATCTGCATTTTTGCAGATGTGACAAAGATATTTCCAGGTCCTACTATTTTATTTACCTTCGGGATAGTTTCAGTTCCATAAGCCATTGCCCCAACGGCCTGGGCACCACCTAGTTTGAATACTCTGTCTGCTCCTGCAACCTTTGCAGCACTAAGCGTTAGGGGGTGCACAGAACCATCAGCTTTAGGAGGAGTGCACACTATAACCTGTGCGACTCCTGCAACTTTGGCTGGGATCACCGTCATTAGAACTGTTGAAGGATAGAAAGCCCGGCCTCCTGGAGAATAAACACCTACACTTTCTAGAGGCGTTGCCTTCTGGCCCAACACAATCCCTGGTTTAAGTTCCATGAACCAGATAACCTCTGGAAGCTGAGCTTCGTGGAAAGCTCGGATATTTGCAGCAGCTGATTTAAGGTGATTCAAAAGTTTAGGATCAATACTTGAAAGCGCCTTCTCAAATTCTTCTTCACTTACTTCAAAATCGGCAAGCTCTAATTTATCAAATTTTCGTGTATACTCTCTAAGTGCTGTATCTTTTCTGATACGCACATCCGAAAGTATGGATGATACGGTTTTCGCTACATCTGCAAGTCCTGATTCTCTAGAAAGCAATTTCTTCATTTCAGCTCCCGAAACATCAGACAACTTTTTAAACAACATGGTAAGCATCTCTAAAATAAACTAATAAAATATATAAATAATTATGAGACTCCAATATAACATGTATCTGGTATAACTTGATAATCTAGTTCCATTAAATCCCTAATATCATTTAAGATTTTATCTCCTAAAATATCCATCTTGAAGGTGAAAGCTAATAGTATAGGACGTAGATGTATCAACACTTAATTATAAATATATATCAATAAAACCAAAATTATGATGGTATACTTCACCGCAAGCAACAGGATATGTTCTTGTAACTGCTCGGAAATGGAGAAAATGATTCAAGATCAAATAATTTCATTTGCTTATACTATTCTTTTTCCTCCTATTTCATAACCATGTAGTCATGCTCAAAAAATGTCAGGTGGAGCATACTTTCATTTATTTGAACCCATTATTCGAAGAATTTATTATTTGTCTTTAAGCTACTGTCATATTGAGAAATAGATGGCATTCTTGTGTACATCTCCAGAAAGTGAGTTAATAATGGCCATCGTGGAAACTTCCAGCCCCTCAGCATTCTGTGCATTCTAGAGAAATAAAACCATAAATATAGTAAAAATTACTTAAATTAAGAAAATTAAGAAAACAAAAAGTAGGTGAAATCAGTGATCATTAGTTTTCCTTTGTACATAAGGAAAATCTTTTTCAATTGATGCAATTTTCATAACTTCTGGAACTGTCTTTCTCCTTTCGATCTGGTTAAATATTTTTTCAGCTATTTTAGGTCCAAGAAGTGCAGCCACTTTTTCCGGGGCAGAATCTAAAAGGTATGGAATGGACTTGAAACCAGCTTCGTAAAGTTTCCTTGCTCTCACGCGGCCTATACTTTGGATAGCAAGTAGCTCCATCAAATCAGGGCCTGCTCCATAATGGATCTGTTTTTCAAGTTCTGAAGCCTCTTTTACTCCTTTGATGTCAAGAAGCCTCGCAAGCTGGGTGATTACATGCATGATCCACTCGGCAATGTCTGCAATTGCATGTATATCGCCTTCCCCTATGCCGAACTTCAAACAAATCTCATTTTCAGGCTTTTCATTAATCCATTCCATGAGCATAAGAGATGTTTTCACCTCTCCGAGGAACCATTCATATTCTGCAATATTGAATGGATTCGGGACCTTCACGAACTCTCCTTCATGAGCCATGACATAATCATTGATTATACAATAGTCCTTGCTTCTCATATAGAGCAAGCGCATATCAGGCGTGCTGCAGACAAGATGTAACAGGGTAAGTTTGGTCAGGGATTCTGCTTTTCTAAGGTTCTTTACGATGATAGAGGCAGACAGAGGATCGATATATAGTCTCGATACGAGTTTTCCGAAATTTGTGGGAACAAGGACGTCTGTATTCTCAAGCATTTTTTCCTGTCTCAAAAAGCCGAGACATTCGTCTACAACCGTAGAAAGTCCGAAGTTTGTGTACTGGAAAGCGAAAAATGTTGCCTCTAGAAATTCAGTGAGTTCTTCTTTTGTACACGCAAAACCGTTGGAGATTGTAGAGAGTACATGTGTCTTGAGAGCATTTTCTGTCCCAAGCTTGGACCAAATATCTTCGGCTTCTGCATCGATATAGTTCTTGAAAAGGAGAACAAGCTCCTCATATGACCTGGCAAGAAGCACAGATTCTCCATAAGGGTCAAGCCTAGGCCTTCCTGCTCTGCCTGCCATCTGCTTATACTCAAGCACAGGAATAGGCTGCATCCCAGCTTCAGAAGAATAGCGCCTATAGCTTTTGATAATCACTCGCCTGGCAGGTAAGTTGAGTCCAGCTGCAAGGGTGGGAGTACTCGAGATCAGCTTGATCCTCCTTTCCCTGAAGCCTTCTTCCACTAGTTCCCTCAAAGGAGTGATAAGTCCTGCGTGGTGAAAAGCAGCACCTGAACGAATGCAGGAAGCAAGGGTTATGGAAGTATCGGTTTCACTGTTTTCGGACACTTTGTCTGCAATCCTAGTCAAAAATTTTTTATCTTCTGCTGAAAGAATCTTTTTAATTTTTGAAGCTGCTTTCTTTGCAAAAGCCATACAGTTTTTCCTACTGCTTTCGAAAATTAGGCACTGCCCACCTTCCTGGAGGGTATCCAGCGCAAGGTTTATGGCTTCGTCTTTAGTGGACTGCTCAATAAGCTTTTCCCTTTCCTTGCAATAGAAAGTCCCATTAAAATGCACCCCTTCCAGAAGTTCTGTAGGCCTCCATTCACTTACTACAAGTTCGGCGTTAAGCCAAGCTGCAAGCTCATTGGCATTACCTACTGTTGCAGATAGTGCCAGAATCTGGCAAGATTGATTTATTTTCCGAAGCTTTGCAAGAGTGACTTCAAGTGTTGGCCCTCTGTCTTTAGAATCAATAAGATGTACCTCATCTACCACAATTACTGAGATTTCCTGCATCCAGGTAGCCCCATTCCTGAGCAGAGAATCGGTTTTTTCCGATGTCGCTATAATAATGTCGTTTGCCCCAAGTTTCTCATCCCTCAAGTCATAATCTCCCGTAGAAATCCCGACTTTGATCCCAAGGTTAGAAAATTCCCTAAACCGGTTGAACTTTTCAGAAGCTAGCGCCCTTAGGGGCACAATATAGAGTGCCTTACCTCCTGCGCAAATTGACTTCAACATCGTAAGCTCAGCAAGAAGAGTTTTCCCTGAGGCAGTTGGGATTGCAGCAAGTAGATTTTTTCCTTCAAGAAGCCCTTTTTCCACCGCTTCTGCCTGAGGCGGATACAGTTCCATAATGCTGGAGTTCTTATAATAATGTTTTACTTCGTCTGGTATATCGAGGCTTTCTATCTTCATTGAAAACCAAAGACTCAAACATAAGATAAAAAGCTATTTTGAACTCTCAGTCTTCCACTATTATCTGGTTAACTTTATTTTCAAAATATACTCGTTGTCATTTTTCGGTATTTTTGTTCTGCACTTCAGGGAGGTTAGTTCGAAAAAAATCGTTCCAAGTACATGAAAACGTAAATATTTGTTACATTGGAAAATTAATTCTGAAAACATTAATCGTTTAATTACAGAAGACCCTCATCATGTTAGTATCGAAAATTTACTGTCCTGAAAAAAACGGGCTTCTCTTTATAAAACCGAGATTGTGCAGATTAACATAGATATATTATTTTTTTGCCGATTTGCTCACTATTACTCATTGAAAGTTAGATCACTTTTTAAGCTACTGTTATATTGAGAAGATAGATGGAATTCTGGTGTACTTCTGCGGAAAATGGGCTAAAATTAACTTCGATTTTGTCGAAGTTTTCAAAAAATCCTCAGTTGCTTGCTGAATAATAGTAATTTCCATTTTCCTTCTGTTCCCTGTCAAGCCTTGAGCCGAGATTGTTCACACGAGGACGTTTAGTTTCCTCATCTCTGCGGAAGGTTATGCCCAGATTTTTCAAGAATTTGTTCATACCAGTTTCCATGTTGAATGGGCCACGAGCCTTACCATATACAGAGGGTTCGCCTTCGAAGACCATCAAACGCTGGCTCAACATATCGATCATATATATATCATGATCAACAACTAGGGCTGTTTTCTGATTGTTTTCAGCAAAATGATTCAGGACCTTAGTAACCATAGAACGCTGCTCCACATCCAGGTGTGCGCTTGGCTCGTCTAGAATATATATTTCGGCTTCCTGGGATAGACAGGCTGCAATAGCAACCCTCTGTAGTTCTCCGCCGCTCAGTTCAGTAAGTAGGCTGTCATAGATCTCCTCAAGTTGGAGGGGACTTGAGATCTCAACCTCATAATAGCTAGTTCCGAACCTTTTTGTGATGCCACGCAGGAAATCCTGTACTCTCACCGGTATATCGGCTTTAATATACTGAGGCTTGTAGGATATCTTGACTTCGATCTCTGTGTCTCTTTCTTCAGGCTTTATTTCCCCTGCAAGAACTTTCACGAAAGTTGACTTTCCTATTCCATTAGGGCCCACTATTCCCAGTACTTCCCCTTCTCTAAGGTTGCCACCTGCAACTTCAAGGGAAAAACCATCCCCATATTTCTTTGAAAAGCCTTCGAAGGTTATCATAGATTTAAACTGTAAATCTTCTCTTGGAGGATGGATCTCAAACTTAATGGCTTCAGGGCGGATCCTAATGTTTTCTTCAGGGAGATAGCCTTTAAGGTACTGGTTAATCCCTACACGTACACTCTTCGGGAGAGTGACTACACCGAAACCTGCAGGTTTTCCATAGGCGATATGAACTACGTCTGCGAGCATGTCAAGGATCGCAAGGTCATGCTCGATCACGAGTACAGCCCTGTCCTTTGAGATCTTTTGGATCAGGCGAGCAACATTGATTCTCTGATAGATATCAAGGTAAGGACTAATTTCATCAAAGAAATAGAACTGGGCATCTCTTGCTGCACAGGCCGCAATTGCCACCCTTTGAAGCTCCCCACCGCTCAATTCAGAGATCTTCCTGTCGACTACACCTTTCAAATCAAGGTAGTCTATAAGTTCATCCAGAACTTTTCTTTCATCTGTCTTTTCGAGCAGTTCTGAGGTTTTACCTTTGAAAACTTTTGGAATCTGATCCACATACTGAGGTTTTTGCGAAATACGGACTTTCCCATCAACTACAGCCTGGAAATAGTCAAAAAGAGCAGTGCCAGCATAATTTTCAAGCACAGTGTCCCAATCACCCTTCTCCTGTCCAAAGTTGGGAATTAAAGATCCTGAAAGTATCTGTACACAGGTACTTTTTCCTATTCCATTAGGACCCAGGATTCCAGTTACTTTTCCTGCTCTTGGTACAGGCAGCCCAAAGAGGATAAAACCATTTGATCCATATCTGTGGGTGGGATCTTGCAGAATTTCAGGAAGCCCTATAATCATGATGGCTTTAAAGGGACATTTGTTTATGCAGATCCCGCAGCCCACACAAAGTTCCTCAGAGATGAGGGGTTTTCCGCCATCTCCAAAAATAATTGTTTCGTCCCCAGTTCTGACCCTGGGGCAGTACTTTTCGCATTCCTTACTGCACCTTCTGGGCTGACACCTGTCTTTATTAAGTATAGCTATTCTCATAGTGGTCCCCAAAATCACGTTTTTTTTACAACTACATCTTTTCTTTGAATTGTTTTTGTATTTATTAAAAGATACATAATGAAATGGATTGCCTGCTGCAATTTAAGGCAGAATCAAGCTTAACAATGCAAATCTCGGCTATTGATAGAGAGCAGTTATCACAGCAAAATGATAATAGGGTATTTTGATAAATATATTATTTTCACTTTGTAATTTACATATAAATTATATATATATAAATAAAGGGGTTTATAGAAACCCTTCACAATTGAAGTGGGTATAATATGGATTGACAGATTGTACATATGAGGCAAGCATCGGTTATGAAATGCCTGCTCTGGTATATGAACTGTTGGACTATTTACAAGTATGAAGCACCAATCATGCAAGAGCTCAACGAATAAAGCAGGCAAAAACTGCGTAAATAGAAGCTACACTGTAAAAAGCTAATAGAAAATATACCCTGTAAAAAGGTTTTCAAACTAAGAAAACCTTTTTACAGTTCAGGTGGAAAATATTTCAATTCAGGAGAAGAGTCCAGGTAACAAGGAAGAAATCAAGGACTATGAACTCAACGTAAAACCAGTCCTTAAACTTGAATTCAATGGTATCGATATTAAGCTGGGAATAGATAAGCTTCTGCAGAAAATATGTAAAACCGACAACTATCATGAGGATAGCATACCATGCCTTATTTTCTCCTGTTCCATACAGGCTGGATGCTATAAGTCCTGCGATTATCCCAAGTGCTGAAGCTACGATTGTCTTTATGATTCCTTCTCGGTGTGCTTTTTGCTTCTCTTCAGGAGTAATTTCCTTGATAAGATTCTTCCTTTCTGATGTCTCACCGCTTACGACAGAATTTTTTGCAAGAACTTCGGTAGTTTTTGCTGGTTCAGTTATGGGTTTTGATTTTGGACTTTGCTTACTCAATCGATATACACTCCTGAACGGCAATTATCTTGGGATCTAATTTGCAAGAATTATACTTGAATCTCAAATGCAGAATATATATACAGAGATATATTAATAAGTATATTAACATGTAGTAATTATTCAAATTTATCGTCATAGTTAACTTATTGGAATTAAATTATCACATTTAAGTCGTTGGGACTAAATTATAACCTAAATTGTTTGAATCAAATATTATATTTGAATTATTTGAATCCAATTACTATACCAAAATTCTAAGAATTAAATTTTCATATCTAAGTTTAACGATATTTAATTATTAAAATTTAATCTTACAGCTTTAAATAAATTCATTACTTAAAACATTACCTATCTGATCTATGGATATCGAATCTATTCCTATCGAATTCAAATGTTTTGAGAATTTGGAGGGCCTGTAACCTCCTGGATGGTAAATAAGAGTAACTTCAGGGTTAAGTTTCCTGACCATATTTTCAAGTCCACAAGCATCAAGATGGTCACTTATCTTTATTATAGGGTAAGGATAATCCATTCGGCAACTTAGAACGTACTTTTTCATATCCAATGGAAGCCTGCCTAGATTCCAGGGTGCTACTATGAAAACCCCATCATTTTCTCCGGAACTCAGCCCTTCAAGGTCCCCGGCATCTTCAAGCATGCGCTGTGTAAGGGTTTTTGTCCTTGCATCCATATGGATAGCCCCATCATATCCAAATTCTCTGATGAGTTTTACTGCCCTCTGGGCCTTCCCAAATTCATATGCTCCGAAAGCAACTGGCTCGTGTTTAAATAGAGCATACTTCATGCCTTCAAAGTCATCTACAAAATGACAGCTGGGATCTTCTGGATCCCCATAGTTAGCCTCAGTGATAAGTACATCACAAGGAGGAAGCTTACCTGCATCCTTGATATCTCCAGTAACAAGAATCCGGGTTCCCACATCATTTTCCCAGTAAAAAGCAGTTGCACCGGAGGTATGCTCCGTAGGAAAAGTCTTGACCTTTACTTTTCCTACATCAATTTCATCTCCAAGCCTGAAAATGCTACCAGCATATCGTCTATCGTACCTGATTTCAAGGGCAATTGCTGTTTTTTCCGAACACACCGAATTGGAGGAGATCATAGCCGATTTCCCATGATGATCTGAATGAGCATGTGTAATAAGATAAGCATCAGGACATGAATGCTTAGCCATAGTCCTGGTAGTGTCGATGGAAAACATGCGTAAATCCCCATAATTATCCCTGAACCTGATTGAAATATGCGGTTTGAAGTTTCTACGAGAGTTATGTTGTCTTAGCACCAACACTCCAAGATCGATTAGTTTTTTTGAAATCACGCAAATCATTGGGAGATTAAGCTTAAGATATTTAAGTTTAGGTAAAACATACTTGAGCTATTAACACACTAACTTGCATAAGAATGAAAGAAAGTATCTAAAATAGGAACTTTCTGAGAATATACCTCTAGAAATAAAATTTGTTAACATTTTTTAAGATCACTAAAAAAGAATTAACGCTCACATTAAGCAACTGTAAGAATCAGAGTTACAGTGTCGCATCCAGAAGCAAACAACATAATATTGTTAACCATCGCTCTATATATAAAAGGAATTATTCAAAATCAAATATTTTCATTTGCTTATATGGCTCTATTTCTTCATGATTTCCCTTATTTTTAACATGACGTTATTAATGGTATAGGAGGTGGCACCATAGAACCATATTTTTAAGATAGCCTACAGTATCAAAAATTCCAGATATTAGTTTAAAAACTTTAAGAAATTCATTTAATGGTGCAAAAAAATGCCTTATATGCCTCGAAACTAGAGAACTGGAATCATTAGGAAATGCTTTATTAAACAAATTGATAGTAGAACCAAAATTTAGAATAGGAGTTAAGTTGTTTGGGTTGTGCTAATATTGAAAAATTAAAACAAGTTTTAGGTGAAATGATTAATTATTTCAGGACAAAGCAAAGAGGTAGTTAAAGAAATCAAAATTCCTGACTTACTTCTCTTCTCTGACTTTTTGGCATAAAATATATATTGATGTAATTCATATTATTCAACAGAGATTTCTTTTAAAGAAAAGCATTTCCAGAGTTTATTCTTTTCAGCTTTTGAAGAGGAAATAATATATAGCAGTTTTCGGGACTGGAACTTTTTATGAGTAATTTGCAGAGGATTTGATAAACCTCTGATTTTCACGGATTATTTATACATATAAGCATGTGACGAAGTTGAGAAGTTATTGAAATTTTCTGCAATTCGCAGGGAATTACTTTTTATGATGTTTTCAGTTTTATGAAATGTTTTCTGTTGTGTGGAATATTCAATTACCCAGAAACTTCTATATAAAGTATATTCTGGGTCTGAAAAGGTACTTTAATAGTTTTTACAGTAAAAAGCATAAGGACAGCGTACTGATGACAATTTTAAATAAAGCCACAGCTGGCATGAAACCTGTTTATCTCGAGCCTATGAAGGAAAATAAGAAAATAATTGTTAAAGATCTTCTAAAATATTTTGAAACAAATCGGAGAGGCTACATCAAGGTACCCACTGGCTGGGGAAAGACCTTTGTTTCGAAGCACATCATGAAAACTTACTACGACGAGGGAAAGATTACGCTTTTCCTAGTCTCGAAAAACAACCCTCTTCTTAACCAAACCTATTACGATGAAAAGAAGAAACATCCTCTCTTTCCCAATAGTGCAATCCTCTCTTCTGAGCATAAGGTAGATAGAAATGTGCTTGCTGAAGTTTTAAAATATCTCGGCAAAGAAAACAGTGGAGGTTTTGTGCTTTTCGCCTCTTTACAGACAATATTGGGAAAACAGGGTTCTGAAATCAAAGATCTAATTCTTAAATTTACAGACCTTGCAATCGTGGATGAAATCCATAACTTCATCAACAACAAAGGAAACGATTTTCTCAATGAATTTGGTGAACGGACAAAAATCTTGGGCATGACTGCAACTCCATTCCAGGGTATAGTCGGAAATGTCAAATTCGTAGATGAAATTGCGGGGGATATGAGGGAGATTTACTCTAAAACGCTTTCTGAATGTATTCTGGATGGAGAACTTGCGCCACTCAAATATACGATTGCAGAGAGTTCAGAAGACATCTCTGAGATTTTTGATTTCGAAAAAGGTTTGGATGAACTTGATAAGCAGGATCTTTTTCTTGACTGCAGCACTGCTGATAAGTTGAAGAAAGTTATACGAAGAACACAGCTTGCAAAAGATGTTTACGATTCGATGGTAAAACAAAAAGCTTTAAAGACTCTTGTATTTTGTGCCCCTGTACGGAAGCAGATATATGGAGCAGGTGCAGTTGGAGAAGAAATTAATGCATTTCATGCAAAGCTTACTTCCTCGGTTTTCAATGGAGAGATTTCTGATGCAGAACTGAATCAGGGCTCTGAACCTATCCTGCCCGCAAATTTTGAGAATTATACCCCCGAAGGACAATTCAAAAATTCGGCATTTATAACTTCTGAATTGCCTAAAGAAACTCAAAATAACCTTATTGCAGCTTTCAAAGAGATCGGAAGACCTCCTTATATCCTCTGTGCTGTAGGTATGTTGATTGAAGGTTTTGATTTTCCGGGCCTAGAATCCATTTTCCTGCTCCGACCTACGCTGAGCATGAGACTCTTTGAACAGCAGGTAGGAAGGGTGACGAGACTATCCCCTGTATCAGGAAAGCAACAGGGGAGAATTATTGAAATATCTGATAACATTGAATCTCTCTACCAGCGCTTTGGGGAAGGAGTTTTTAATAGGGAAAAAGTAAATCAAATCCAGATGCTTCAGCCTGAAATACGAATTGAAGAGCTGTTTTCCGAGGGAGATCCATCCAGGGTGATTGAAGAAGGGAAGATTAAGATCAACAAGATAGAATTTAGAGCCTTCGGAAAAGGAAAAGATACACAGTTTAAGGAAATGCCCGTTAGGCTTCCTCCCACCGCTCTTCGAGCTAAATATTTCTCACGTCTGCTGAGTCTGATAGAGGAAAAGGATATCGGAGCTTTTGAAAGGGAAAAACGGGAACTCATGCAGGATGCCCTGAGATTCAGGGTTAGGGAAGTCAAAGATGCTGAAGAATTATCGATTCTTACAAAACAGCTTAATAAGCTCAAGCGGGAAGCATATGAAGACCGTAGATTAGGAGATGTCTCGAGGCAGCACAAACCTAAGGTCTTCGGGGAAGTTGAGTGGCTGCTGAAACTTCAGGCTTTAAATTCCCTTAAGTATGAAGGCAAACACCTTTCTATATCCGAAAAAAACCGGATATTAAATACCTTGGGTTTCGAATCAGATTCCAGGAAAATAGATATCTACAGACTTAAATGCCTTAAACTAGGCTCTGCTCAGAAGACTATCCCAGATCTTGTAAAGGTTCTGGGGTTCGTAAGCCGTCTATCATCTTCAAAAACATATCAGTTCATTGATAAAAGGAAGAAAGAGCAATGGAAGAGAGAATTCTTGCCTGCAGTTTATTGGGGTTTCTGCTTTATTAATGACTCTTCAGAACTCAGAGAACTTTTTGAGTCCACAGAATGGGATAGGCTAGTTAAAAATATAATTAGGCAGAATTAAATTTTGATTCCAGTCGAATACCGCGCAGTTAGTTGCTGGAATGAACATGTCCTTGAGAACAGTTATTAACGAACTTATTTGTATATTATACAACCTTTGTATTATAAAAATGAGCTATTCATAAGAAAGGTTGTGTATATAAAATACGATATCAAATGGTTTTTTTGTATGAAGGATCGTAAAAAATCGATTCTAGTTTTTAAATCATAATCCTAGTTTTATGGGTTAAAAAGGTAGTAAATAAGTTGCCTGATTGGTAAAAATCTTTATTTGAAGGCAGAAGGAGATTGTTACAAAAACAAAAAGGATTGTAACATATACCTCTCAAGTCAGACAGGGGTCATATCATAATAGATTCACTAACAAAATGATTGAAACAAATGTATCCTTAGGACTTACGCTGGTTAATTTCCAAATAGTCGCTTGAAAATCAAACTACCTGAAACAAGCTGATTTTTACAAAATTATTTATGCTTGCGTTTGCTCATCAGATACTCAAGCGAATAATTCTAATCAATTTATTTGTCATTTAAAGCTACATCTCTTATTTCTAAAAGTTCACATAATCTATTCAAAGCATATTTTTTTTCGTGTACCATAACTTGTAATTTATTAACTTCCATTTCCAACTGCGCTATTTCTATCTTTAATTGTATTATCTGCTCTTTAATGAGCTCATTACTTTGCATCATATCAGCTCAGTCTAATGTCTTCATATTTCTTAAATCATGATACTGCTTTTACATATAAATTAATGTGTTTTCAGTAGTTTCGAATACAGTTAGTTACTAAACCATTTCTACAAATAAGAAAAAAATAAAAAATTATTTAAGAGAATTAAGTCGTTGATTCTGGTAAAAAAATAACTCCGTTTTTATTAAAGATTCAATTATTTAATTTTTTGTATTTTATGAATTATTTAACAACATTAATATGATAACTTTACCTGATGAAGCAAACCATAGCTATCAAGAAGTTCTCACTATTTCATTTGATTCTTCAACATCTTTACCAATTATCTTGAATCTGCAACCAAATATCTAAAATCAAAAATACAAAAAATAAATTCCTTAAGGTTGATACTACCGATATTCTGTATATTTGCACAAATGCATTGGGAGTGGGATTGCCTCAAAGGCTAATTTTACATCCGTGATCGAAGTTAGCTTTGAGGCTTGTTTTTGAATTTACATAGCTTTTTCTTTTTTAAGGGTTTAGAAAAGGTGGATTTCTTTCAAGTCTTTTCGTGATTACGGAATCTAACTTTTCTTCCAACGCTTTAATTTGCCAAAAATTCAACAATTGAATTTGATCTTTACATTAATCAGTGTATTTTTTTCATTTCTGTTAAAAGATAATTAATCCCTTTAGATGATCACTGTTTATAAATCTCTTTAAACATTAAGTTCTCTCTGAAGATGAACAGTACATTCTATAATGTTTTAGGGTTCCCATTCACCATGAATTATTATTCCTTTAAACTTGCAAGAATTTGTATAGCTTCCACTGCTTTAGATTCTCTTTTTAGATAAGAAAGCTGAAATATATATTTGTCATTGAAAGTTACATGTAGCTAATATCCTGTTTTCTCGATTTTCGTTCCTGCTTCATAACAATTGATATCATGAGAAGTTATTAATTTCTTCCTAAAAACATTTTCAAGTTCCTATTAATTCCAGAAATATCTTTTTTCTGCTTTAATTATGGTAACAGAACAGATTTTTATCCTCCCAAAACTATCAAAAAACTCAGAAATCCTTCCATAGGGGCTAAATTGGTAGCTGTTATAGTAGATTGCTGAGCCTAAAATATTTGAATCATACTGGACTGTATATTTCACAAAATCTTACTTCGATGTTCTGAAAAATAAGATTTGTAGCTGAAATGTCAAAAGTTTATTTTTTCTAATAAGCTTAGATTTAAATATTCTCAAGAGAGTGACTGAATTCATCACAATGGCTAAAGAATGACTCTCAATATAAGCAATAACTTTAGGGTTTGAGCACACATAACAAAAATCGTTTCTTTTTCATCAGCAATAAAAATAATTCATTTTACATCCAATTTTCCCTCTTTTCGAGAAAAAAATTGTGTGGTCATTCATAAAGCTACCTGAATAATGATGGATTTTTTTGCTAATTTTGACAATATAATAGCTTAATTGTGGCAAAAATAAGGACTATATTATAGAATATATGATCAAATATTATATACAAATAAATCTCGTCAAATCAATTTGAGCTAAAAATAAGATTGATTTTCATTAGGAATTAGTAGATACTTTCAAACTAAGGTTAAAAGATCCAGTTGACTCCATTCTCTGTTTTCAAGACTAAGTTTCAGAGGAAATTTTAATATAGAAGTGCTTGCATTAAGAATATTAAAATTACGCGCAAAAAAAATATGTTTAGTAATATGATCAATAAAAATCCAGATAAATCTATATCATTAAAAGGAGATTAAAGCTTGGCAGCACAACCGATCTTTATTTTAAGGGAAGGCAGCAAGAGAACTCATGGTTCCGATGCCCAGCACAATAATATTATGGCCGCAAAGGCAGTCGCTGAGGCAGTAAGGACCACTCTTGGGCCAAAGGGTATGGACAAGATGCTTGTAGACTCTCTAGGTGATGTAGTTATCACCAACGACGGAGCAACAATTCTCAAAGAAATGGACATTGAGCACCCAGGTGCAAAGATGATCGTGGAAGTGGCCAAGACCCAGGATGCTGAAGTAGGCGATGGAACCACCACAGCAGCTGTGCTCGCAGGAGAATTCTTGACAAAGGCAGAATACCTGCTGGAAAGCGGTGTCCACCCCACATTGATTGCAAGCGGCTATAGACTTGCAGCAGATCAGGCCACAAGGATACTTGAAACCATTACTATTAGTGCATCCCCAGAAGATACTATAACTCTCGAAAAACTTGCAGCCACAGCTATAACAGGTAAAGGCGCAGAGGCTAATAAGGAACACCTTTCCAGGCTTGCAGTTAAGGCAGTTAAGTCAGTTGTTGAGGTGAACGAGGATGGGGAGATCACTGTGGATATCGAGGACATCAAGATCGAAAAGAGGCCAGGGGGAAGTATTGGGGACTCCGAAATTATCGAAGGGGTGATCATTGATAAAGAACGCGTTCACACCGGAATGCCGGAAATAGTGGCAGATGCAAAAGTTCTGCTCTTGAGTGTGCCCATAGAACTCAAGAAAACCGAAACCAAAGCCGAAATAAAGATCACTACCCCTGACCAGATGCAGTTATTCTTGGATCAGGAAGAATCCATGCTCAAGGAAATCGTGGAAAAGGTAATAAGGACAGGTGCAAATGTGGTCTTCTGCCAGAAAGGTATTGATGATCTAGCCCAATATTATCTGACAAAAGCTGGTATTTTCGCCATGCGTAGGGTTAAGAAGAGCGATATGGACAAACTCTCGCGGGCAACAGGTGCAAAGATCATCACAAGCATGGAAGAAATTGAAGAATCTGACCTTGGATATGCCGGTTTTGTGGAAGAAAAGGATGTTACAGGTTCCAAAATGACTTTTGTTACAGGGTGCAAGGACAGCAAAACCACCTCAATTCTTCTTCGCGGCGGAACTGAACATGTCGTTGAGGGAATTGAGAGAGCTCTAGAAGATGCCCTCCGAGTTGTGGGTGTTGCTCTCGAAGATCAGAAGATAGTTGTGGGTGGAGGCTCACCTGAAATTGAACTGGCCCTCAGGCTCAAAGAATACTCAGCAACCCTTAAAGGCAGAGAACAGCTTGCTGTTATGAAGTTTGCAGAGTCCCTCGAAATTATTCCTCAAACACTTGCCGAAAATGCAGGGCTTGACCCAATAGATATGCTTGTGGAAATGCGCTCCCAGCATGAGAAGGGGAATAAACGTGCAGGTCTTAACGTTTTTAGTGGTAAAATTGAGGACATGTTCGAAAACAATGTTCTTGAACCTCTCCGGATTAAGACACAGGCAATTAATGCAGCCACAGAAGCTGCAATCATGATTCTCAGAATCGATGATGTAATAGCCTCATCAAGTAGTGGAAGAGCAGGACCAGGCGCAGGTGGCGAAATGCCGGAAGATATATAACAGGGTTAGGAATGTTGATCAAGGGTTTCTGGAGATCTTCCAACTTTTCAGAACCTTTTTTATAGCCTACAAGTCGATCCTGAACTCAAGTTATTGAACATGAAATCTTAATGTTGGTAATCCCTTAAAACTCCATATATTATCATTTATTTTTCCGTCATTATTGGAGTGGTTTGTGGCTATTTTTTTGTTTTCAGATTTAATTTTTAACTTTAGAAAATTTAGAGATTCCATAAATTTATAAAATTTTTGGAAGAACTCAAAAACCTTCTGGTACATTTTGATGATTTTACTGAAAATTTATCTCGTCCACTTAATGTGTTTTTTTGCTACCAGTCTTTTAGCTTAAATCATGTTCAGCCATAGATTAGAGATTTTCCAACGCTTCACAGTTTACTATTTATTGAAATACAATTGAATTGTCGTTGATATAGTTTACAATTGATTACTATCGATAAAAAGCCAAATACTTCAGAATTTCGTGGTAAAATAAAAAGGTTATTGTATGATTGATCTTGGAGAAATTAACCTTTTTGGGCTAATCTTAAAAGAATCAACCTTAAAAGATCTAACCTTGAAAGAAGCAATATTATAGGAGCTAACCTTACAGGAGCTTTCAATTGATCAACTATCTAAAGTGAGAACGTTTTATAATGTTAAATTAGATGAAGAATTCCTCATACAACTAAAAGAGGAGTTTCCGTTCCTATTTAAATCACTAAAGCAGCAGTTTCTAGAATATCAGAGCAACCTTTTAGGAGCTAATGCA
>PLUB01000002.1:2891-9738 GCA_003164755.1 Methanosarcina sp. | reverse complement strand
ATGTTGTTTCTTCTTAAGGAGAACTAAACTGTTTTCATAAGTATGAAGTTTGTATTTTCAAGTACTTTGAATTATAAAAATGCGGTGATGTTTTAAAAATGGTGTCTTCGAATTATTGATCAAATCTGAAAACGACTATATCTCACAATTCAGGAACAAAATAGATAGAATCTTATGGTTACTATTTTCAACAACTTATGGATGAGATCCAATAATTAAGTTGAGAATTTTGATTTGTGGGGCTGCGAAGGAGGATAAATTATAATCAATGACCCTATGAAACGTTGTTTTAATGCTTAGACGATCTTAAATTTGTATCAACTTATTTTTTATAAGTATATGGTATATTTTTTAAACATCTTATGTAATAATATTAAAATTAAGACAGTGTTCTAAAAATAAGTTGTAAGGGAAGAAACTATGGGGAACAGTTCCATATATAATGCACTTCCCCATAGTTTAGATTAATAGGAAAGTCATCTGAATTCATCTCATTAAAATATTTATGATTACTGTTTATAAAATCTGATTAAAAGGTAATAGAATCCGAGTTCCGACAGGAGAAGTCTAGAACCTGCCGGAATGGGATTGTTTGCAGCCAAGTTGTTGACCTATTTGTTCGGACAAGTGACAATTGCTAAAACCTTGTCCTTGCATATTTTGTACGGATATGCAAACCGTCGCAGAGCAGGGTAGGGGAAACGTAAAGTGTTCCTTCTCTTTTGTTTAGTAGGATATGGTAGAAGATTAATTACTTGTTTTTATCACATAGTTAAGGGCTATAAATCAATTTGTCTGTGCAATATATAATGGTTTGTGTGTCATTTTGAATATTTTTATATGTTGAGGTTTCCAGAGTTCAAATTTAGTTTGGCTGGTCCACATATCATCGGCTAATATTTACGGATACCATAAATCTGATTTAATATAAAGGATAGAGAATGGAAATGTCCTGATTGCAAGACAAAATATGATAAATATATTACTGCTGCAATTAACATATACAAATTTGTTATCATTGATCAAAATCTAATTTGAATTTGACACCCATGGAATGCATGGAGATGGGCTTTGAGACTTGTTCTCACAAGAGAACGGAAAGAACAAAAGAGTCACTTAGTCTTCAGCTGAGTGTTAGCCCAAATAATTGCATTATTTAAATTAAACTTAATTAATATATTAATAATTATACTTTCTAATTGTTGTTGATGATCTGCAAAACCATCTATCAGCTAACTTGCAGGCACTTTCATTCATTCGTGCTTGCTATTCGAAGAATTTCATGTTCATTTCAATTAGGGCTTAGGAAGTTAAATTGAAAAATCAATAGCAATAAACCATTAGTTTTCTAAACTGCGAATATAATATCGTACTTAATTTCGTACTTCAGGTGCATAAATCCTAAGAATGTAAAAAGGCAGAATGAACTTTATGATTTTGTTTTTCTTACAATTCAAAGTTATATCTCGTGTTTTTTGATTTTTGGCATTTTAATTTTTCATAATAAAACACGTACTAATTAGTAGAGTTCAATAGATTATTGTTATTCTGATTTTAGTTTATTTTAGATACTTCTCTATGTATAGTACTAATATTTCATTATATATTATATCGTTTGGCTGCTAATTATCTAATTATTCTATTTGAAATTATGTATCTCTATATATACACTGATTGTATAATATATAACCATTTAAAGATTTTAGTTTTAAAACTATAAATATAAATAACTAGTTGGTTGAGTAGTTTTGTACGCAGTGTGTATGCCGATTGGTAATGGATTAAAAAATAATAGTCCAAAAAGTATATCTAGTTAGCAAAATTTTGGAGAGAAAAAAGTGAGAAAACAAACATTTTTCAGAATAAAAAATACAATTGGTATTTTACTAGCTGTCCTTCTCATCGTAACGTTTACAGTTGCTTCAGCAAGCTCATACCCTATTAGTGGGGATAATCACAATGGTTATCGTGAGAATGGTTACAATGGTTATAACGACGGTTACCGGCACGATTACTGGTACCCTGGGCATGTGCACATTGGTCATGACAATGGTGGGTACCCTGTGGTCCCTGATAGCGATGATTATAAAATGAGTGGTATTTTGGCTGAGCACCCTGGGCATGGGGAATTTGTCACCCATTATCCTGGAGATGAAAATGGGTATGGTAACTTTTTCCATAAGCTGGAATACAGAGGGTATGCTTAAACAGTTGGTTAGGCAACAGTAGGGCTATTGGGTTCTGTATAAACCACTATATTTTTCCTGAATGACTAGACTGTGATAATATGGTGGTATACAGCCAGGAAAATCAAAAAATTTTCTAAAATAAATTCAATCGATTATTTTCAATTTGAAAGCCTGAAAAACGGTGTTGTTACTGTAAAACAAGCGTTTTAGACATACTAATGACGTTAGCCTAAAGTCAGCCTTCAGCAACTATTTTGTTAATATATTTATACTCACAAATGATACGACTAGGTTTACAATCAATTAAGAATCAATTTCAGCAAGGTTGTCTTCAACTGATTGATGCCTTTCAGATCCTTTTTAGGGCATAATCAGTAAAGTTTTCATAAAGAAAGATTGTTATTAAAAGATTTTAAGCTCGCTAATACTAAAATACGTAGAAGTGATCGAAATTCTACATAATAATGGCTTTCCACTGTATATTACCACTTTAGACAACGAAAATTGTGTAATCACTTTTCATTTTATAACAGCATCTAATAGCAAAATATTTAACAAGTAATGTTCCATGAAGTCATGCTACTTAATCAGTAGTTTTTGCCATAGTTTCAGTGGTATCTACAGCAGTAAATTCAAACCACAGCGACGATAAAAATCGGCAAGTAACAACAATCTTATTCGGTATCTTGTTGCTATAAGCCTTAAATTCCAAAAATCTCGCCATTAGCAGCAATTTTATCTGGGGTCTAGCTGTTGGTAACGGTAGGATTCATATTTTAGGTGTACTCATATTGTATTATTGTATCTGATAAATATATAGCTGTTTGGCATCAAAATATACTAAAAGTGCGTTTATATTTTTAAGAAATATAAATTTGAATAATTTGGAAAGTCATTACGAAATATTTTAAAATAAAATAGAAATGTGTGAGATCTTGAACGATGTCGACGAGGAACAAGAAAACACTCATGAAAATTCTAAAAAAATCTGAATCCCATATAAATGAAGAATCGTTGAATATAAATAAACAACTTTCAGAAATACATGAAGATATAAAAAAAGTAATGGCATATTCCAAAAAACTCCGTTTCGATGATATTATTAAAATTTCAGTGCAGGAATATTCAGAAGTTCTTCGAAAGCATATTTTGGAACATATAGAAAGTGGACTTGAACAAAAAATAGCGCTAAAATGTCCTGCTAACAAAAAGTGCACTTATTTGATCATTGATTTCTTACAAGATAATGCAGAATTAATTCTACGAAATCAAAGTGACAACTTTTTAATTTCGAAAAAAAGAAACTAAGTGGGTGAACTGAAACATATAGGTCTCTATAGCAAATGCGAGCAGTGCTTTTTAGAAATGTTGAATCTCTTCACACAACATATTAAATTCATTAGTTCATTGAAAATTCATACAAATAATTCGGAACTGCAATCGAATATTTCAAATCTCAAAATGGACTTTGTTGTGCGTGAAATCCTTGAGCCGATATCAAATGAGCAGCGACTGAAAATTTTAACATTACTCTTTTTCGAATCAAAAAGTTTCTCATCCATTTCCAAATCAATGGGCCTCGTTGCAGGAAACTTACACTTTCATCTCCAGAAACTAATAGAGCGTAAACTGGTTTTACAACAACACAGTAGAGGAAATTATATTATTACTAATAAGGGGTTCCAGATTATACAGAATTTGAGCGCGATTTATTCTTCATTCAGACATTTTCCACAGGAGATTGACAATCATAATCTGTTTGTTGAATCAAAAATGAAGAAGTTAACTGAAGAATCGAAGAATTTAGAAAAGAATGTGGAATTAACCGAAACACTAAAAGAAATGGCTCTGACCCTTGGAGCCTTCAAAGTAGGTATTGCTACTACTGAAACCCTTTTAGGCGGTCCTCCTTCTGCAGATCTGATTTATGTGTTACCAGAAGCAAAATCTGCTGTCTGTTTTGCCCTAGCTTTTGATCAGAATCTTATAGATCCTTATTTCAGAAAAGTGGATCATGAATCCCTTGAGACTAATAAGGTGCGAACAACTACCCTTGCCAATGGGATAGCCCTTGTGATAGCAGATTTCTTGCAGCAGTCTGGATACAAAGCTGTCCCTCAGTCTGCAAATTTCGTTTACCGAAGGGATACAGAAAATTGGCTTCTTGATATGCATCCTCCCATTTCTCACAGATATCTGGCAGTACGTTCTGAGATAGGGTATTTCGGATATTCAGGAAATATTATTACAAAGGGAATCTGGATCCGCGATTGTCTTGGCCTCAGTAGTTACAGACGCAGAACTTATCCCAACTGACTCTTTACCAGAAGATGAAAACTATTGTGATGAATGCAAGCTTTGCCTTTCAGTATGTTCATCTGGATATGTGGACCCTGTTGAGAAAACCACTGTACCCGGGAGGAAAGGAGTTTATTTACGGGAAGTGAAGAAACAATTGTCGCTGTTTACCTGTAAGCACAGGATTTTCAGGTCTGAGCCCCCCAAAAAAATGGTCTACTTGGTCTCCAGCGCGCTTTAAAATCCCAAAAAAAGATGAAGATTTCATCGCTGCGCTACCTTCTGCCACAGAAGCATACCTAAAAAGGCCAAAGTTCAAAGACGGATTTTTTGTATCCATAATTCCCGGGTTCAGAGTAGGATATACTTGCTCTAATTGCCATTTAGTCTGTCACTCTGACAAGACAATTCGAAAAGTAAGATATAAGCGCTACTCACAGAAAGCGGCGTGGTCATTGAGGACCCGGATGGAATGCGTAGAGCTGTATCTCCGGAAGAAGCAGAAGAGTATCTCAAATCCATGCCTCTGGAAAAAAGAAAATTATATGAATATATTCCAGCGAAAGAATTAGTCTAAAAAATAAGGAAAATTATTTAACAAAAAACAAAATTTAGGTTGTTTTTAAGAATAATAATTCCAAATTTCCAGATTAAGTCTTTTAGGATATAAGTAGTTGAATTGAAAAATTGCTGAGATTGACCATCAATTGTCTAAGCTGTAATTATAAATCACAGTTTTTATTTTGCTTCATTCTGTACTTTAATCGCGTAAGTTTCAACACTGCCAGCGAAGAATATCGAATCCTTTTATAAAAAAGCAACCGAAATTTCCCTTGGAAAAGATCCGGTAAAACCCTGTACTCACATCTTTCTTCTTTCAATATATGGATCTATTTTTCATAAGAATTTATAAATTAAGCATGGAAAATTTTTTATGTAGCTATAGCAGAATCTAAAATATCATGGAGTTTTATAGCCGCGTTTTTCCATCTCCTGGATGAGGGAATCATGTTACATGTAAAGAGTCTTCAGCCTTACTTTCTAGCATATGGTTTTTGAATTATTCTATTTTTTTTGTTATTTCCAGTGCTTAAATTTATTACCTCTAATAAACATTTATTTTATAAAATATTATATTAAATAAAAATAGTCTTGATAAAATCAATGCTATTTTTATATATATTTATTAAAAATAGGAGATAAAAAGATGTTAAAATGAATGAAAGAGGCAATTAGTATTTTGCTAGCGGTTTGTTTACTACCTGTGATCACAGTAGCAAAGCGAATGTAGCATTGTGATTAATGAGAAAAACCTCCATTATAATACCAAAAAATGTGAAGATTAAATTCTTCGAGCACTACTACCACAAATTTTTCAAGCACCGTTACATAATAAATATGAATATGAATGGTGGAAAAGGTCAATATATGATTATGAATAGCTGAACCAGCAAGGATCCTGCAGATGATGGATAGCTGAAGTGGCAATGTTGCTTAAAAAATCTAACAAAAGATGTTTCCTTGTGCCATATAGATATCACAAAGAGTAACGACAAATTATTCGTAAAACAATAAAAAATTGTTTAAAGACAACTTTAATAAATTCAAAGTTATAATAAGATGTTTATAGAACCTATACTTGGTTCTTTTAGATTTTTTATGAGGCAACAAGGTTTCATGTTTTTGCTGTAATTCTAAATTTATTGGTATGGCTACTCTTCGACTTTTTATTTCACAGCCCAAAAAGAACATCTTTTAAAAATTATAGGAGGAATAAATATAGAATATGACTCTCTAAAGTTTCACAACGTTGATTCAAATGTATTTGCTTGCATGAAACAGAAACTTGCAGCAGAAGGCATTACAATACCCCCGGAAGCGAAGGCAGTTTGGAAAGGCAAGGCGTTAAAGCTCATATTAAATGGGATGGTGCAGCTAATCTCACTATTACTATCATTAATAAGCCATGGTATGTTCCATGTGGAACGATAATAGGACAGATTCACGCCTTTGTGCAAAGTTGTGGTGGACTATGTGATTAAGCATATTAGATTATTTGAAAAACAGGTCAGAGATATCGAAAGTAAATGAGCTAGTTCGAAAAGTCGATTAAAAAATATGGAAGCACAGTGTAAATAAAACTATAGAAGGCTCAATGCAACGATCACTAAACGTTTACTTTATAAATATATGATGTGCGTATCCAGCATGATTCTGTGATATCTGCAACTATTATGTTGAATTTATTCGTTTAATCATATATGTCTAATATCTAATATTACTGTTTTATATTCACTAGCACTTACACTTCCAAACTAAAAAGTATGGAAAAACATAGGCATTCGACAAATCAAGTATTT
>PLUB01000002.1:0-2782 GCA_003164755.1 Methanosarcina sp. | reverse complement strand
TTCTGAAGTTTTTGCAACGGAACCCGATTTTAATCCATAAAAATGTAGGTATATTTCATTATAGTTATATTTTATTCAAAATGATTAATCTATGGATTAAAATCATCCCTAATTATTCTGTATTCATTCAATACCCCAATGATATGTGATCAAGCTGATCTTAGAAATAGAACAGTTGATCTTGTGAACTGCAGATGAGTCAATACCTGCAGCCTATAGAAGGATTGTTTGAAGGTGGATTAGACCTTTGAACAACAACTTAGTTTAATTTATCCTAAAGTTGCCCAACCTACTCTAAATAGTACTACCTTAACTAAAGAATATCACATTTATGTGAAAACACTATCCTAAAATTTAAGTTAATATGTATATTCTATAAGTTATATATTTTTAAAATAATAAAAGTGTATGTAAAAAATATCGTAGGTACTTACCGTGCAGTATAAGTTAAAACATGTGGAATTAAATTGATCAAAAAAATGACTTACTCTGGGGCTACTGGGGGAATTTTTATCATAAGTGTAGTATATAGCATTACCCTACTCAAAACAATAGCTCACAGAACCTGATAATGGCTCATTTATGATTTGACGCGTATAAACCCCGCTTGCATGCAGAACATAACTAACTTAATATTAAATACAAGATTCGCTAATATTAATTTTAAAAAATAAAAAACGGTGTAACATGGCTCGCCCTTCGAAGCTTACTAATGAAATACAACAGAGAATCGATGACAATATCGCGCTCTGATTGACTTATAGCTTGGCTGCTTCGGCAGCCGGCATAACATATAAAACATTAAACGAATGGATTAAAAGGGGACAGACAGATGACTCTGAGAAATATTTTCAATTTTATCGATATATTCAAAAGCGAAATGCTGATGCTGCAAAAACTCTTATGGAACGCCTAAAAACTGCTGCAGACGCTGGAAATTGCCAGGTTTGCATTTTGATTCTGGAGCGAAGGTTTTCGGAAGACTTTGGACGTCGAATGTATAGGAAAACGAATGTTGTTTCAGAAAATAGAACCTAAAATGTTGAGATAACAGTCAAGGAAAAATATATAATTAGACAACAAATTTTAGCGAAGTTTGATCGTTTTTGAGAATTGCAAAAGTCAACAACTGGTTAGGATTTTTCATCCGAACTTGATCTATTTTTAATAGAATATTCTTCCATTCTAATTTTATTCTATGGTCTAATTTCAGCCGGACTACCAAAATCTCCACCAGGGTTTCTGAGCTCCTGGCGCTTCTATAGCCTTCTGATTAATCAAGGTCTGCATCTGGAGCATGTAATTATTATATAAATTTTGGAGGTTCTCAACTTCCTTTTTCAATGTTTCATTGTGTCTTTCTAACTCTCTTGATCTGGCACGTATCTCTACAAACTCTGAGGGGTCCGGTGCTTCTTGCAAGGCTGTGTTGAGCCTTTCAATCTCTGTTTTTAGCGTATCAATTTCTGCTTGCATTTGTCCCCTAATTACCTGCATTTGTCTCAGAACTTCTTCGGAGCTCTCTTCGCTTTGTGCACGAGTTAACATCTTAAACCCCTGAATAACTGCATTTGTGGGACTTATGTATCCTGCATGCAACACACAGTCATACAATTCAGAAGGTACCCATACGCTTATTTTTCTCTTTTGTTCCTGCATATTACAGGTATTATGCAGGCAAAGAATAAAAATGTCTCCTAAATGCTTGTATTATGCAGGTAATAAGCAAAAATCTTCAAAATTAGGAAACTTATTTTTAAATCTAGCATTTGGACTCTACAAGGAAATTATTAAAATACATTGGTATTTATAGGTTGCAACAGATCTATATTGAAAAGGCAATTACTATAACTAATCTTGAATACTCTATAATTAAATGCAAGGAGCTATATAGTATGATAAAACCAGATTCGAAAGTATTACCTAAAAATGATAATGTTAACGTAGCAAAGCCAGCTGAACCGATCTTAAAAGCAGACTTTGCAAAAATAGACTCTTCTAGTAAGGCTGTTTAACTACAACATTAATTCCTATTTTCTTTTGATAACCCTTACTTTTTAAAGAATTTTCTCGATGAAAGGAGATATTAAAACATGCACGATTTAGCAGGAAAAGGTCCAATAATACAGACTATGATGACTCAGACGTGGGAACTTCTGACTGAAGAACAGAAAAAGAAAGTTGCAGTAATGAGAATGGATAAAGCAATAAAATTTTTAGAAATGAAAATAAGTGATATGGAAAAAATGAGCGAGATAAAAAAAGAAGTTATAGCTAATATTCAAAAGGTCAAGGAAATGCTCAAACAATGAAAATAAGTTTTACAGAAAAACGATAATGAAATTTGGTGCTGTGGGAATTATCTAAAATAACAGATTTCCGTAACTATTCAAGTAACCGTTCGAATGCTACAATTTCTCTTTTTTGGGGAGATATTGCTCATTAATCAAATTTATCTATTAAACGCTAACGAATTTTATGCGCAACTTCGTCTTCCAAAAAGTCAAAATTAAGGAGTTAATGACTCTATGGCAAAACAAATTCAAACGATACTCGCTGTTTTGTTGTTAGTGATTATAGCAACCTTGACAGCTTCGGTAGCAGTGACAGAAGCAGCAGCTATCAAGATGAAAGAATACTATGCTAGTTATAAAAAAAGACAAGAGTAGATGGATGTAGGTTTTCCATACCTTTCCATATTTTAAACTTTATAGATTCTTAGTTGTGCCCATGAGTTATTATAGTAGATTACTATAAACGGTTCCGTTGCAAAAAATATGTA
>PLUB01000043.1 GCA_003164755.1 Methanosarcina sp. | reverse complement strand
CATCCCCTTTCAGAGAGAAGTTTACTAATATTAGAGAAATAATTTATGCAAGCATGGATAGTCTTCTATTTTTTAGTTGTTTTTGTTTCAAAAATAAAAGTATAGTCATTTTTCTGTTTTTTTGTTCCGCATTTCAGTGATGCTTTATGGCAAATATGGATTTATTAATAAAAACGAGCTAATTGATCGATGATTAATATTTATTATTGCTAATAACTGTCAGACAGCTTGTTAAGGGCAGAGTGGCCATCCGCAATTTCATTTTGTTCAACATATATAGATTTAGCTTCTTGGAGTATATTGGTTGCTGTTTTGAGACCTTCCCAACCAATAATTATCACGTGTTTGTTCTCTAAATTCTTATAAGTTTCAAAAAAGTGAGTGATTTCCTTTAATAGGTGAGGAGGAACCTGTTCAATTGTTTCTACATATAATTCCACAATGGATCACTCTTTGGAACACAGAGTATCTTTTCATCTATTCCCTTATCATCTTCCATATCAAACAATGCGATAGGATATACATCTATTACACATCCTGGAAATGTAGGTTCCCATGTTAAAACAAAGGCATATAAGGGATCACCATCAAGTGGCTATAGTATCGGGAAAAAACCCATAATCACAGGGATATACCATTGAAGAATAAAGCATTCTGTTAAATTTAATGACTTTCTGTTTTTTATCATACTCGTATTTGTTCCGACTTCCTTTTGGGATTTCGATAACCACACTTTCTACTTGCCGTTCAGTCATACCAACACTGTCTACTTATTACTATTTATATATTAACTGCTTCGTAATAGTTTTAAATATTGTCATGATATTTAGGGGTTTATCGTATTCTTTTTGATTTTAACTGATGCACAATTTTTTTGTGATAAAATCTATGCATCCATATGAAAGACAAATCATATTTTTTGTGGTTCAGAAAAAGGATGCAGAGTCAATCAGAATTTACAGGACTTTAGGTACACTGCCATTGAATACTCATTTATAGAAATGAAAACTTGATAACAGGAAATAAGTATGTCTCTAAAAGATAATGCTTTGTAGATTTAGTGACAATTATTTTTGCAGATTCCAAAAAATTTAAAGATTTAGATATAACCCCTTATTAAGTTATAAATTACGTATTCAAAGTAAAGATCAAGCATTTAAGACATCATAATTTGAATTTGGATATTACAAAAGTTAAAATATTTTAAAGTCAGGTGCTGATGTCTTCTAAGTTCAATTACATAAAATCCTAACTTAAAAAAGAAATTCATCCATATGAATAATTCTAAAAGGATGTGATTAAGATGGATAGTTCTGCTCTGAAGCCTAGTTTATTCTACGAATTTAAGTTTAAAATCTCCGAAAATAAGACTGTTCCCTTTCTTTATCCAAAATCATCTGAATTTCAGGTTATGCCCAAAGTTTTTGCTACCGGTTTTATGGTCGGATTATTTGAATGGACCTGCATCCAAGCAATAAATCCTTATCTAGACTGGCCTAGTGAGCAGACCGTGGGCACAGATGTTAAACTAAGTCATTCGGCGGCCACGCCCCCTGGTCTAATTGTTACTGTAAAAATAAAGGTGGAAAAAATCGAAGGAAGAAAGCTCACCTTTTCAATCATAGCTGATGATGGTGTTGAAAAGATTTCTGAAGGCACACACGAGAGATTTATAATCGATGCTGCCAAATTTAATGCAAAAGCTGAAGCAAAGGCTGAAAGTGTTCGGAATACAATTTAATGAAAAATGATCTAAAAAATTCATCCCAAAAGTAATTTTATTCTTAATCATTGAGAGCCTTAAGGATGTTTTTATGATTCAAACTTGATCAGTCCTTAGAAATAATAGATTCAATTAAGTAAATTTTAAGTTTTGAAATAATCCTCAGCGAAAGCCTGAAACATTATTTTTCCGAACATAGTGCCAATGCAGTGATTAGTATAAAACTAAAAATCACTCGGTTTTGGATCAGAGTCTCTTTACATAATTTCTTATAGAATTCTAGTTTCTTGACAACTGTAACTGCCTGTGATGAAGCAGGAACTGTCATATCCAACAATCCAGCTCTTGTCCAAGGTATTGGGGGTAGGATGGTCAGGATTGGTCGAAACCGAGCTAATAGAAGGCATTATAAACGGGATTCAAGAACTAGGGGGAACAGTGCTATATCCTAAAACCGCAGCCAGCGATCCTGTCGGTGGAATCAGAAAAGCTGTAGAACTTGGTTATAAAAAGATAGCAGTAACTGTAGCTAATTCAAAAACCGCAAAACAACTACGAGAGCTCGAAAAAGAATTAAAAATTGATATTATAATCATTGGCGTGCACGTAACAGGCATCGATAAGGAAGAAGCTCAAATTATTCTAAAAAATTTAGATATTGTGATCAGTTGTGCTTCTAAATATATTAGGGAGCTTGCAGAGCCCCTTGTTCAGGTAGCGGCTGCAATTCCACTTTTTGCTTTGACGCAAAAAGGAAAAGAATTAGTTATTGAAAGAGCAAAGGATAACAAAAGCCCCATTTTGATCAATACCATGGATTTGCCCGTGGTACCTGAGCATAAGCAGCCCAGAAATTTGAAATAAAAGGCACTTCACTATTGAGTGGACTTTTCGAAATTTTAATATTTTTTAGACTTGCCAAAATTCACAATCTTCCAAATACGCGATCTAAAACCCCTTAGCCCACAAAATTCACGTAAACCACTTTAGCGACGTTAGGATAGATTTGATATGCTAGCATACAAATATAACCATTGCTATTGAATGGTGACTTTACCTTGAGCTTATCAGTGGCTGATTCCGTACTATATTTACGATTATAATGTTTATGTACCTATCATTATTAACTCATAATATGTAGAATAACTAAGTTAGGCGATTTATGAGATGATTAGTTTCCTTATTTTGCTTACACTATTCAAATTAGGTTCCTCTTTGACAAAAAGATCAGTTGAAGTATGTTTGCTAATGTTACGAATATTATGATTTGAGCGAGATTCTAATAAAATTAATCTTTTAGTGAGTTCTTTAATTTGATATTCAAAACTCTCAATATAAGCAATAACCTTAGGATTTTAAGCACACAGACAACAAAATCTCTTTAATGTTTAACCAGCAATAAAAATAATTTATTCTACATCCAATTTTTCCTTGTTCCGAGAAAAAATTGTATATTCACTCAGAAGGCTACTAGACTAGTAACCATTTTGAATCTGAGACATGTTAGATATTAATAACAAATTATACAAAGATAATTTTATCGATTCCTTACATTTTCAATAACCTGTTTACCTTTTTTTGTGGGGATAATTGTCAATTCAGCACCAGGAAATTTTTTACCCAGCGTATCTACATCAGCAATTCTATCCATTGTAATTGCAAGAGCAGCAACTTCAGAGTGGGGCTGATTGCCCACTGCAATATTCCAGTCAGCGAGGTCGTAAATTTCCGGAGGGACCTTCTCGGCTCCTACGACAATCATAAGCTTATCACATTTTTTAAGTTCATCAGTAACATTGGGTAGATTGACCCCATACATCGAAAGATGGCAAACTTTTCCACCGCCAGCTTTCCACTCCTTGATTTCTTGATTGAAATTAACTTTATTTTTAATGTAAAAGTTCCCCCCCCAACGCCTGACAACATCCTCAAGAGTCTTTACTACAACTGGGTCATCAGCAGCAAGAAGCATACCATCTGCACCAAGCAACCTAGCTGTCAAACCAACATGGGTAGTGATCCTTTTATCTCTTCCAGGGCGATGCCCCAAGCGCAACAAAATAACTTTTTTCATGCTCGTGCTAAAGCTAGAATAGGTATTAAAGGATTTCACTGAAAAAATGAAGAATACAAGAGAAGATTATTGGAATCCAAAATTTCCAGGGATTCTTCTCAAAAGCATTCCTTCGACTATTATTGGATTCGTTCTCTGAGCTGTTGTCAATGCAGTTTCAAGCTTGAACTCCTTTTCCGCATAGATAGTCAGAATTGAGTCTCCTTTTTTGACTGACTCACCCATTTTCTTATGAATAGCAACCCCAGCTCCCTTGTCGTTAGGAGCACCTGCAACCCTGGCAACTTCAATTATCCATTTATTGTCAAATTCTATAACGTATCCGTCAGTAGAAGCAAAAAGGTCGGCGGTATATTTTCCAACCGGAATAGCATCAGAAGTTATATTCGGGTCTCCTCCCTGAGCTTCAATGATCTGTTTCATCTTTTCCAGAGCTTTCCCATTCCTGAGCGTTTCTAGAGCAAGTTCTTTACCGTGGTCCTTCGGAGCTGCACCACCCATTTCTAGCAGGATACCCGCAATACCAGCACTCTTTTCAATAAGGCTATTTGGGCCTTCCATGCTTTCCAGAACTCTAAGAGCTTCCCTTACTTCCAGCGCTGGGCCTACCTTTCTTCCTATGGGAGAAGACCCGTAGGTAATGGCACACTCTACATTCATTCCAAGCCTGTGCCCAAGATTAATAAGGTCTCTTGCCAATTTTTGCCCCTCCTGGATGGTTGGAACTTTGGTGCCGGCTCCGATAGGAATGTCGATTACCACGTTGTCAGCCCCTATAGCCCCCTTTTTTGCCATAATTGATGCAAGCATCTGGTAGTAAGGATCAATTGAGAGGGGATATTCAACTCTGATTAGTTTGTCATCTGCCGGAGCAATGTTAGTGGCCCCTCCCCATACAAGAGCTCCTCCCACTTTCTCGGTTATCTCCTTGACTTCCATGGAGGTAAATTCGACAGAACAGAGTACTTCCATAAGGTCTGCAGTTCCACCTGCACCTGTGATTGCCCTGGAACTTGTCTTTGGAATCAAAAGTCCATTTGCAGCAACTACAGGAACAACAAGAAGGGAAATCTTGTTTCCTGGCACTCCACCTATGGAATGCTTGTCCATGATAGGATGCGTATCAAATTCGATCTTATCTCCACTATCTATCATAGCTCTTGTCAGCCATTCTACCTCGTCATCAGTCATCCCATGGATATAAGTAGACGTTATAAAAGCCGAAAGTTCGACATCACTGAGGTTTTCCTCCACTATATCATTTACTAACATCTTAATTTCTTCTTGCGTAATAGGTTTTTTATCCATAAGTTTTTTAATCACGGTTCCAGATTTTGAGCGTAATGCTGGTACAACTTCGACCGGTTTATCCCAGTCCTTGAAATGCCTGTAAATTTCGACAAAAGCTCCTAGAACGCCAGGAGGAATCATATCATCAGTTGTGTCCACAATAGCAGTAAGGCTTTCATGCCCACGGATGCGGATCCTATCCCCATGCTTAACCCCCAGTTCCTTCGCATCGGCAATATTCAACAACACTTTGTGTTGTCCTATTTTGATATTAAGACGTTCCAGCTTCAACTGCATAAATAAACTCCTTCCATTTAGTTCTCTGAACTTTTACTTTTTTTAACAATAACTTTGTTCCAATTAATTTCCATGAATCCAGACTTCCAGTTAATTTCTCTAACCTAAAAACCTATAACAAAGCCTGAAAAGGAGTTTTGAGGCTTAAGAGCAAATTTAAAACTAAGATTACTTATTTACCTTGATATTATATTAATTAAATCCGTAAAAGAAACTTGCGAAAAAAATAAAAACTTAGCAAAGGCGGTTCATAAATTTGACATTCTGCAGATGTAAACACATATATAATTTGTTTGTCTGCTTGCCCACCATTTACCTCCGCATGATACAGTCCTCGTTCTCTTTTCCCATAATTACAATTTTTTGACTATTTATTTTTATATGTTTACATAACCTAAAAGAACATAGTCTCAACAATTACCCTCTATTTAATTTTCTCTATTTTTAGACTAGGTTTCATTTTCCTATATCTCTTCACTACAATTAGTATCTCTTCACTCGCAATCAGATGCAATATAATTTGTAATTTTCCTTATTAAAGCAATAATTGTTTTTTCATACCCAATTGATTTTTTGTTACAGTTAAAAATATTACCTTAACTTGTGATTTTTCTTTCTTGTTGCTACCTAAACAATCTAATTAGAAACCACCTTGCTACCTTTGATCCTTTTTATGATTCTACCGTTGCAAAATTTATCCGCAAATTGGTATACATTCGGAACAACTCCACTCAATAAAGCAAACTTATTTCATGAAGAAAAACTCTTGAAATCTTCCATTTAGCAATTAGAGTTATTAAAACAACTTCTCCAATAAATGGGAACCTACATTATAATTTCCACCTCACTTTTGATTATGCATAAGATACTTGAAAATAAAAAAGACAAAAACGGCCTCTATTCACTCTTTTCAGTTGATTATTATAGCCTAAAACCACAAAAAATTCAAAGATATATAACCAACGATTCTCAATAAAATATTCTTACCTAATCCGCAATAAGCCCAAACCAGAGGTATTGTCAAAAACAAATGTTTTACCTTTATTTTGAATACTGGATGGAGTGCATGCTCCAAGCAATATCAAGTATCACTGAGTGTAAGAAAACATTAACATAGTTAAGCTTGGCAAATACAATCCAACAGATAATCATTGAATAGTAATTATTCGATTTTCATTACATCCAAAAACAATATGATTCTATGTGTATCAGGGCAATTTAAACTGAAAATTTACTACCCTCCATCAACTAGAACTTGAGACAAAAACTGCGAAAGGAAAAAATAAATATTCAACATTAATTTCCTACAGAATTTGTGAAAAATGGGTGGAATTTTACTGAGTACCTGAACCAGATGGTGGAGTACTTAATGTATATAAGCATACTAATTATTCTAAAAGAGTAAAGTAATTTCATAAATTTGGATGAACTTCTATTCTCTTTTCAAAACTGGAGAAGAACCCTAAAAAAATTTAAAAGACTCGAAAGTGATGGGAGTAATGATTAAGACCCAAATAGAAAAAATAAGATAATTAGATAAAAATTATCAGAAAGTATAACTTTGAGTGAAAATGAATTGAAAACCTTCAAAAATAAGTTAGTTTCACAATGCCAAAGTAGCTACGGACATTTTATTGCCCAAAAATTTCTTATCAAGTTTTAAATTTCTTACAAAACCACATAACTAAAAAAACAGATAAAAAGAATATAGAAATAGAAATTAAAAAGAAGAATTAAGATGCTTGAAGCTCCATATTATTTTTCTCCATCCTTAATTAATCTCTCAAAATAAGTGATGTTCCTGTCATTTCCGGCGGTTTTGGAACGTTGAGGAGTTCCAGAAGAGTAGGAGCAAGGTCACAGAGTTTTCCATTCTTAAGAGCTTTTATCTCATCATTTCCTACGTAAATGCATCTTACTGGATTTGAAGTATGTGCAGTATGTGGTTCTCCTGTTTCCGTGTCTATCATCTGTTCGGCATTCCCATGATCTGCAGTTATAAGTGCGATGCCCCCCTTTTCTTTCAGAGCCGCTACAATCCTGCCTACACAACTATCCACGGCTTCGATTGCCTTTACTGCAGCTCCACATATTCCGGTATGGCCAACCATATCCATGTTTGCGAAGTTAAGTATAATAACATCATATTTTCCTGACTGAATTTTCCAGATAACTTTATCAGTAACCTCATAAGCACTCATTTCAGGTTTAAGGTCATAAGTAGCGATCTTTGGAGAAGGGATCAGACAACGATCTTCACCTTCATAGCATTTTTCCTGCCCTCCGTTAAGGAAAAAAGTTACATGGGCATATTTCTCGGTCTCAGCAATGCGGAGCTGAATAAGTCCCTTCTTACTAATGACTTCTCCAAACACATTTTTCAGCTTGTATGGAGGAAAAGCAACGGCCAAATTCAGGTTTTCATCATACTGAACCATGCAGACATAGTAAACCTTCGGACATTTTTCCCTCACAAAGTCTTCAAAGTTCTCTTTCACAAAAGCCCAGGTAAGTTGTCGCGCCCGATCTGGCCTAAAATTGAAGAAGATCACAGAATCATTATCTTTTATTATTGCTTCAGGCTTTCCTTCTGAATCAATGATTATAGTTGGTTTTACAAACTCATCGGTCTCTCCCCTTAAATAGGCCTCGGAAACTGCAGTCTCTGCATTAGGAGCTGTATAAGGGGCAATTCCATTTGTTAGAGCGTCAAAGGCAATTTTTGTCCTATCCCAGCGCTTATCTCTGTCCATTGCATAATAACGCCCTGAAACAGTTGCTATTTTTGCATCCCCATTTTGTTTACAAAAAGCATCTAGTTCCTTTATGGCGCCAAGAGCGGACTTCGGGGGCACGTCTCTTCCATCCAGAAAAACATGTATGTAAACTTTATTTAGCTTGTTTTCATTTGCAAGTTTTATAAGTGCAAAAATGTGGGTCATATAACTGTGTACACCTCCGTAGGAGAGAAGTCCCATGAGGTAAAGGCTTGAGTCATTGACTTTTACATTTGAAATCGCATTCAGAAAAACTGGGTTTTTGAAAAAATCTCCATTTTTAATAGAGAGATTTATTCGGGTAAGGTCTTGGTACACTATCCTTCCCGCCCCTATATTCAGATGCCCAACTTCAGAGTTTCCCATCTGACCTTCTGGAAGGCCGACTGCTTCCCCGGAAGCTTCTAAAAAACACCAGGGATATTCTTTCATCAGAATATCAAGGTTTGGAGTTAGAGCTGCCAAAATATCATTTCCTTCTTCATCTTCTCTGTATCCCCAACCATCGAGGATAATGAGCATAAGAGGTCTTCTTGCCTGAGCCATATGAAGGGAATTCCACAATCGTTCATAAATAGGTTGTTATGAAACTTTATAATAACTGTTATTAAATTACACAGTATATGCTGAGAAATATCAAAAAATATATATATAATATGTTGAAAATTAGATCTACTTGCCTTAATTATAAGTATTAACAATTACATATACCATCGTGAAGTAGAAAAAAGAGACCTCAAAAAAAGCAAAGGGTTTCTATGTAATTTTTATTGAAGTTCATGTTAAATATCCGGACAACGGAAGAGGATTGGATTTCATGAGTGAAAACATCAAAGATATCACGAGCATCCGTAATGTGGCTGTAAATATAGCAGATAAAACCGCGAACCCTGCTCCACTGGGTTTAATGGGTTTTGGAATGACTACTGTGCTTCTGAATCTGCACAATGCAGGATTCTATTCACTCGGAGGAGTGGTTCTTTCTATGGGCATCTTCTACGGTGGATTAGCTCAGCTTATTGCCGGAATCGAGGAATGGAAAAAAGGCAACACTTTTGGCTCTTTAGCCTTCACATCATACGGGGCTTTCTGGCTCACTCTGGTGGGAATTGTTCTGCTTCCTAAGCTAGGAGATAATTTTGCAGCACTTGCTCTAAACGCAACAGACTTTGCAGCATATCTATTCTTATGGGGACTCTTCACCCTGTATATGTTCATAGGCTCACTGAGAACAACAAGGGCTCTTCAGTTTGTTTTCCTGTCGTTGACCATCCTGTTCTTCTTGCTTGCCGTAGGTAACTACATGGCCAACCCAGCAATAATCAAAATTGCTGGCTATGAGGGAATCATAGTAGGCCTTTCAGCAATTTATGCTGCCATGGGTCAGGTATTAAACGAGATGTACGGAGAGAAGATTATTCCTCTATAATATTTACCCTGCAGCTGCACATATATTAAGAGGATTTCGATATACTCTGGTTTTCACGAATCATATATAGTCATTTATAAGGATATGACAATATTTAGGGGTTTATCGAAATCTTCTATAACTTTCTTGCCTATTTGCCCACTATTATTCATTGAAAGTTAGATTAATTTTTAAGCTACTGCCATATCGAGAAAAGAGATGGCATTTAGTGTACAGCTGCAGAAATTTGGATCTATAAAGTGCATATTTTGATGTTTTAAGATCCCTTATTTATTAGACTTTTAAATATCTATGAGATCACAAAAATTTATCATTAATTTCACTGGTAATTGATTGTAATCAATCAAAGATACCCAGTTCAGAAACATTTAATTGTTTCCTGTTAACCAACAGTACCCTTTTCTTAGTTGGATAGATTGAATTTGTTGAATCGATTCAGATGACTATTTTTTCTGTCATTCAGTTAATGAGTACCTAAAAGTCAAATACATTACAAACCTCATAAATCACAATAATCAAATTTTAATAAATTTTACCAATTCTTCGCCTTCTTTTATACGCCTGAGAAAATCTTCCCTATCAATATAAGGAATTCCAGCAATAACTGAAGCAGCAACTTTCCTGCTAATTCCAGGTAATTCTTTTACAAGGGAAAAAGAAGCCATGTTTATAGGCAGAGGATAAGGAATACTAGTAATCGAGCGCATCCCATGCCCGGTGACGGTAACGTCAGTAAATTTTCGCAAAGGCAGAGAAGTAGGAATCCCTATCAACAAAGGGTATGAGCCAAGCTGTCTTCCAAAAGTAACTCCATTTTCATGTACTTCACACATTACGTCTCTGAGTATCGTGCCATCTGGCACAACGCGCCGCAACATAGGAAGGTCAATAGTCTTTCGAATCTTTTCCTTATAGTCCAGAAAGAGTTTCTTGTTTTGCCTCCCAGCTTTTTCCTTCCCGTAAATAGGCGTTCCGGGGAAAGACATAACCTGGCGAATGTTGATCCTGCGCAGGAGCATTCCAGAATCGAGCACATTCTTAAGGAAAGAATAATTAAGTTGGAAAGTTTGTTTAGATTCTTCCATCAGCCCGTGTACAAAATTGATGCCAGGAAGAATTTCAGGAAGTCCGTTTGACCCTCTAATTCTTCCATACTTATTCACAAGTTTAATTGCCTCAAGAACTTCATCGGAGCTTGCCTTAAGACAGTTTGCTGCAATTACCCTCGGGTCGGCACTTTCCATCCCCAATGCAGTCACATCCCCTGCGGTATGATATTTAATTATTGTTTTAAGAATCTTCTCCGATTCCTGTGGATAGGTGGCAAGAGTACCAGGATTCGCATTGTCCATATGTAGCACTGAAAGATCAGGAGCAGAATTTCGGATCCCTATATAAAGCCTTTCAATTACATCAGGCTCAGGCTTTGGGACAGTCCCTCCAAGATCTACTCCATGATAGGAAAAGAGATCCGATTGACGCCCTATCCTAAAATAACTAGCTCCATGAGCATAAAGGGCTGATACTTCATTAATCACCTCTTCCACATTCCGGTAATCAGGAGCTCCATAAAAGGGTTCTGTACAGAAAGAACAGTGAAACTGCCTGTTGCAGCCTCTGTAGGTTTCAAGCTCACACATGCAATAAGGGTAATCTGGATGCTGCCTTATCACAAAAGCCCCTTTCGACCCCCAACGCCCTATTTCAGCGGTTGTCCTGAAGCGGTGCTCAATTACTTCTGGAATTTTCAGACATGAAGGATAGATCCCGCTTCCACCAGATCTTCTTTCAAATAGATCATAAACAAAAGCCTCTATATCCATTCGAGCAATTAAAACGTTTTCAAGGATTAACAAATCTTCAGTACCTTTTGCAATCTTTCCACCTTCTTTGCTGAACCCTAATCTAATTGGACCGCCGAGTATTTTCATGCCGCCTGCAACCCGGAAAATAGCCTCGATTTCTTCAAGGGTTATAGGGGAAGCCCGAAGGTATTTTCCCGGCACAGTTATTCCTGCAATAACAATCAAAATTTCAGCTCTTTCTATAAGTTCCCCGATACCAGGAGGATTTTCTCTCAGAGTGTCGATGGTACAGTAATGAATATCTGTTTCATAAAGCCCGCGTTCTCTGAGAGCTCCTGCTATGTAACGCGGATAAGGAGAAAGGTATGGAGGAACCCCCAGGCAAGCAGGTTCGTCCACATAGCCATCTATAATGAGCGCTTTCATGCAAGTTCTCGTTTATATTTTTTAGACATAGGACTTCAGCAGTTGAACAGAAAATAAGCATCATTAAACCTTTAATCATCTAAAATCAAATCTAAACACAACATAAATTTCATTTGATTTCATACTTCAAGCTAGTAAGTATCGTGACAATGAAGATGGGAGTATATATTGCAGTTAGATGTTAAATTACAAGTAATTGAAAAAACAAAACTTAGAAATGAAAAAGAAATCCATCATAAATATAAAGGGCCGGGACCGAGAATTGAACTCGGATCGTAGCCTCCACAGGGCCACAGGATAACCTCTACCCTACCCCGGCCACAGGAGCATGGTAATTCAGATTTGAAGCAACCTATAAAAAGGAGTTTTTTTATATAAAGTTTTTGCCGAAAAGGCATCTATTGAAAAATACCCTATGCTAGTTGATTAATCCACAGAAATTGAGCAATTGAACTAGAGGTCATATCCTAAATTGCAGCTCCAATTTGATAGTTTAATTTTAATTTTGAAAGAGAATTTTTAAAATTTGAGAGATTGAGGAGTAATATTATGGTTAACAAATTTTGGACTAATTTTTATCCGACATTTCGTAGGTTTATATAGATGTATAATTCATTCGTCTATTTGGCAACTATTATTTATGAAGTTAAACTCGTTTTTAAGCTAATGTCATTCGGATAACATGATTGGAAATCTTGTGTACATCTTAGAGAAATGGGAGCTATAAGCCCACTAATTATTTTAGCATCACGGAAGCTGGCAACTAGTTAATTCAAAACGAAATTAGAGATATCTTGAACCTTGATAATTTTTATAAATTTTTGTTGCATCAACTTAAAGATTTCTACAGAGCCAAATATTTATATAACAATAACTTTAGGGGTTCTGGTGCAAAAATAATATTTNNAATTGTGAAGGTTTTTTCTGATTTTGCAAGGGAGCTAGATTTTTTGCAACGGAACCAGAATATCTATTACATTCGTAAAAAAATGGCTCAGGTCGCCTGGGAAAGGCTCATTTTTGATTAATCTAGTCTAAACTTTAGCGTCGTGCAGAAGAAAACTAAAAAAATATTAAATACCAGACTTACTAATATTAATTCTAAGAAATAAGAAACGGTGCTCATGGCGCGCCCTTCTAAACTATCTCCAGATATAACTAAACGAATTGGAGACAATTGCTCTAGAATTTCCCTATGGTCTTGCAGCTGAAGCTGCAGGAATCACATATCAAATGTTCAATTCTTGGTAAAGGTAGACAGAGAAATCTGGGAAATATTATCAGTTCTATAAACATATCAAGAAATTTAGCGCCGATGCTGCTAAGAAATGCCTTGAACGTTTTAATGATGCAGTTGATCTGGAAATTGCCAAGTGTGTGTATGTAGATTTTGTCCAGAAGGTTCCACGAAGACTTTGGTAGGCGTGTGTACCGAAAAATGCTGTTGTTTCAGAAATAAAAAGAAAAATGTTGAGATCAGTGTCCGTGATGCAGACGGAATTAGGGCAAAAATTCTAGATAAGTTTACTTCAGTTAGAGATAATTAAGAGTCAACAACTGGCTAAGATTTCTCATTTGAACTGAATATATTTTTACTAAAATATCCTTCTCTGCCTTGTTATTATTCTGTATGATTGTACCTGAAGTTACCTAAAGTGCCACTATAGTCTACTTTTTTCCTGTAATTCTGTCTTCATTTATACCAATGAGTATTAAAGATTGTTAATCTCAATATTGGTTTCGAGTGAGGGAGATACTCAAACCATTCTGCTTCTTAAATATAATGTTTTATTTTAATATTGTATAATACATATAACAATCAATAACTAAAAATACATGTGGCATTTTCAAAATATAGATACTGTTAATATACAATAATTAATATGTTCTAATGATCATTATAATAATTCTGAACTTTATAGTTAAACCGAAAATCACATCTAAATGTCTTAATATCGATAATGAGTAAAAGATAAACAAGCTTCGAAAGGACAATTACAATTTTGTCAATAGTTTGTTTTTCAATTTAACTGCGTATAGTCCTAACCGGATTAAAATATATAAAATCGAATAAAAATGTAGTGAAATATATTATGGAATGATCATCTAGTGAACTAAAAAGATACTGGGTATATTTTACGTGTAGTTTTTTTGTAGCAACAGTGACAGCAACGGCAGTAAGCGCTCACGATACAGGTTACTATCACTGGGATCGGTGGAATCACGACAACTATGTGGTAGAATGCACATGATTGATCAAATAGCTAACCACCGATTTGGAAACCGTTTTTATCGAGTGGCTGATGCTAAAATTGATAGTTGGGCCTAGGAGTTATTGAGTCTGAAATGAAACAGCATCATAGCCATTTTTTCAAGGCATTGAGAATAAACTCCTGATAAACTGCTTTGAATTGATGGGTATATTTTTATTTACAAGTATGAAACTAACTGTTATCCCATTTTCAAAAAAGTAATACCGGATGCCCACTGCTTCAGATGTATATTTTCTAGTATATAAAACTATATTTAATATATTTAAATAACCGTTAAATATAAATAAATAATTAACCAAATTAAAATAGGTGATGTGTACGAAATTGAAAAACGGATGTTAAATAATATGGTAAAATGTAGAAGCTCCCGCCAGGACTGACTCTACCACCTCTGGTCACTGTCACTGGCGCTACATTTACCGTTGCTGTGGCTTAAGCTTAATGCTGTAACTACCAAAGAAGCTACTAAAATGGCTATTACCAAAATTGTAGTTGACCTTTTTAAATTTAATTTGTTCTTTACATCACCTTTCACTGCAAAAAGCAAGGTGTAGAGTCAATAGTTATACTGACCAAACGTCTGCTTTTAGAGTTTCATTTATGCACAGTTTTTGTGATCAAATCTATGGATCAATGAAACCAAAAAATCCTTTTTTGTAATGAAAGAATAGTACGGAGAATAGTCATTTTCACGGAACTTTCAGTACACTACCTTTTTGGTAATGTCGTAAATTTGCTGCAAATTCAAGGTTAGATTTCTGTTTACGGTTTAAATTTTTGTTCTTTGGGCATGAATTGTTCTCTCCAATGACTTTTAGGTGTTTCGATTTTACAGAAAAATCGGCACATTTGCACAAAGTCAACAGACAAGTAAAAGAGTCATAGGCTGCTTATTAGAGTCAAGAAAATTGCACATTGAAGTTTCTTTAAGCCTTTAAATCAGCTCATATTGCTACCTGTATTAAGAACCGTTTTTTCGCTTTTTTATAACTAACTTAGAAGGGAAGACAAGATCAGCAGAAAAAATAGTTATCTCTAACCAAGAGTAAATATATAATAAAAACCCATATACAGTATGGATAATAAAAAGCTGGCGAATATGTGCCTAATTCTACCAACATTAAGAGAACTGGAGAAAAAACAACAAGCACTAGAAATGCGAAAAAAAGAAAGATTTTGCAAACTTTGAATTAACAAAAAATGCATCCAAATACTCAGTTGAATCCGATGAATTAATTATCCATCAATTAGTCTATTTTTCAGAACGAGCCAAGCAATAAAATCAAGATCATACTACTTTAGCTCAAATAGATGGTAGCGTCGCTGTTGGGATCGGACTTTACGACACATAGCGTGACGAATTACCATTTCTCAAGAAGATCGGATTACCGAGCATTTTACTAGGACTGGTGACCAATTAGGAACATATAGTTAATTAAAACAAATTATGCTAATTAACGCTATATTCATTGATATTCAAGCCAATGAAAATATATATATCAAAATTTAGAAGTAAACCATGAAATTAGATATTCAATCAATCCTTATTGTAATTAGAAGGCGCAAAAATTCTTTAAAAAATACAGAATCTAGCCATTTAAATTTACAAACGACTTGTTTTCAAGCAACTCACCTTATGAATGCTCATCTTGAAGGGGCTGACCTTAGGAATACTCATTTTGAAGTAGCTAATCTTAGGAATACTCATTTTGAAGTAGCTAATCTTAGAAATGCTCATCTTGAAGAAACTGATCTTATGGATGCTCATTTTGAAGGATCACATCTTTCTGGAGCTCATTTTGAAGGGGCTTTTCTTGGATATGCACATCTTGAAAAAGCATATCTTGAAGGAGCTCATCTTGAAGGGGTTGACCTTTCGAATGCTAGCCTTAAAGAAGCAAAAAATCTAATAATTAATCAGCTTTATGACGTGAAAACACTTTATAAAGCAGAGCTAGACGAATCTCTTCGCTGCTTTTCGATTT
>PLUB01000057.1 GCA_003164755.1 Methanosarcina sp. | reverse complement strand
GAATCAACTTGAATTCCTCTTTCTATCATCAGTTCCTTTAAATTTCTATAGCTCAATGGGTATTTTAAGTACCATCTTACATTCAATAGAATAATTTCTCCTTCATAATGATTCCATTTAAAGGAATTAGATAGCATATTACTATCTTTGATTTCCTTTTTATTCTATTGTATCATTAGAAAGGATTTTTTGCAACGGAACCCCTATTACTGTTAACGATAACATATTTGGATCATCGCAAATAAGTTTCAGTGATCTTGCACCTGGTCAAAGTGTTGAAAGATTCGATCAATACTATGTAATACCACGAGAACTTGATGCTGGTTTTGGGATTAATTCGACGTATGCAACCAGTTCATTTAACAACAAAACAGTAACTTCAAACTCTGATACTGCAATAGCTAAATTTTTTGGACCTACTTACAATCCATTAAAAAAATAGAAAAGAGAGCTAAAAAAGATTACAAAAATATCTATATTATATATCTCTAACACAGAACTTGAGACCAGTCTAGACTAGAAATATTTATTATATAAAATATAGTTTATTTTTTAGGAAAAATTTTAGTAGCATGTTGGCACCTATTGCGGTATAGGTTGTTAGAATACCTGCATCATTGTCTGCTACCATCACGATTATGCCTGGCCCAGCAAGTACAAAATATAAACCCAGCCATTTTATGAATCTGCATATTTGTAATAATACCATGCACCTTCAAGGATTAATCAGCTCCAAAGTTTGATTTCCTACGGAACTAAATGAATTTCATGTGTTAAGTTGTTGAACTGAAAAACAGTAATATTCAACACTTAATTATCCAAATCTCAACCGAATTTTGCAGATGTTCACATGTATATAATTTGTTTGCCTATTTTAGACTATATGTCTTTTGTTGCAGATTCAAGAGAAATTGTCAAAGGTATTGCAGAAAGAAATTAAAACATTACACATTTCTTACGATATATAGTTTGCTTCATCAGGTAAGGTTATTAAATTAATGATACTACATAATTCAGAAAATACAGACAGTAAATTGGTTGTGCATTTATCAGAAGTGCAGTCGGTTTTCGTTGCCACAATCAACTACTTCATTACTTCAAATAATTTTTGTTATTTTCTTTTGATTTGTAGAAATGGTTTCGAAATTGAAGAAATTATGAATTAAGGAATCTACTATCCTTTTATTCTGAAGAATTAGTTATAGATAATAATCAATAGATAGTTATATATTTAATATTATAACTAGAAAAAATACACAATCAAAAAATAGATATAGATTTTATAAAAAATAGGGGGATAATATTTTTATAAGTCAATAATAGGGCAAGTCATCTATATTTTAAGAAAGCAATCAACCTAATGGAAAGGGAATCTGAGATTCGTTCATATGATATACAGCTATAACATATAGGAGAAGTTAACGATTGAGAGTTAAGACCTCTTTGTCTCTTAATCGCAGGGTTGAATCACACAATTGGGAGCCAATTCAGAGGTGGCCCAGGCTCCCAATTTTCAGTGGATTAAAATTCACCAGCTCACTATCCTTGGTAAAAGTCCGAAGATTGCAAATCATGTGAAAAAGGCGGGAATATTTTTTGATATGAGAGTCGATTACTTAACTAGGCGTTTATTTTTGCATCTATTAGATCTGAAAACCATTTTCTCACCCACTATCTTTCAGGCCTGGGTATTCCTATAGATATTCTCCAAAAACAGATGCAAGAAAGGGCCATTTGCATTGGTTCTGAAGCCGTCAATTGCACAAGTAAGTTCCTTTTGGCTCAATTCAAATACTGAGCCAGCAGTCTATAGGTTTTTTAATCAGGTATTTTTTGTTCTACTACCTCTTAAAAGGAGAAGATTCTAATTTTATACACAAAATTTACGTGGCAGTTCCATTCAATGAAGAAAAATAAAGTCATTCTGCTGGACGAGATCAGACGAATTGTCAGGACAACTATGATTTCCAGCGGGAATGTAGCCCTTTCCAGGGTGTAATTCTGACTATAACTTTTTTTATCGTAAAAATCCAGGGAGCTTTTCTCTGGAGTTCTATCGCAACACACCTTTCTTTTGTGCCGGTCTTCGGCTCAACCTTAGTCTGGGTTCCTGCGACTATTATTGGGTGAATATACTGCAGGATGACTATCTTGTCGCAGGGATCTTTGTAAGTCGCATGGATAGTTTTCTCAGGCCAATGATCCAGAAAAGGGTTGGAGAAATTCATCCTTTCCTATCCCTTATTGGAATCATCATAGGAGTATCACTTTTTGGATTGTAAACTTCGGAATACTGGAGGTTACATTGGAACTATGAGTTATGGAACAACTTGCCATGTAATTAAAAACTATGTTGAAAATCAGGGAAACCATGGAGAAAAAGAGTCATATAAATAAATTAAAATATTTGATTTTGAATAATTTTTTTATATAAGGTGTAGAGGTGTGCATATACTCAGTTGTTTTTAGCGTGGTACAAAGCCGTAATTTTGATTATTTTTCTCACCATTATATTTTCCAGGCACACAATCCTTAAATAGGAGTCAGTTCTACAAGTAATCCATCTTCAAATGGATATCTTTCAATAATTAAAAGCTTGGCTCCAAGTGATTTTAATTCTTCTTTAATCTCTTCCTTTAGCTCTTCAAGAATCCACCAAGCTATTTCTATTCTCCCTTTTTTTACTTCAAACAATTCTAATGGAATTCCTATATCTTCCAGAATTTTTTTTGCAATTTTGTGGTCTAAGTATTCAATAATTCCATATACCAGAGTACCGTCTTCTGTGATTTCATCAAACTCTCTTGCCATGTTCTTTGCAATTCGCTGAAACCTTTTACGCAGCTGGACTGCATCCTTATGGATTGAAGAACAAAAATGTACTTTTTTGCATAGGGAGAGAGTAGTTTCAGCATATTTATCTGAACCTGCAACTGCGTTAGATGTATCTGATTCAAGGAAAAAACCGTTTTTTAGGAGAGCTTTTGAATTAGTGTCGGAAAACTCCAATTCATTCAGGTTAAGGAAAACTCCCATGTATTCTGCAAAAACTGCAACTTTTTCTGTCCCTTCAATGGAAGGAACCTCAATTCCAGTTTCTATACCCAGTTTTTTTGCATGTTGTAAGCTATCCGCATAAGGACTGTGTTTTAGATCTCCCCAGATCGCTTGTGGTGGATGTAAACGAATTTCATCAAGGCCAGCGTCAGCAAGTTTTTTAAGCATCTGTCTGTCAGGACTCAGAGAAGTGTAGAGATGGATATGGTGATCCTGTCCGAAAGAAGATTTAAGAATTTGAATGTAGTGTAGGACTTCCCCTATTTTCAGAAGTGGTTCCCCACCTGTGATTCCAGTCCCAAGGGCATCCATGAGCTCAGTTTCCTTAAGTATGTCGTCATCGTTTTTTATGGATCTTTCGTTTGCAAAAACAAGATCTTTTCCACGTTTTTCTTCGGAAAGTGGGCAGTAAAAACAGCTTTTTGGGCAAAGGCCTGTTACAAAGAGTACCATTGTTGCCCCCTCCTGGCAGAGCCTGCAGCCTTTGGAAAGGTAACTACTAAAAGAACCAGTCTCGTATTCAATGAGCTTTTCCATATCTGAGTCTCCATATTCTTTTTTTATATATAAGATTTGTTGGTTTTCTGTTATTAAGTGGTTGATGTTCTCATAATTAGATATCCAATGTAACGAAAGTTTGTGTTTTCATTCACTGAAGTAGATATGCTCTAACTAACATAATTGAAGCGCGGAACAAAAAAACCGAAAATGATACTAAGTGTATTTCGGGAAGAAAATCAAATAAATGGTAGTGGAAAATCAGCTTTTTTTGGATTATATATATCGGATGAGGAACATTTAATTAAAGAAATCATATATCTCAGAAACACATAATAAGGTATCAAAGATTTATTGTTTTCAGAAAAGATCTGATATGTCTCTGTTTTCGGTTGCAAAGGGTGCGAAAAATACAAGGATATCTGTACTGTGAGCGTAACTTATGAGGAAAACGAGCTTACAAAAACTGACCAGAAAAAATTCACAATATGCATGGAATATACTGATGATTGCATGAACAGATACATCATTAATATGGAATAAGGTGCTTATCGTGGAGAAAATTCTGGTGAAGAGAAAAGTCATAGACATTTCAACCCCAATTTCTCCTTTTACGAAAATCTTCCCAGGAGACCCAGAACCTGTAATTGAGAGTATCTGTACTCTTGAAAATAAAGGCTGTGTGGTATCTAGGTTGAGTCTTGGGAGTCATACAGGCACGCATGTAGATGCTCCTTCTCATATCCTGAGCAACGGTATATCTGTTGACAAATTGAAACTGGAGAGCCTGATGGGAATGGCGTTAATTCTCGATTATTCTTCTCTGGAGGGTTCACTGACCGCTGAAATTCTTGAGAAAGCTTTCCAGGATGCAAGGGTTTCTGAAGATATCTCAATTCTACTTCTGAAAACAAAAAATTCTTCTCGTAAACAAAAAGGTTCCGAAGATATCAATTATCAAAATAATGATTATGTGGGGAAAAAATTTGGCTCCACATATCTTGATGAAAGTGCAGCATCATGGATTGTCGAAAAAAAGTTCAAAACTATTGGAATAGACAGCTTTTCAATAGACAGTTTTCATTCCAAAATTATGTCTGCTCACAGAATACTCCTTTCAGGAAATGTAAACATAGTGGAATGTCTAGAGCTCAGTTTAGTGGAGGTAGGAGTTTATTTCTTCCTGTGCTTGCCTCTGAAAATTGAAGATTGTGATGGAGCACCTGCAAGAGCCTTATTGATATCTTATTCCTGATTTTAAACGTAAGTAAGTGACTAAACTGGTTCCGAAGTACTCTTTCTCCATTCTCGTTTCCATGATTGAGATTATTCACTAATTATTTTTATACATGTATCAACTGAGAATTTTTCAGTCTCAACAATCTTTCTCTTCCGAATTTTTCTCTTTTGATATCCTATTTCAACTTGGTATATCTTGTTATTTATAACAAGATTCCATATTATTGTGGTAATTTTTCTTGCTGCGAAAAAATAAGTTTAAACATAGTGATTACTTCCGCTTCAGGTCTGCTTCAGAAAACGGTTTTGTTAAAAGATATGGGCTCTAAAATTATGTGAAAAGATTTTCAATCAATTGAAAAATAAATTTTAGCAAGTTTATCTCAAGCTGACAGAATAAGTGTATATTCATCTCGAAGAGCAAAATCAGTAAAATTTCCCATGAGTTAAAATTATTGTTAAAAAAAAATTAAAACTCAGAATGCTTGAAAGCATAGAATATAATCTAATTTTTATGAGACTATCTGTTGAGTAACTACACAAACTTTCTTCATTAATAATAAAAATTGTAGTTACTCACAAGACTAATTAAATATTTACCTTCTCTTTATAATATATCCCAGTGTAAATATTATTTGTTCATTGTGGCATTCGATAAATATAATTTATTCAGGTTCAATATCGATTATCTAATATAAATCAGGACTTATAGTTGTTTTCCAAACAATATAAATAACAGGGTTCTCCTTATGAAAAACATACGAAACAAAGGTATTCAGTCTAATGTTGCAGGATCATGAGCTTCGAATCAGTTCCTCTCATACACGTCATCAAACCTAACAATATCCGTTTCTTCCAAAAGTTCTCCGAACTGCACCTCAATAATCTCAAGTGTTATCTTGCCAGGATTAGACAACCTATGTTTCTCACCGGCTCTTATAAAAGTACTTTCTCCAGGCCTCAGGAAAAATTGTTGATTATTAACTTCAACCCAAGCCATACCTTTTACAATTACCCAGTGCTCACTTCTATGATAATGAAGTTGGAGACTTAACTTCTGATCAGAGAGTACAGTAATGTTCTTTATTTTATGGCCTTGGTATTCTTCTAGTAAGGTGTAAGACCCCCAGGGCCGGTAGACTGTTTGCCCGGTATATGCCCTCTCATCCTTCTTGTTCTTAAGTTCAGAGACAATTTCCTTTACCTTTTGGCTACTAGATTTGGGACAAATTAGTAGGGCGTCGCTGGTATCGACGATAATCATGTCTTTAATATCGATGAGTGAAACAATCTTACCACATTTTGAATATATAAAGTTTCCATCAGAATTAAGTAGTAAAGGATCACATTCACATACAACGTTTCCTACCGCGTCTTTTTCGAGCTCATCATAAATTGCCGAAAAATTTCCAAGATCGCTCCATTTTTGGTCTAGCTTTACAACTACTACTCGATCGGATTTTTCCATTATCCCATAATCAATGGAAATTTTCTCCACATTTCCATAAATTTCATTAATGTTATCATATTTTTCAAAACAGCCGAATAAAGATGGTGCATGTTTTTTAACTTCTTCAAAGAAAAGGTCAGTCTTAAAAAGGAAAATTCCACTATTCCAGAGACAACCTTCTTTAATATATTTCTTGGCAGTTTCTAAATCTGGCTTTTCTCTGAATTCTGAAACTTTATATCCCGGTTCACAAAATTCTGATGTTTTAATATAGCCATATCCAGTATGAGGGGTAACGGGAACAACTCCGAAGGTAACAAGAAAATCAGAAGTCAGATTTTCAGCCGAAGAAATTATTTTCATCGCAGATCTGTCAAGAACATGATCTGAAGAAAAGACTCCTACTATGGAATTCCCAAATTTTTTCTCAATTTCTCTCATTCCGAAGAAGATTGCAGGAAGTGTATTCTTACTTTCAGGCTCTATTAAGACATTTTCAGAAGGAATCGAATATCCGATTTCTTTAATTTGATCAATCACGAAAAATTTTTGGTCTTTATTGGTCACAACAAAAATTTCAGAGACATCGGAAATTTCAAGACAGCGAAGCACAGTCTCCTGGAAAAGAGAAAATTTACCAAATTTTAAAAATTGTTTGGGATACGTTTCCCTGCTGAGAGGCCAAAGTCGCACACCTGAGCCACCTGCGAGAATTATTGAATTTATGCCTACCATCTCCTCTATAATGTTGGTTAAGACGGATGAATTTAGACTACTTTATAGGGTATTATATCCATTTCAAAGCAGTAAGATTACGAATATGCTGAGAAATACGAGATTAGAGTAATATATAAATATAGCTGTTAAATAGTCTTTGCTTCGGAACTCTGGAATAAAAAAATTACAAGTTTGTAATTTCCTAAATTATGGTTTTGGAGATTAGTTATTGAAGACTATGAGCACAAGATTTCGGTCTATTTTTTCCAAACATTGAAATGTACTTTTTTAATTTTGATCAACAAAGTGGATACATGACCTTGATTACTAGGGCTCATTTCCGATAGCTTATTTTCACAACTCACTTTCTGTAACTTACTTTAACTCACCTTCAGCTCACTAATTGGTTATTTCGAATTTGCTCCTCCTTCACCAGTCAATCTTTTTACAATAATATCTGAGAACGGGTTTGAAAAATAGGATAACAATTAAATATTTGCTGCTTTGGAAGATCTGCTTATTTTTTCGATCCTCTGGCTGCATTCGGGAGATTATAGTCAAGTTGCCTTTTTATGGGATTATAGAGACCTTACTTAAGCCGTTAAATGTTTGCTTTTTCCGTAATACTCAGTATTTAAATTTTAAAAATAAGGAACATTAATCCTAATTCAGCTTTCAAGGTTTGATCCCAAGTACATCCTCTACATATGCCCTTAAAATCTCTGCGACACTCCAGGCTTGGGAAATGCAGCCACCTGGAGAGTAAGGATAGTCCCCGTCAAAAACCTCGGAAATTGTGCCGATGCCTGCGATTTCAAGGTGGATCTCAAATCCCTTTAGAAGAGTCCGCATCTCTGTGAAACTATTTTTTGAATAATTGTGTACTTTCCTATAGGCTTTCACATAGGCACCTAGGAGCCAAGGCCATACGGTTCCATTGTGGTAGGCTGTATCTCTAGTTACGGAATCTCCGTTATAGTGTCCTACATAAGATGGATGGTCACTAGAAAGCGTTCTGAGCCCAAAGGGGGTCAATAGATCTTTTTCGACTCTGTCCACAATAGCTTTTTCTTTCTCAGGAGAAAGCATAGTGTAAGGGAGCGCTACAGCAAATATCTGATTAGGCCGGATAGCAGGATCTTTAACCTGCTTTCCTCCTTCGTTCTTATATACGAGGTCAAAGAGGCAGTTAGTTTCCAAGTTCCAGAAAAGATCTTCAAAGTTCGAAGCTACCCCAGCTGCAAGAGCCTCATAAGAAGAAATCTCTTTGCCGAGAAGAGTTCCCAGATTGGAAGCTGTTTTCAGGGCATTATACCAAAGGGCATTGATTTCACAGGTTTTGCCTGCTCTTGGGGTTACTGCCAGTTCTCCGATTTTGGCATCCATCCAGGTTAGTTGAGGCCCTTGACGGATAAGATAATCAGAATCCATGCCAATTCCAAAGTCTGTGCCTTTAAGGTAATTATCAATGATACTATCCATGGTATTCCAGAGATCTGCTAGAAGCAGGAGATCCTTTGTATATTCGAAATAGCGTCCAACTGCATGAATAAACCAGAGAGAAGCATCCACTGTATTGTAGATTGGTTCTCCTCCAAGATTCCGGAAAGCGTTCGGGATCAAGCCTTTTCTACAATGTCTGGAAAAATTTTGGAGAATGTACTTGGCCTCATCGAAGCGGTGAGGAATTAAAAGCAGACCAGGCAGAGAAATCATGGTATCTCGCCCCCAATCAGAGTACCAGTGATATCCTGCAATCACTGTACTCTCACCTGATGAAGTTTTTTTTATTATAAAAGAGTCAGTTGCCCTCAAAAGCTTGAGGGCAAAGGTTTCATTAAGTTTTGAATTAAATGTGAGAAGCTTATGTCGATGCGTTTCTCTACTATAAAGTTCATCAACTTTATCGAGAGTAAAAAAGGAAATATCCCCGGTTGAAGCAGCAATAAAAAATCGTGAAGTTCCCATTTTTATTTTGCTTTCAAAATAGCCGGGATTGAAATTATCTTCCTGGAAGTTGCATTTTCGTTGTTTTTCATCGTCGTAAACAAAATTGTAGTACCACTTAGGATCAGGGTGATACTGAAGATTGGATGATAGCGATAAAGTAAAACCTTTAGAACTTTCTAGTTTCACTCCTGTCGAATCAGCTTTCTGGGAAAAGGCGATGTCTCCCGAACTGGTAGTGCAATGGAAATTTCTAGAGTTTACCAGAGGAAAAATTCTTAGCAAAGCTCCCTCTTTTCGGGAATTTATATCATAGAGAATACAGGTTGTATTACTGTCATGAATCATGGATACCTTTTTTTTTACGGTAAAAATGTCTGAATGATAAACCCAGAGTGGAAATGGGGCAAGAATGAATTTGGAAAGATAATTGAAGCCCGTTGGAAAAATAGTATCCTCATATTTATGAGTTGCAAGTCGATAAATTTCTTTATTGGAAGAAACTTCTTCATCAAGGGATGAGAGGAGCAAAAACCTTCCTGGTAAATTTTCTGGAGCTGCTACAAGTAGTCCGTGGTAAGTCCTCGTTCCCACCCCAATAACTGTGGAGGAAGCATATCCTCCGAGTCCGTTTCCTGTAACCCATTCTCTCTTTATTCCTTCTTCATATGTTGAAAACGAGTCTGCTCCAAGCTTGATCCCACTCATAATGTAATTTATTATGATTTGATTTCTTAAATAGTTGTATGCTTGGAAAAATAATAAAAAAGGATTAAAAGAGATAACTTTGACGTATAAATAGGTTATAAAATTTTTAGAGAGGATTTTGATAAACTCTGGTTTTTGCGAGTCATTCATATACAATTTATGAGCATATGAAGAAATTAAGGGGTTTATCAAAGTCTTCTATATTTATTAAGTGTAAAACATAAACTATTTTAGCTGTGTAAGATATAGAAGGGTGAGAATAATGGAGCAAGACCTTTTAAAAATTCTTGTGGATATCTTCAAATCATCTGGATACGATGTTACAATATCCAGTCGGTGTGACATCAGTGTGGAGAAAAAACGATATCATGTTCATGTAAGGTGTGCTTTAAGACCAGGTTATGAAGAAATAAAAGCCTTTTACGAAAAGTTAGAAGGTTGTACAGGAATATATGTAATGACCCAGAAAACTTCTGGAGAATTAAGTAACTATGCAGCTGAATTTGGGATCCATTTGTGGGACAGAGATGATCTGGCCCTTAGGATAGGAAGGACGGTTCTCTTAAATATAGAACGAAAAACAAAAAATTCGCATTTTGAACCAGAAGCTCCATCAACAAATAAGACACTGGATTCATCCACCGCAACAACTTTTGAATTGAATTCAGAAGGCTTGAAAGAAGATGTATTCAGGCAGGGATCTGACTATAGCGAAGAGCTATTACCACCCCAGAGCCAGTCATTGGGGGCAAATAATGCCTTTTTTGAAGCCAAATCTCTGCTAAGGCCTTATGAGGAAATGAATAATCCAAACAAACTGGAACGGGGGGAGATTCCCAAAGTTGATTCATACGGAATGCTTAATATACGATCAGTGGAACCAAATTTGTCTAAAAATCAGGCGATAGACATTGCAAAATCCTATCTCAGCAATCCTGAGGATGCAATTTTGAAATTTGTACCTTTTTGGAAATATATATATAATGTTGAGGTAGAAAAGCGATTTCGATCAAAAGTTTTAAGTATTGCCGGCAAAGGGAGAGGGTTTCTTAACGCGCTGAATAAATCAAACGAGGAGATGGAAATTGAAGGTCTTAAAATGCCGACAAGAATCCCGGCAGTACAGCATGAGATAAAAAGGCCGAATGTTAACAGGAAGCAGGGTGAGAAGATCATTCTAGATTTAATTATTGAGGAAAATACACGTGAAATGCGCTTTAACAATATGGACGACCAGGCAATTATATATGAACATAGGAGCATCGGCCCAAAAGCTGAAGATATAGATCTCGACATGGAGCTTGTGCATATCCCTATCTGGGAAGTGAGGGGAAAGCGTAATTCTGTGGAAATAAATGCTTATAACGCAAAGGTCCTGGAACAGCCTATGGATGAAGATGCTGAATTTCTGTGAATTAAAAATTGTGGCAAACTATCCGGAAAAGTATGTAATCTATATATATATTATATTTGTATATTAGAAGAATAATAACATTTATTCAGAAGGAATAAGTGTCCTGCTCTCTCAGATGTTCCATCAAAAAAGTATCTTTCGGGAGAATAAAGTCCCAATTCTAAATAAACGTTAATTCGAAATAAACGTTATATGTATCAGATGCAAGAATATATACCATTTGGAAATTATCTGTAAGCTGTAATGGATGAATAGTATCAAAATTAAAGGAGGCGTCCTTTTAGAAAACGTTCAAAGTAAAAAAGAGGTGTATAAATGATAGAAATAACAAATAAAGCTGCTTCAGAACTTAAAACACTGATTGAACAGGAAGGAAATCCCGAAATTGCTCTCAGAATATTTGTTGCCGGAGTCTCATGTGGTGGAATTCAATATGGACTTTCCTTTGATGGTGAAGTAAAGGAAGAAGATGTAACGATAGAAAGTAATGGAATCAAACTCGTGATGGCAAAAGATATTGAAAGAAGCTTCTCTGAGGGCAGCATTGACTTTATTGAAGATGAAAATGGGAAAGGATTCCTTATTAGCAACCCCACAGCCGGTGGATGCGGCACATGTGGGGGAGGATGTCATTAAAGGTAAATAAAACCATGACAAAGTATGTGAACTAGAACCTAAAAGAACAAACAAAAACTATCAACAAAGGAGAAGCAAATCCATGTTTCCAGGAATTGAAGGAGTGGGAGGCCGGGGTATGAACCCGGCTAAAATGAAGCAAATGATGAAGCAGATGGGGATTAATGTCAAAGAGCTCAAGGATGTTCAGGAAGTAATAATAAAGACTGCAGACTCAAATATCGTCATAGAAAATGCAAATGTCACTATCATGAATGTTCAGGGCTCAGAAACATACCAGATTGTAGGTGACGCAAAGGAAATCCCGAAAGAACTGGAAATTCCCGCAGATGATATAAAACTCGTAATGGAACAGACAGGTGTTTCTGAAAAAGAGGCATGTGAAGCTCTAATAAAGTCAAACGGGAATCTGGCAGAAGCCATCGTAAAGCTTTCTTCTGCTTGATTTTCATTCATTTCTACCTTTAGATAATGCTACTTAAATGTTTTATCTAAGAACTTCACTATAGATTACCTACTCAAAGCATATATATTCTCTTATCATATTATAATTCTTGTTTTGTGCTGTACTTTTAGCATGCAGTTTTATAAAAATTTTGATTCGCAGTTAGCATTTCCAATTTGGAGCTTTTCTACTTTTTTCGAAGTTTTTAATTTATTGTAGTCACTTATTAGTCTAATTAATGGTAAAATTTAGGCAATCTGATAAGGAATAAAAAATTCTTTTAATCATCTTTTAGGGTTTTAAACCAATTTGAAAGCATATAAATTTGAAATAATTATTTCTGTCATTGTCTAAATGAAATTTTATTGATACTCCATAAAAAACATTTGATATCTTGTTTTATAAGTATAATGGATTGCATTAAGTAGTTCTATTTTTATAGTGCGAAGGTAGATCAAGATATAAATCCGCTAGAATATAATGGTTCTTGGGAAAGTTTCCATTTCCTCAAAAAGCTGCAGGGTATTCGTCTAGAATAACGATTTGATACAAATCTAGTTTTACTCCTCCGATCGCTATCCTTTAATATAGCTTCGTACATTTGTGTGTTGAAGGCCCGGATAGCCTAGTCGGTTGGGGCGCCAGACTCATAGGGACTTTTAAATAAGGCGTCTTTAATCTCCTGAGGTATCTGGAGGTCGCGTGTTCGAGTCACGCTCCGGGCACCTAAACTTTTGTTCAAAGCACTTTTAATCTATTTTGTCCTAACTTTGTCATAATTTCTCTTTCTATTTTTATAGCTCTTATAAGTGCGAGATTCAGAAAGCCGGAAAGTCCTCAGGGATCTTGCAATTTTGATATTGAATTCCGGTCTTCGTTCCTGCCTTCGAAGTTGTTAGGGAAATTGATTAAACTCCATCTCTGATAATACGCATTATCCTTCTTTCCTTCAGGTAAGCTATTTGCAGAAAAAAGTAGTTTAGCCGTGTTTCGGAAAACAAAAGGGTTGATCCAGTTTGAACAATTTTCAGGAAAAGATGCATTTTATCTGCTCCGTTGCAGACGAAGCTTTAAGGGATGACTTCAGCGGGGAGAATACCCTGACGTGACCCTTCCATTCAAGGTCTGAAGGCGTCTTTTATTGAGATTTTGACAATTAAGTATCTGCTTCTGTTTTTCACTTTTCGATGAATTTATGCGTAATTTAGACCTATATTATTATTCCACTGTCAAAATCGTGAGTTTGGACTTCTCTGCTATTTTGCTAGAAAAAATAGTGGGAGGGCGGCAAATTCTGTAACCAAGCAGAACGCGATTAACAATGGCAACGATACGCTATAGGGGCTGCCAATCAATCTGCTCCCCATAAACCAAAAAAGTTCATAGCTCGCCGTGAAGAGACCATACGCAGAAGCACGTCGTTGAACTTGTACCATCAAGGCTACTGCGGCAGGAATAATCGACTCATGGATTCCCATGTCCAGACACCATAGTGCAATTCCGATGAGTGCTTCCCAGAAGCCTCCTAGAAACACTAATGGAGCAAACAGGGCAGAGAGAAATCGTTAAGGAGACTAGGATGATAATGCCAACACTGTCAAAGAGGCGGCCAAAGAGTAGAGAGCCTAATCCGCTCATGCCCATAGCCACTGCGTAGAAAATTGGAATCATTGAAGTGGAGACAATAGACATCTTTTCTAAGTGATACGCCATGAAAGGAAAATCTGCAAATCCAATGGCTACAAACACAGCTCCCACAAGATAAAGCCAAAAAGCATAAGGAAGGTCCTTTGCCTCTAAATTGGTGGGTATATCGTTCATCTCTTCTGGATGGGGATAAGTTAAGCGTGCAACAGCTAGGAGAGAGAGCAGGATGAGAGCTGGAATGGGTAACATGGCAAAAGCGAGCCGGTAGTCACCACGCCAAGCAAGGATACCGGCTGCAGCCAACGGACCTAATAATGCTCCGAATTGATCAAGTGCTTCATGGACGCCAAAGGCCCAGCCATATCCTCCCATCTCTTTGGCAGCATAAGAAAGCATAACATCGCGCGGAGGGTTACGAGTCGCCCTGCCAAATCGCTCCAGAATAATGAGCACTGTTGCCATCTGCCAGCTCTCGACCAATGCAAGCAACGGTACTGAAGCCATCTGAATAACATAACCAAAGATTGTAATAAACCAAAATTGACCAGTTTTATCGCTGAAGCTTCCCGAAATAAGGCGCCAAGCGTACCCTATGAATTCACCAAATCAGGTAACTGCGGAAACAGTAAACGCACTTGCTCTGAGTAATGCAAGATAAGGACCGATTATTCCTCGCGAACCTTCGTACACGAAGTCTGCAAAAAAGCTCATCACGCCGATCAGCAGGACAAACTTTAGGGCTCTGAATTGGGAGGATGACGATTTTATTAATTCCCTTACTTTCCCAATGATAGATGATTTAGAGCTTAAGGACACGATTTCTTCTCCCTCACTACCGAAAATTTAACGTCAAAAGTTAAAGGTCATTATTAGGAAAAGGGTAGATTATCTTTTTAACCCTAAATTTCTATTAAAAATCACAGAGAATTCCAGAAATTTCTAATTCTTCTTTTTCGCATTTTTAACCAATATATAATTAATAAATACTTCATTTGGATTCGGTTAAGTCACTAAACATAAAAATGTATTGTTCTTCAGTCAGAAGTCCTCACATCTCAACCATAGCAGTTTCCGTCATTGGATCCTCTTCTACCAAAGAATGTTCTTCCTGCATGTTTTAATATCTCTTTTCATCGATAATATTCTTTAAATTCACACTTCAAGAACGGATCAAATATTTTGGTACTTTTTGATCTCCGATTTCAACAAATTGTTTACAAAACTGATATAAGTAGTTTGTTTCAACCAGATGTTTGAATTGATCTTGTGAGTTGTATGTGAAGAAATACCTGTAGCTCGATAGAAAGTCTGCTTGAAGGTGCTGGGAAACCTTTAATTTAATAATTAGATTTAATTTGCTATACTTTTTTTTGTATATATTCTAAATATCACTAACTTAAACTAATTGATACTAAAACTAATCATAATTTAGAGGTACCACTCGTACCTTGCAGTATACTTTCCGGCAGCTGTAGGATCCTCTTCCCCTGCAGTTAACAAATCAATTTTTTTGACATTTTAGATCAGCCTGGTCCCCTAAACTAATAAAAAAATATTATTTTTAAATCAATACCATTATTTTTTGTAATATGACCTATCGTGTCAATTAATAAGAATCAATGCATATCCAGCCATCTTTCGGCCCTTCGAAGTATACTAGACAAATATCCATTTATGTGGTTTTTTGTGCTACAATCCATATCTTTCCCCCTTACTTAGTTGGATATCATCTCGTCTTGGAATTAAAGAATATAATCAGCCAATATTGTATCTTTGCATTTATTTTCGTTTCTTGTTTTTCATAATTTAGAGATGATATCTGGAATTAAACCATTAAAAGTAGTTATTTACTTATTTCTACTTATTTAAATTCTGTATTTGAAGAACAAAGTATATATGTGGGATAGTCAATCTAAAAACTCCCTGCCGATAGTCTATCGGCAAGAAAATTAGAACAATATGAACTTACGCAATTCATTGAAAAACCACATGCTTAAAGCTTCAAATTATTTAAATCATAATACTTATGATTGACTTGCTAGTGTTTTTTGCATATAAAATGCGTTAGTCCTAAGGAGAATTCGATATGAGAAAATATTTTTTACCGATGGCTTTATTGATACTGCTTTTGATGCCAGCGTATTTAGCAGCAGGCAATATCAAAATTAATGATTTTTCTGCTAACGTTACAAATGGGACTATTCCTTTACATACGCGGTTTACTGGTGACGTCACAGGTAATGTTACTTCTTGGCGCTGGATATTTGAGAATGAAGGAACTGGAGCCACTACTTATAGTGGTTCAAATATAACGACTCATCATAATTTTGGGAAACCTGGGATTTATAATGTCACATTAAATGTATGGGGACCTGATGGCAATGATACACTTATAAAGCCAGCATTTATAACTGCCATGACAGTAAGCACCGAAACTGCAATCAAAAAAGAAACTATTGAACCAGTAAGCATAAATGCAAAACATGAAAATGAAACTATTGAACCAGTAAGCATAAATACAAAACCCAAAAATGGAACTAGTGAATCAGTAATAAGCATTAATAAAAAAAGCAAAACAGAAGCTTCTGAGCCAGTAAGCTTAACAATGAACCCGAATTTGGAATCAACAGATGAGCAGTTTTATTTGAATGAAGACCGTGAAGGATATCCGATTGAAGTAAGATATCCAATTAGAGTTATAAACAGATATGATCGTGGATACAATATCGGATACAATATGAAGTTTCTTCCAGGATACACTATTGGATACAATATTTTTTAAGCAGCAATATTTGAAATAAATTATCAACTATCATTCTGAAAACGAAACTGCAAAAAACTCGTTGCTTAATAATCATTTTATGGGTTTTAATTAAAACCTATTTCCTTATTTTTAAATAACGATGTATTATAATAAAACTTGCAAGCCCACAAAAGGATATTATGATTACTGCTGAAGGACATAAAGCAGTCTAAGTGACAAATCATTACCTATTCACGGTTATATCACATAGGTAAAGTCCCGACGTTGTTACATCAAAATTATTTCTGTAAATGAATATAAAATTAATCCATATTTATATATGTTTAATATAAAATAGATATATATCAATAAATATATATACATATATTTTAGCCGCGATTTCACATAGAAAATAAAATCAAACACATCGTACATAAAACTTAACTGTAAATTTACAGATATTTTGCTTAGGTGTGGAGGTAGGGTTTAGATTAGTTCAATCAAAAAATGAAAGATTATAGGGTTATTAGGGCATTTTCCTGAGTCAGATAGATCTTCTAAGGGTACTCAAAAAAACCTACTGTGGGGACTGAGACTAAGTCATTTATTGATTGGCGGGGAAAGACCAAAACCTTTGATAATTCATGATATCATGACCACATAATTCTTTACTAATTGTTTTATGTTAATACTATTTAGGATATATGCAAAAAAGATATGGTAAATTAAATCTAATTATAATTTATAGATATTCCGTACCTTGCAGTAGACTTTCTGAAGGGCTGAAGGCATCTCTTCCCCCTGCAGCTAACAAAATCAATTTTTATACATTTCAGATCATCCTGGTCACCTAAGCTCACAAAATAAAGTAGAAGAAATCTCATTTTGTAATTTGAACATGTAATAGACGTTGGGCCAGATGTTAACCAGTTTCAAACCAAATAAATTGTTACATAATTAGAAAAATGCTTTCAGTAAAAATATTCAAAATGCACTGTCAACCTACTGGATGTAGGATAAAAAGTAAAGAAAGTATAAAGTTCAGTTAATCCAAGAATGAATTATATTCTATTCATTCATACCCAGTTCCTTTATAGCTATCTGCATCTCCTCGATCTTCTTTTTTGAAATCCCATCATCAGGTTCAACTTCAACTTTAAGACTTAATGTAAGCCCATTACCTTAAATCTTGTAATGATTTTAGTATAGAGTTGTCATTTCTGAATCGGACGTTCATTTACAGGCTGATTTCTTTACTTTTGACTCTTTGAAAGTATATATACATCCGGTGTCCCCCCCTCAATTAATCCTGGTTTTTGCGGTGAAGAAAAAAGGGTACAAAATCGATTATTTTTTACTGAACTTTCGGTACATTGCAGCGGAGGGTAATGTAGCGAATTTGCTGTAAATTCGAAGTTAAATTTCTGTGTATTGCATGTAATTGGTTTCTTTAGATGTGAAATATCTCTACTCAAGAATTTATTGCGTAGAAAAATCAGACCGATAGAATAATAGCATATACTAAAAATTATATATATGTTAAGGGCCTAATATAATTTACTTTTTCATCTGCTATTACATAGTAACGACCTATTCAACAAAAACTACCTTAGTATATACTCGGGTAATGAAGTTAAAATAAATTTAAATAGAAATAAATATTACATAGATTATATGATTATTTTAGCCAATGGAGAAGAACGTGTAGTCAATGAACAAAGTGAAGTTATTTTTGATGAAAAAAAATATTCCTATTCAAATGGGAGCAACAGTTCAGGAGATTACGAAGCGTAAAAAGGCAGAAGAGTCTCTGAAGAAAATTGAAAATTTCCGGGAAAAGGAAATTCATCATAGGATCAAGAACAATCTCCAGGTTATCTCTTCCCTTCTTGACCTTCAGGCTGAAAAGTTCAAATACCGAAAGGATATAATGGACTCAGAAGTCTTAGACGCCTTCAGGGAAATCCAACACAGAGTGATATCTATGGCTCTTATTCATGAGGAACTGCATGAAGGCAATGGAGGCGACAAAATTGGTTTCTCATCATACCTTGAGAAACTTGTTGAGAATATTTTTATGACATACAGACTTGGAAATGTCGATGTCAGCTTAAATATGGATTTGGAAAATAAACTTTTCTTTGAGATGGATACTGCAGTCCCATTAGGAATGATTATTAATGAACTCTTTTCCAACTCCCTCAAATATGCATTTCCCGGCAGAGTTAAGGGAGAAATTCAAATTAAACTCCGTAGAGAAGAAAACAAAAAAGATTGTTGTAAGAGTACCAGTTTTATCCTGGAGGTCTCAGACAACGGCGTGGGCATTCCTGAGAACTTTGAAATTGAAGGTCTTAATAGTCTTGGATTTCAGCTGATAGCTTCCCTTGTAGATCAATTAGAGGGGGAATTTGACTTGAAAAGTGGAAATGGGATGAAATTCACTATGAGGTTCGCAGTAATAGAAAAATAAACAAGCATCAACTAGTAGCATATGCATAGTTTTACTTAAAATCTATGCACCGATGAAAACAATCGAAACAGAAGCTTTATCAGTAAAGCTATTGGCTCTGCATCCTACTTTTTGCAGTGACAGAAATGGATAATGAGGCATTCATTTTTTAGAGAACTTTAGCTACACTGTCAAATTATCCCTGTACTTATATTTGGATACTCTAAAAGTTTTAAGTAATCCCATCCCATTCGAATACCACTCAACTTGCTAAGAAGACGGAAATTTCTCTGATAACCGTCATTAACTAACTGAGTTATATTTTAAGCTACCTTTTCATTATAAAATAGAAGTAAGTAATGCAAAAATTTATATCAATAAAATGGATGTAACACATTTTTTGTGTGAAGTATCGTAACAGATTTTTATTTGAACAATTACATCATCAACTATTTAAAAATATATTCCTTTGAATTGGTAAAATATATTTTTTGAGTTTGATGCAATCAGTATGATCTAGATAATGTATATTTTTTTGTTGATGCTGAGCCAAAACACTCCCCTTCAGGATTGATATGGATTAAAAAAAGTATCTGAGCACGAAAAATCTTTAAAAATATTCTGAGATTAAAAAATAATTAGGGAATTACAATCTTTGGATAGATAGAGGTAACATTGAAACTGTGAATGATTATACAACTTTAGATATCATTAAAAACTATGTTGGAAATCCAAGGAACTAGGAAAAAAGAGGAGTCTAAACAAATGAATAGATTTGACTTTGAATAATTCCTCGATATCCAAAGCAGGGGCTTGGACATACTCAGTTGCTTGGATAAGAGATCATGATCACCATGAAGTCCTTGAAGTAAGATTACTAGAGATTGAATATTCTTTGTTTTTTGAAAATCTTTTTGATGATCTGAAAGAAAAATGTTTGAGAGGTGTAAAGTTAATAGTTCCTGATTTGCATAAAGTAGACGCATAAAGAAGTAAGAAAATATTTCTTGGATCAAGCTTTCAGATGTGTCATGTCATCTAATAAGACAAGTGCTCAAGACGGTGCCAAAAAAAAGCAAAATTAAGTGACTGAGAAATTGAAATAAGCATTTTATAGATCATCAGAAAAGGTATGTTCTGGTTATGGACCTTGATAGTATGGAACGTAAAACTGCAGCTAATACGCTTGAAAGCTTCCAGCAAGATATCATGAACTATATACAGTTTCCAGAGAATCACTAGCAAAAAATAAGAACAACAAATATGATGGAAAGGACTAACAAGGAACTCAAAACAATGAGCAAAATGGGGAGGGCATTCCCTAACCAGGAATCAATATCGAGATGAACGGGCTTAATACCCATTTATATAAATGAAACTGGATAACAGGAAACAAGTATAATAGTAATGGCACAGTAATCAAAAAAGAAAATTAAGGAATATGGAACAGATTTTGCCGAAAATTATGCACTCTGCCTCAATATACCTGATAACGCCCAATATTTTGTAAATTAATTACACGATTAAAGAGTTTAGTTTCCTAGCTACATGATTGAAGCTTATGACTTTTTTGGATAAAGATGGTGATTATATGGCTAAAGATATTATAAACAAAGTAGTAATGGCAAAAAAAGCGTCAATTGAACTTGCCAATTTAAGCGAAAGGATAAAAAATATAGCTTTAGAGGCTATGGCTGAAGCCATCGATAAAGAGAGACAAGCTATTCTGGACGCAAATTCAAAGGATCTTGAATATGCAATGGAGCTGAAAAATAAAGGGAAACTTACTCAGGCCCTTGTAGACAGACTCAAAGTAAGTAATTCAAAAATTGATGAGATGATAGCAGGAATCAGAGACGTCATAAAGCTCACAGATCCTGTAGGAGATACTATCTCTACTCTTGAGCTTGATAGGGACCTAATTCTCTACCAGGTAAGTTGCCCCATAGGCTTGATAGGAGTTATCTTTGAATCTAGACCTGATGTAGTACCCCAAGTCATGTCGCTTTGTCTGAAGAGTGGGAATGCAACTATTTTTAAAGGTGGAAGCGAGGCTGGAGAGTCAAATCGGACTATTTTCCAAATTCTTTTAAAAGCTATTGAATCTACTAGTGGTATGCCAGAAGGTGCTTTCCAGCTCATGGAAACTAGAGAAGAAGTGATGGATCTTTTGAATCTTGATACCTACATTGACCTCCTTATCCCAAGAGGTTCAAATGAGTTTGTCAAGTTTATACAGAACAATACGAAAATCCCCGTACTTGGACACACTAGCGGAGTATGCCACATATATGTGGATGAATATGCGAATCTCGATACAGCTTTGAAGGTTTGCTTTGACTCCAAAGTGCAGTACCCTGCTGCATGCAATGCCATCGAAACTCTCCTGGTAAATCGTAAGATTGCAGATTCATTCTTACTTAAAATGGCAGAGATATATATTAAGGCAGGTGTTAAACTGCGCTGTGATAACGAAAGTTATATTCTACTTGCAAGTAGAGGATTTTCTCCGCTTGAAAAGGCAACCGAAGAGGACTGGAGTCTAGAGTACAATGATCTAACCCTTTCTATAAAGCTCGTTGATTCCATAAAAGAAGCTATTGATCACATAAATAAATTCGGCTCCCATCACACTGATGGGATAATAACTGAAAATTCTTCAAGGAGAAAAGAGTTCATAGGACTTGTTGACTCTTCAAGTGTTATGGTAAATGCATCAACTCGTTTTGCAGACGGCTATCGTTATGGGAAAGGAGCTGAAGTTGGAATCAGTACAAATAAGATCCATTCCCGCGGGCCGGTGGGGATGGAAGGATTGCTGATATACAAGTATATTCTTTTGGGAAAGGGGCATGTTGTTTCGAATTATGCAGGGAATAATGCAAAGCCCTATACACACATGAAACTTGATATTAAATTTAGAGATTTTAATTGAAAGTCCTTTAATATTTGTAATGAGAGTGTAATATCTGGATTGAAATACCTACATAAATTTAATAAAAGTGATAGAAACTTGGATTGCGGTTAAAAATTTATTTCAGTCGCATTTTCAAAATACCCTACGAGGCTTTATGAGTGGTAGATAGAAAACAATTTCTCACTGATGTAAATAAAATCGTCATCAAAATAGGTACGTCCTCTATTACAAAAAATAATTGCGCCGATACAAAGGAAAATTGTAGTATTGATCCCACATTTATGGAAAGCATTGCATCCCAGGTTTTCGAGCTTCGAAAGCAGGGAAAAGAAATAATTTTAGTAAGTTCGGGAGCAATAACCGTAGGACTCCAAAAACTGGGTATTGCTCCAAAGCCCCGTGAAATACCTATCAGGCAGGCAGCGGCAGCTGTTGGGCAGAGCATTCTGATGCAGGACTGGAGTGAAGCTTTTATAAAGCATGATCTGAAAGTCGCTCAGATCCTTCTTACTTATGAATTCTATTCGAATAGAGTATCTTACCTCAACTTGAGGAACAGTATATCTACACTACTGGAATATGGGGTCATTCCAATAATAAATGAAAACGACTGTATATGCACAAATGAAATTGAAGCAATATTCGGCGACAATGATAAACTTTCGGCAATGGTTGCAAGCAAAATAGATGCCGATCTCCTGATCATTCTTTCGGACATCGACGGTCTTTTTGACAAGAACCCAAAGAAAAATAACGATGCCATACTTCTGTCTCTTGTGGAAAAGATTACATCTGAAATAGAGAGTTATGGGGGTGACTCTACAAGCTTCAAGGGTGTAGGCGGAATGAAAACCAAGATACAAGCTGCAAAGATCTGTAGAATGGCAGGTTGTTACATGTTAATTGCGAACAGCGAAATTGAGAATGTAGTTCTGAAGGCTATTTCAGGAGAAGATATCGGAACCTTCTTCCTCGCTGAGAGGTGTATCCCGAAAAATCGCTCCCGTTGGATCATTCTTTCAAGGGCCTCAGGCACTATTCATGTAGATGCAGGTGCAAAGGCTGCGATTCTAGGAAAAAGAAGTCTTTTGCCGGCAGGTGTTGTAGAGGTTGAGGGAATTTTTGATAGGGGAGACGTTGTAAAAATAGAATGTGAAGGCAGGGTTTTTTCAAAGGGAATAACAGATTACACCTCTCAAGAACTTATTAAAATAAAAGGAGCCCATACAAACAAAATAGAGAGTATTTTAGGCTATAAAAATTATGATAATGTAGTTAAAAAAGAAAATATTGGCATATTGGAAGAATTAAATTAAAGTCATAGATATTCTTGAAAAGGTTAGATAAATATTATATCACCTGGAATCTTATCTCGATCCTATAATGTTCTGTGAAATTATTTTACAATAATATAGCCAGTACCTCTCTATATCATATTTGTCGTTGGAAATAAGGAGGATCATTTATGAAAAACCGAAATATAGGATTTATAGGAGCAGGAAAAATGGGATCTGCTCTTATTAAGGGCATTATCAAAGCCAAAATAGTGACACATGAAAATATTAGTGCAAGTGATGTATACGAACCTTTTCTGAGAGACCTGCAAGCAAAGATGGGTATAATGGTATCGACTGATAATATTGTTATTGTTCAGAAATCGGATATTCTTATTCTTGCAGTGAAACCCAATACACTCGGATCAGTGCTCGCAGATTTACGGGATTACATAACTTCTGACAAACTTGTGATCTCGATTGCCGCAGGAGTGCCTCTTCTCACTTATGAGCAGGCCCTCCTCAAGGACACCAGGATTATACGCGTAATGCCGAACATTGCAGCCACGGTTTTGGAAGCTGCTTCAGGAATTGCTCTTGGCAAGAATGCCACTCCTGAAGACCTGAAGATTACTCTTGAGATATTTTCTGCAGTTGGCACAGCCGTCCAGGTGCCTGAATCTCTCATGGATGCTGTCACAGGCCTTTCAGGAAGCGGCCCAGCATTCATTTTTCCTATTATCGAGGCAATGACTGATGGAGCTGTCCTTGAAGGAATGGATAGAAAAAGTGCCCAGACACTGGCAGCCCAGACTGTGCTTGGAGCTGCAAAAATGGTACTCGAAACAGGTATGCATCCAGGAGAACTCAAAGATATGGTCACTTCTCCTGGCGGAACTACGATTCAGGGCATCCATGCTCTTGAAGAAGCCGGAATCAGGGCTGCATTTATGAACGCAGTAATAAGGGCAAGTGAACGCTCAAAAGAACTTAGGGAAGATTAGAACTTTCCCCCCAGCTTCTATTTTGAATTTATATATACTTTGTTCGTGCTCACAAGTTATAGATAAATTCCAAAAAAGAGTGCAGGTATTGGATTTGAAGAAAATAGACGGAATCCTATGCTCAAGGATTTTAAGTAACTAATTGAAATGACCTAATTATAGAAATCTGAAATGTGGAAGAAATTTTAAACTTAAATAGCCAAATTAACTCACTTTTGAATGTGCCACAGTGTATCTTCACTAAATTCAGACCAGTTTGATAATTATTACCTTCCACTTTTAATTTTTTCTATTTTCATCGTAATTTTAATGCTCCCATTGGACTACGGTAATATATTTTTTGTTAGCAAAATATACTATTACATTAACTGTAACATAAATACAGTTTTTTTAATCAGAAAATTATTAACATCTTAAGCATACCCAACGTCATTGATAGTGCTATGATTCTTAATTTTTCCCATTATTTTACCATTCCTCAATTCCCAGTTTTATTTTTCAAAAATAATGCAATCAAGTTGGTTTGCAATTGTTCCCATATTTTTTCTTCTGTGCAGTTATCAATAATTCTTTTTCTGATTGGTCAGACTGTGATACTGTCTGGTATCTACTCAGGAAAACCAAGAGATTTCCTGAAAGAAATTAAATCAATACATTGTTTCTTAAGTTCTAAGTCGGAAAGACTATGAAATTTCTATAAAACAATTATTTTAAGCGTAATGATTACATAAGTTTCAGGTCTGCCTCAGGAAACTTTTATGTTAAAATATATGGACTCAAAAATACTAAGAAAAGATTTTCAATCAATTAAGAAATCAATTTCAACAAGTTTGTCTCCAACTAACTGAAGAAGTTTGTATTTTTCTTTAGGAGCAAAATCAGTAAGATTTTTCATGAATAAAAATTAGTATTAGTAGAGTTAAATTCTCCAATATTCAAATGCGTAGGAGTTTATCAAAATTCTCTTTATGTATACATTAATTGGCTTTATGTTTCTATTTATTGCATACAATTAAATTATATATTTTATAATCTTTGATTTCTAAATTTATTTTTTGTCTAAACACGTTCTGCGATATAATACTTTTTTTGTGATAGCATACTGTATTTATTAGTGAAATATATCTAATTTAAGAGATTTATATCATTAATATAAGAACATCTTTTACTAATTTTACTGAATCCAGAGCAACGATATATGTTAATTTGGAAATAGATATTATTATATATTATAAATATTAACTATTGGTTACTATCAATTACATACCACTACCCAGTCAGTTCCCAGGCCAAAGTTTTCAAGGGATTTTTGTAACCCTGTTAAAATTTACTTAAAATATTAATAATTATTAAAAGCCATTCTAAAGGCAACATGAAGGTAATTATTCGATATTGTTGCCAAAATATTTCATAAGATTTTAACAATTAATATAGGGGAAAAATGGATCCAGCAAAATTACTTGACATTCTGGGAAATGAGAATCGCAGGAAGATTATTCAGCTTCTTGCAAACCGCCCCTGCTATGTAAGTGAGATATCAGGCAGACTGGGAGTAGGACCAAAAGCTATAATAAGTCATCTGAACCTGCTTGAACGAGCAGGGCTAATAGAGTACAGCGTTGATGAACAGAGGCGCAAGTATTTCAATATCGCAAATAACATGCGACTTGAAGTGTCAGTGTCACCTTACTCATATACTGTGACACTTCAGGACCTTGTTCTTGACAGGGAGATAATAGGAGAATCTTATGTAGCTGAGAAGAAGGAGGCTACTGCAACAGAAGAATCATCTATTTCATTCCTGAAATTGAGCAGCAAACTTCAAGAACTGAAAAAAAGGCAGGAAGAGCTTGCACAGATGCAGAAGCATCTCCAGGTCGAGTACACAGAAATGATGAACCTCTCCATGGATTCAATTGAAGAGGTCGCCAAAAACTCTGTAGAATGCGAACTTCTTTTTGAGCTTCTAAAAAGTGAAACGACTCTAGCTACCCTATGCTACAACCTGCACCTGCACCCGAGCATTATCAATGCTAATCTGATAGACCTTGCAGAGAGAGGATTTATCGAGTATAGTATTAAAAATAATCAGCATTATTGGCGACTATGTGAGACTGGAGCTGAGAATAAATGATTGAAGAAATTAATCTGAGAGTAACTGAAGCTTATCACAAAGACGTAGGCAGGGGAATTGCAAGGATAGATACTCGGCTAATGCAGCAGATGGGGCTGATAAGCGGGGATATAATTGAAATCTTAGGTAAAGCAAAAACTTATGCAATCGTCTGGCCAAACGTAGAACGAGAACAGGAAAATAGGATTCGAATAGATGGAAACCTGCGCAGCAATGCAAAAGTAGGGATCGACGACAGGGTCACGATTCAGAAAGTTCAGGCAAAACACGCTCAGAGGGTTACATTAGCTCCTTTGCAGCCTGTAAGGCTGGTTGGAGGCGCCCACTACATCCTCAGAATTATTGAGGGAAGGCCTCTAAACAAAGGTCAGCAGATAAGGGTGGAAACTGTAAATAACCCCCTCACTTTCATTGTGGCATCGACAAAACCTGCAGGTCCTGTGGTTGTCACTAAGGACACTGAAATTCTAATCAAGGAAAAAAATGTTGAGGAAATTAGGATTCAAGAAGGTATCTCATATGAGGATATAGGTGGGCTTAGACGAGAAATTCAGCTTGTCAGGGAAATGATCGAGCTGCCACTGAGACATCCTGAACTATTCCAGAAGCTGGGGATTGAGCCCCCAAAAGGAGTTCTTCTTCACGGTCCTCCTGGAACGGGCAAGACGTTGATCGCAAAGGCAGTAGCAAGTGAAACTGATGCCAACTTCATCACTATCAGCGGTCCTGAGATAGTCTCCAAGTATTACGGAGAAAGCGAGCATAAGCTCCGTGAAATTTTTGAAGACGCTGAGAAGGATGCACCTTCTATCATATTTATAGACGAGATTGACTCTATAGCCCCTAAAAGAAGCGAAGTCACCGGAGAAATGGAACGCAGGGTCGTCGCTCAGCTACTTTCATTGATGGACGGGCTAAAGACCCGGGGGCAAGTAGTTGTAATCGCTGCGACAAACCGGCCCAACTCAATAGATGAAGCTCTTCGCCGTGGCGGAAGGTTTGATAGAGAGATCGAAATCGGAATTCCTGATAGAAATGGCCGGAAGCAGATTCTTCTCATTCACACCAGAGGTATGCCCATCGAACAGGATGTAAGCCTTGGTGAAATCGCCGATGTAACTCATGGATTTGTGGGAGCTGATTTATCATCCTTCTGTAAGGAAGCCGCAATGCATGCTATAAGAAGGATTACTCCCGAAATTGATATGGAAGAAGAAATCCCACAGGAGATCCTTGATAACCTTGAGGTTACAAAGGAGGACTTTAGAGAAGCCCTGAAAAATATCGAGCCTTCAGCCATGAGAGAGGTTTATGTTGAGGTTCCACATGTGAGCTGGGAAGATATCGGTGGACTTGAAAAGGCAAAGCAAGAACTTATTGAGACTGTAGAATGGCCTTTAAAGTACCCACAAATATTCAAAACTGTTAGTATAAAGCCTCCAAGAGGTGTATTGCTCTTCGGACCACCTGGTACAGGTAAAACTCTGCTGGCAAAGGCTGTAGCCAGTGAAAGTGAGGCAAATTTCATCAGTATTAAGGGTCCAGAACTTCTCAGCAAGTATGTAGGTGAATCTGAACGTGCAATAAGAGAAACCTTCCGGAAAGCAAAACAAGCTGCTCCAACTGTAATTTTCTTTGACGAGATCGATTCAATTGCTCCTCAAAGAAGCTCTGTATCTGATACGCATGTATCCGAAAGAGTCGTTAGCCAGATACTCACTGAGTTAGATGGGATAGAGGAGCTTAAGGATGTGATCATAGTCGCGGCTACAAATCGGCCGGATATGGTGGACCCCGCTCTTCTCAGGCCTGGTCGTTTTGACAGACTCATTTATATTAAGCCCCCTGGAAAGGTGAGCAGAGAAAAAATATTTGAGATCCATACACGAGGAAAACCACTTACTGAGGATGTGAGACTTTCTGAGCTTGCTGATCTCACCGAAGGATATGTAGGTGCCGATATTGGAAGCATCTGCAGGGAAGCTGCAATGTTAGCTCTCAGAGCTATAGTTACTCCAGGTATTGCACGGAAAGATATTGAGGAAAAGGCAAGAGAAGTCAAGATTTCAAAAAAACATTTTGAGCGGGCAATACGCCGTGTAAAGCCTACAACATCCACGGAATCTCTTAAGATCTATGATCAAAGTACTGAACTTTTTGCTAAGTATTCAACTGATCTCGAAGAAGAAGATTTCGAGGCTGGAGAGCAAGAAAAAGAGATTGAACATAAAAATACTATTGAGTCTACTTTAGGCTGATTAAGCCTGCTGCTTGAAAGAACAGTGAATCTCAGCCTTTTCAGTTTTTTGAAGTTGAAGGAACTACTCAAAGATATTTGTTTTTTCATCGATTCTGAATTGCAATAAATTGAAAATAGATAATTAATAACGAAGTGGTGGAGATGGACAGAAACGAGAGAAAAAGAAGAATCTTTTTCGATAAACTTCTTGGAATCGATACTCTTCAGGGCATGGACGAAATTTTTGATTGCCTCAACGGGGTAATTGGTATAAACATAGAAAATTTTGGGCAAAATTCTTTTGTCTACGGCTTTTCTGTAACCCATAGACAAGAAGAAGGTCCACAAGTTCGAGAATTTGGGAATATTCCTACATTTGAACAAATAGAACTCGGGGACAAACGTTATCTTGACATAAGAAAACCCCTCATTGATATCCTGGAAACCGAAGATACAATACATGTGATCGCTGAAATACCGGGCATTGAGAAAGAAAATATTATATTAAACGCAACTGATTTAATACTTGACATCAAAACAATAGATGGGAATCCAAATTATTCAGAACTTGTGGAACTGTCCGTGAAGGTTGACCCCCTGAGTGCAAAAGCCACATATAATAACGGCGTGCTGGAAGTAACTTTTAAGAGGCTAGAATCCAGTTCTCGATCCTCAATCAATATTGAGTAATCTTTTGGGAGCACAAGGAAAAGCAGAGGTAATAATGGTGGGCATAAGAAAAAGAAAAGATTTCTTTGAAGATTTTGGATCTGAACTTTTTGACAACTTGGAAGAAATAATCGAAACCCTCCTGGAAGAAATGGGAGAGTCTATTCCATTCGTATACGGATTTTCCATCATCCGTCGCCCAGGGGAAGATCTTGAATTCCAGAAGTTCGGAAACATTCCAGAATATTCTCAAAATGAAGAGAAGACCTTTCCCTCCGAAGTAAAAGATCCTTTAATTGATATTTTTGAAAACGAAGAATTGGTACATGTACTTGCAGAATTTCCAGAGATTAAAAAGGAAGATATCCTTCTGCATGCGACTGCTCAAAACCTAGAAATAAGGATCAACAGACCTTTCAAATATTCAGAAGATATTGAGCTTCCAGTACGTGTGGACCCAAAGAGTGCAAAAGCCAACTATAAAAACGGAGTGCTTGAAGTTACCTTTAGACGTTGTGCTGAAGAAAAACCAGTTGAAATAAAAATTGATTGGTAATTATTTTCAGGTAGCTTTGCGAAGAAACAAAAGCACCTGCTTAAAGATGAGATAATGATCATTATTTTTAAGCTGGGAGCTCAAAAAAATATGGTTATGAATATTTGAGGAATGAAACAGCAAATATATTGCTTGTGACGGTAGAATTCAAAGCAGGAAAAAGAGTTACTCCGGTCATCAAAAAAAGAATCCGGACGGATTTTGCACAATTCATGACGATTCTAACCATTGGAAAATATCAGAAAGCAGAAATCATCAAACTTGTTGTGAATAGTATTAACATCCACAAAGAGATATCATTCTGAGCAATTTTCAGTGAAAATGAAGCAAAACAGATCCAGGGCAAAATATAGAGGATTCTGATCTACCTCTAATTTTTTTCTTCGCAGGGGTCCTGTTCAAATTTCAAACGACTTCTTTTATTTTCAACGTCATCAAATGATAGAGGAGATAACAAAAATCTGTATGCAACATCTTCAGATTCACTTTTTGAACAATACTGTAAAGTTTATATCCAAAGTTTGACTTACAATATTTTTTGCTCATGTACAGTATATGATTCTTTTTGTTTTTCTTCATTTTTTCGAAGTTTATCCTCTTTTACATGTCCAGGATCTAAATGGATAAACGTAGAATACTGAATAATTATCTCTTTTATTTTCAACTCAAGACAATCAAGTTGGCTTGCAACTATCAACATATTTTTCATTTTATGCAGTTATCAATAATTTCTTTTATGATTGATCAGACTTTGGTACTTTCTGGTATGTATTCAGGAAAACCAAGAAATTTCCTGAAAGAAATTCGATCAATACATTGTTTCTTAAGTACAAAGTCTGAAAAACAATTCTACAGTTGTAAGACTAGCACTTTTAACAGAATTATTAATCCAGCTTCAGTTCTGCTTCAGAAAACTGTTTTGTAAAAATATATGAACTCAAAAATGATACGAAAAAATTTCCAATAAATTAATGAATCAATTTCTAAAAGTTTGCCTCCAATTGACTGAAAAAAATTGTATTTTTCATTATGAGCAAAAAGTAAGAGTTTTCGTGAATAAAAATTAGTGTTAAGAGATTTAAATTATCCGATACTTAAATGAATAGAAGTTTATCGAAATTTCCCAGAATTTTATACACTCCTGATTCGATAATTTGATTTTTATATTGAAAGAAAATTTATATTTGAGATAAATAGCAAAGTAATATTATGGCCAATAATTTTTTGACCCATTTTCTTATGATTATATTTTACAGATAATTCTCTGGCCAAAGATGGTTATTTTTTTCAAATTCTAATCAAATTTTTGACATTGAATTTGACAGATTAATATTGATATGATCGAAATGGTAATTTTTTTGGATTGAGGAGATATTAACCATTGACTTTGCACCTCTTTTGTGATGAAAGGAAAAAAATACAGCGTCAATCAGATTTTACAGAACTTTCGGCACATTACCAAAAATCTGGGAACCGGAAAATAATAAAAAGTTTTACTTTCAAACATTGATATATTCACTAGAGATGGATCTATTCATAATTATATGGTCATAAAAAGAATTCATTTCGGTCCTTCAAAAAGAGAAGGATACTTCGCCTTTAATGGTAAACGAAGCTCTTCGTCCAATTTTGCGTTATAAAGTGTTTCCACTTCAGAAAGTTGTTTAATTTTAAGATTTTTAGCTTGTATAAGGTCAGCTCCAGAAAGGTTAGCCTCAGAAAGGTTAGCCTCAGAAAAGTTAGCCTCAGAAAGGTTAGTCACAGAAAAAATAGCCTTAAGGCCAGCCCTAGAAAGGTTATCCTTAAGGTCAGCTTCCGAAAGGAAATCTGTATGGGCAACCCTAAGGTTAGCTCTAAGATTGGCTTTAGAAAGGTCAGCTCCAGATAGGTTAGTCCTATAAAAGTTAGCTCCAGAAAGGTTAGCTTCAGAAAAGTTAGCACCAGAAAGATCAGCCTTAATAAGAATAGCACTAGAAAGGTCAGCTCTATAAAGGTTAGCCCTATTAAGGATAGTCTCAGAAAGGTTAGCACCAAAAAGGTTAGCTTCAGAAAGATTAGCACCAGAAAAGTCAGCCTTCAATAGATCAGTATGTTGGAGATTAGTTCTAGAAAGATTCAGATTGTTGGTCTCTCCAGATTCGAAGGAGTATTTGCGTCTTCCAAGGACAGTGAGAATTACTTGAATGTCTAAAGTTACATTTTTTACTGCTATATCTTGTTTTTTTGCACTTTCGCTAGTTTGAGTATCCATTAATATAGGTTCTTTTATCAGAGAATTATCTAATAATCGATTATCAATGCTAGAATTCTTCCTAACATAAGCCGTCAAAATTTCCATAATTGGCCAGTAATCTTTCTCCGATTCAGTTGAAATTCTTTCAAGAGCATATATTCCACCTAACCTAGTCTCCATTTTTTCGTTTCCCAACTGATCGATAGCCCGATTGAAACCTTCATTAACCTGCCATTCCTTAGCAATACTGACATCTTTTTCATTAGTATAAGTTTGATTCACCGTAACAAGAGTTTCTTTGCGAGTGTAATATAAAGTAATAATGACAGCAATGGAAGCAAAGCCTATAATGTATATTAGTTCACTCAAATTCATATTTCTTCATCTGTAGAGAGATTTTAGAGTATAAAGAGATACTTAATTGTGATTTGGAATATATATTATTCCCACCGGAACCGCTATCAAGATTTGTTAGCTCCTGGAACTTTAATGATTCCCGATTAAGCATTGTTTGTAAATGGATAGCTTGAGCCTGCATAGTCTTCTCTAAAATTAATAAAAGTCATAGATCCCTATGGACTATAGAAATATTGTTAATAATTCTAAGCAAATATTATTTTTCAAAGTTTTATGGATCTTGTTTGCTTTGACATTGGAGCAGATTTGGAGCGGGTGTAGGAGTTGATGAACGTTTACTAATAAATTGCCAAAGCAGCTCCACTGGATTATGAATATTTAGCTATAAGTCTATATTTATTTAATGATGATGATCAAAAAATAACGACAAATCCAAGTGGTTGGAATTTGATTGCTGATGGGCTTAAGTGTGAGTATAGTTCAACGATATTTGATAGTTCATTAGGCTATCAGGATATAAAAATTGTTAAATGTGGGGATATTGAGACAAAAAGAGTATACCTAGGAAAAGGATATTCAACTCACAAAATGCATCTGCTCAGTATTACACAGCACGTTTGATTTCTTTTATTTGTCGATTTTTTGATAATTACGGCTTTTTTATGCTAATAAATCTTTTTAATTCTGTATTGTTTGGCATTTTACTGAATAACTCAAATTAATTTTGGAATTTATTCGTCTGTTTATATCAAAAATTGTTATTTATTTGGTAATTAATTTTGACGAAAAAGGTAAATAAGTGCTGTGTTTGAGGATCAATATAATTAATTTAATATAACAATGGGGATAAATATAAATTGTGCACTATCCTAAAAACGGTGGCAATCTTTTATAAAAAAGGAATGATTGTATGTTGAAACAACTAGTTAGTGGAATAAAAACAATACCATCTATTTTGCTGGCAGTTTTATTTGCAGTACCATTGGCTTCCGTAGCTATATCAACTGCTAATAACACAAACATAAACGCAATCTTATAGAATGACGGTTCGCACATCCTCGATTTGGACTTCGTTGCGAGAGAAGGCGCTCATGTCATTTATAAGTACATAGGTGACTACAATAAAAACTATACTCAGCACGTCGAATATATTCTTAAGGGCACTCATCTCATGGAAGATATAAGAATCGCCCCCGGGGTGGATTATGACAATGTAACTGTAAATGGGAAACGAGCGGCTCTGGATTCTCCAGAAGCGTATGATAGGGATATAGTTTACAGTGATGCCGATATTTATCAAGAAGAAATCGCCGAAGCCAAATGGGCCGCTGATTTAAATAACACCTATGAAAAGGATATCATAACCCAGGAGAAGCACTTCGAATTAATCCGCAGAACTAAACTGCTTGGTATACTAAAGGGATTGCTCTATATAGTTTAAATAAATTCGATGAAGCCATAACAGCATATGATAAAGCAATAGGAATTAATCCAAGGAATTCAAAAGCTTGGACCAATAAAGGTCTTGCTCTAGATAGATTAACAAAGTACGATGAAGCCATAAAAGCATTTGACAAAGCGATTGAAATTAACCCACACGATACAGATGCTTGGATCAATAAAGGACTTGTTCTTATTAATTCAAATAAAAATGATGAAGCATTAGCAGCATATGAGAAATCAATTGAAATTCACCCGCAGAATTCACCCGCATGGTACGATAAAGGAAATGCTCTAAGCAACTTAGGTAAGTACGGTGAAGCAATAAAAGCTTATGACAAAGCAATTGAACTTGATCCACGTAATTCATTGGGTTGGAACGATAAAGCTTGGAATGGTAAAGGAAATGCTCTCGAGAAATTAGGTAAATTCGATGAAGCTAGGAAAACATATGATAGGGCAATTAAAATTGACCCCCATAATTCAAAGAGTTGGTCCAATAAAGAAAGTGCTTTCAGGTTCAAAAAAACTCTTAGTCAAACTCCCAAGACCCCTATTCCTACTCCAAAAATAACTTATGAATCCCCTACTTCTACTCCCATAATAACTTCTAGTTTCCTATTCCTAATCCCACTACTCCTAGTTCCCCTACTCCTACTCTCATAATAACTTCTAGTCCCCCTATTCCTAATCCCACCACTTCCAGTCAAACTTCTAGCCAAATTCCTAATCTCAACACTCTTATTCAAACTTCTAGTTCCACAGAAACAGAACCAACCGTAACCACACAGCATCAATTTACACCTGGTCCGATGAAAAGCGGGGAATTATATCAAGATCAACAATGGCTCATCGCATATTATACCGATAGACAGGCAGTTGACAGTGATGTTAGTTCTTTACATGATGGAGTAATTGAAGGTTCATCTTCTCCAGAAAATGTTGAAAAGTTGACTAGCAACTATTAGACCTATTCAATTCCATTGCAAACGGATAGTGCAAAAGCTAGTGATCATAGTCAATTTTATAAGGTTTCTCCGGAATTATCACCCGCAAAAAGTGCATATGAAAAGGCAATTGAAGACGTTAATTGGGCAGGATTTTATGCATCACAATTTGCAACTGATAATTTAAGTAATAAAGGAGAAAAGGCTTATAATGAGTATAATAAATCAGAAAACAAAATAAAAGAATACAATAAGAACATCGTGGAAACGGAGCGTTTACTCAAAATTTATGATCAATATATAGAAACAAAAAACTAACACTACAAAAACTTAACCACTTTTAATTTTTTTCGATTAATTTTATAAAAAATTTTATTTATATATCCGATTTGTCACTCAATGAAAATTGGTGCATAACTGAATTATACACATGTTTAAGAAATCGATTATAAAGTTTTAAATTTGCGTGTTATAGGCTTCTCGCATTTGAGGCTTAGCATGAATATTCTGCAAGTGTAGATCTTTGCAAGGAAAAAACAAGCGTTACTATGCGAGAAGATATACTACTCAAGCTTCTGCGGTGAATCTTATAAATAACCCCATCATGCATACTCAGGTTATTCTCATTCCACCTTATGGGATAAGCGTCTCTTCCTCAGAGTTTAGTGAATCTGGAACTGGACAGTATATTGCAAACTTTGACCTTGATCCTGGAAAGGGAAAAGATAATGAAGTGAAGATTAAGCCTAATCAAATTGGAGATTTAAATGTTAATGGCAGAGTGGTCTATTATTTTGGGGAAAACAAAAGCGATAGATATGATAATTTGCTTAGCCTTCCTATTCATGTATCAGACAATAAGACTGAATCCCTTCATTTAATACCCTACTTTGGGATAGCTGACTTATTTCACCAGCCATTATTTCCAGTAGCTTGTGGAATTATTGGTACAGTAATTGGTGGTTTCATACGGTTGAAAATAAAAAAATAGAATAAAAAAGCATAGTAAAATTTAATATGTTCTATTGCTATCTATTTTTAATTAGAATTAATTTGTGAAAAATATTTTATAAAAATCCATTTTTAATCTTATGTCGCATATATTCCTTTGATACCCGTTAATAAGCCTGAGTTTGACCCATTTTACTCAGGAATCCTGTTTTTGAAAAACCCAATGAATTTAACGACTCTAGGATCGAATTTTAGGGGCTAGCATATTTTTATTGTTATTGGATGATATCCTTATCTTGAGCCTGTCAGTGGCCTATCCTATGTTTAGATTTACAACCATAAGATCGGATTTATTTGATCTGCTTAAGTAAAGTATTTTTCTTGTTCTAGGCTTCTGAATCCTGCGGATTAATTTTGAATTGCTTTGTCAAATGCTTTTATTGCTTCATCTGACTTTCCATGTATGAACAGTATTTACAGACTCGACAAGATCCGATCCGCAGGATCATATTTATGCGCTACGAAGGTATTGTTCGAACCATATTTGTAATACGAGTCGAATGATAAAGGTCCTACCGACGTGTTTTCAAGAATCCGATTATATGAGCCGAAATGATTATAGGGGCCGATTTGGACGTTCATGTCCACGGTATTGAAATTTTCAAATGTAACGTTATTCTCAATCGAAACATTGGAGATACCGTTTATCGGTTCCATCAAAGGAACTGTGTTGTACGAACCAAATTGAACGTCTGAATCAAGAATTATATAACTACCGATGACGTTATACCGATCAAATATGTTATACTGGCCAAGTACGGAATTGTGCTCGATTACATTGAACGGACCAAGCTCGCACCCATGACCGATCGTGACATAGTCCTCGACTACATTGTCATGATAGATTTTGGTATCGTGATCGATGATGACATTTGAACCAAAGTGACAACCATTTCCAATTTCGACACCGTAAGCAACGAAGCAGTTGTCTTCGAACGTAACGTTTTCACCAATCTTTGCGGTTTCACTTATTAAACAATCCTTGCCAAAAGTTACCGAGCCCGGAAACTCCATTTTAAGGACTTTCTTTGGTTGAAGAAGCGCTCCATATACATCTTTTGCATAAGTCAAGTCTACTCTTGTTTTCCCTATATAGATTGTTGAGGGTACTGTATCGTTCCCGCCAGAAGCTAACGAATGTCCGTGGCAATCGGGATGATGCATCGAGGAATGCTGCGGGCAAGCTAGTGAATACAGTGGATTCATTTCAACTGCTTTGTCATAGGCTTTTATTGTTTCATCTGATTTATTCAACTTATTTAGGGCAGCCCCTTTATTGTGCCAACCTTTTAAATTTTGTAAACTAATTTCAGTTTCTTTGTCATATGCTTTTTTTGCTTCATCGGATTTATTTAGTAATGGGGGTATGTTGGTAGTAAGCTTGATTTTGTTAGGGTTGTCCAGTCCAATGAAGTTGCTGGTATCATTAATTATAGCCCCACTGAAGTTGGCATCATTCGTAAATTTCGTCATACTAAATAAGGCAGAATTATTAAAATACGCATAATTGAAGTCTGCAGAATGACTAGCATATATATTACTGAAGTCAGCATCTTTATTAAAATTCGCATCAATGAAGTCGGCATCATTCCAAAATCTCGCATCAATGAAGTTGGCATCTTTATTAAAATTCGCATCATAGAAGTTAGCAGAATTAAAAAAATCCACATCCTGGAAGTCAGCAGAATCAGTGAAATTCGTATAACTGAAGTCGGCAGAATCCGTAAAAAATGTTCTCTTAAAGGAAACAGTATTATTAAATTGTGCATTCGAAAAATCAAGTTTATTTTCAAATTTAGAGTCTTCGATTGAGATATTACTCGTACTCATATGTAAATCGATCATAGGAACTGTTTTAAGCTCAATCTTACTTAAATTAAGTTCACCAACTATGCGACAGTTTGTGAGATTCACGTCGTCACTATTTTCTATATGTTTTAAGATATCTTCTGCATTAATTTCGGTATTAACTACTTTGTATTCCGTTGCCTGAACTCCTAAAGACAGTACTGAAAATACTAGAGTTAGTAACAGGATATAAGACCCTAAATCTTTTGCTATCATTTCTACACCTTGATATTGTATTAATACTCTTATTACTATCACTTTTTGGTATTATCCTAGGTTTCAGAAGGTTACGAACTTTCACTGTCCATTATGTGTTGGTCGGTCTCCTATCTGATCTGCTTCTTGCTTACAAACATAAACGCTACTATTTGTGTTCCTGCACCAGCGTTGACTTTTGAAATGATATTCTATTAAAAATGGATCAAGTTAGGATGAAAAATACTAACCAGTTAATAATTCTTGTAATTCTCAAAACCGATCAAACTTCGCTAAAATTTGTTTTCTAATTCCATCTACATCATTGATTGCTATATCAACAATCACATTCTTGCTCTCTGAAACAACATCTGTTTTTCTATATACCCGCCTTCCAAAATCTTCCGGAAACCTTCGGCTGAGAATCCACATGCAAACCTGGCAATTTCCAGCGTCTGCAGCAGTTTTTAGGCGTTTCAAAAGTGTTTTAGCAGCATCAGCATTGCGTTTTTTAATATGATTATGAAACTGATAATACTTTCCTGAGGTTGAATTTTTTCCTTCGTTCATCCAAGAATTGAACGTTTTATAGGTCAGACTTTTCCAATTTCTGTTTTGCATTTAAATAGCCAGACTCAATACAATGAATATCATCAACAGATTTAGTCATGTATATCTAATGTATGTTTAGGACTATATACTTTAAGGTGATAGACTCATTTAGACTCCATCCTGTGAATTATGGCGGTGTTGTAGCCCCTGTAGTACATGATCATTTTGAAACAAAATGATCAAATGTATTGCAGTCTTGATGTTGCATGCATAAAACAAATTCATATACTGAAATAGCATTTATTATAGAAAAGAGAATTATTAGAGCATTGGTTAATTATAAGAAGACACCTTGGAAGAATTGTGTATACAGGTGACTCATATACAGTTACTTCGAATATACCCCAGTAGTATATTTAGTTCGAAATAAGATCAACATCTTTCAAGGAATTCTACGACGCTATTTTAACCCGTTATGCAGGTTATTTCTCGCTCTTTTAGATTTATAAGCGTAGAGGCATTGGAAGAGTTGCGTTTACTGTAGGCCCAAATACAGTCGCTTCGAATATATACCGGTTCAAGTATATTTTATTCGAAATAAGATCAACGTCTTCCAAGCAATTTTACGCTGCCGGTTATCTCTCAGTCTTTTTAAGTGGCTGTTCTTTCTATGGTATAATATACAATAATCGAGACAATTATTTTAAATTAATTATAGAAAAAATATTTTTTAAACAAAAAATAATCTCACGTGATAATTTTTATAATCAAAAAACAATTCAATATCAATAATGATTTTTTGATTATTCGTATGGTCTTCCGGATCTAATATTATTCTTTCTCTAGAGAAGAAAATCTTCTCAAAGATCATCTAATGCTCTTTTAAAATGCTCATAATGTAATTAGTCTAGTCATATCCTAAATGTTCAACAGAGGATCCGAGAATCAATCAATAATTTATGATCAAAATATCCTGGTGAAATCCATGCAGATTGACTACAAAATGTAACATGTAGCCATAAAATTAATCCAAAGGATGATGATTCTTTAGTATAGATGTGGTTCTGATTATCTTTTTTGCTTTTATTGGGCACATAATCGATAGAAACTTGAATATTATATGTAATGGCATGATTGAGTTTACAGACACACATGCAAAAATCTGACTCTTCGCCATTTTGTGTGTATTGAAAATAATTATCCAGTTAAAAAGTGATCATACTTCTGAATTCACGTTCTTAAAATAAATAATTTTAGATATTAAGTATATTATAATTGTATTTAAGAATGATTACTATCAGGAAATCTCAAATTAGCTATTGAAATTTCTGATCTAATTTCACAATTTTTTCTTTAAAATTATGACATTTTTTAATATTTTATGGGATCTTTAAACCACTGACTCTCGAAGAAGACACTCGATTTTCGAGTCCAGATCCCTAGCGACAACAAGAGCTCCTTGATTTTTGTATGGAGCCAGAAGACTGGCCATCTTGTCATACGACAAATGCACACCATCTGACCGCTCAGCGACCAGAATTGTAACCGGAGCGTAAGATCCAGCGTCGGGAATATGCTTTATCATTTCTTTCATTATGAGCGGATTGCCGATCAAAAAACGCACGATTTTCGGTGTGTCGAGTCCGGTTTCCTTCTGTAGAATCTCGCCGAGATCGAATTTCAAGAACATCATCAGCCTCGTTCCACTCAGATTCCTATGAATCACATTCTTCAGTTCAGCAAAGGTCAGTGTGCCACGAGTTGCTTTCACGAATTCGACCATATCTGGATGCCCAACAACCGCTTCGAGAGCTGCCACGATTTATTCGAACGGCTTGGAAGATGTCACGCTGAACCTATCGATCTCGACTTTTTTGATAGTCATGTTTTCTTTCTCTCCATAGACCCATTTATATATAATTTAGATACATATAACGAAATTTAAGAGTTTATCTAAATTCACTATAAAATATAGACCATCTACAGTTATAGACAAAATCATATTTATTTTAGGACTTACACACTTATGATGCAAAATAAAGTACGATATATCTCATGGTTAAAACTTGAGTTTTAGAAAGTTTTGAGTTTATTGCCATTGATTTTGATATCATTGGTGTGTCTGATTACCAACTAATAACAATAGAAAAACCGAATTAATAGCCAATATTAACAAAATCAACTCTATGAAATTTGCCTATTGAATTATAATATAGCTATTGATATCGTTTTAACCATACAGAATGATTACGATTTTACATTTAATTTTGATAGTTTTCTTCCTCTTTGATAAATATTCCATATATAATTTTCAATTAAGCTGTTGATCAGATCTTAATTAGTCCATATATTAAAACTACCGCTGCAAATGCCTCAATATAAAATACCCAGTTAATTATCGTTCCAAATTTGTGTCTTTGCCATCCAAAATCTATCCATTCTTCAAGATTGTTCCATTCATCACAATTATTCGACCCAATTTTTTTTGAGTTACCTATTCTATAGATCGTATCATGATTTCTTGAAGGCACAAAATATGGATTGTCTTTTAGCCAACACTTTTCTGTCGGTATTTCATCATGGAAACCTAGATACTTTTCAATTTCAAACATTGAAGCTTCTTGTTCCCATAACAGTCTAAGATTCAAGTTTAAAATTTTTAGTACCTAAATATGATATTATAACCACACTAAATGTTAAAGTCGAAAAAAGATATTTTAGAAATGTGTTTAAGTTTCCATTTTTATATGTAAGGATCCCCATTGTGGGTGTTAAAAATATACCATTCAAATATGTAAAAAATTAAACTGTTCCCCATTTTATGTTATTGTAATCTATACGGCTACAATTGAATTCACGATATAACGCTAAAAGTATTTCGTTATCCAAATCCTTCTTCTTTGCAATGTACTCTTCTTTACAAACCTTCCGATTCCAGTTCCCTATTTAATTTCTCCGAATTTTCCATTTTATATTCTTCCACAATATACTCTATTTAGTAGCTCCGACTAAATTTTTTTATCTGAATCTAAAAAAGTTGAGTTTTTATATAAAAGCATCATATTTTATCTTGTTTGTTACAAAGTCAATATATGGTATTATCTCTTCGGATTACATATTCTCGAAATTTAATCCATAAATGGACCTTAAGGTATTATCAAGAAATAGACGAATAGAAAAACTCAAAAGTGCTGTGGAATATTAAGCAAATGCATTTTGTGGTGTGTATAGATAAAAAATCATATTTCAAGAAAAGTTATAATCAAAAAAGTTATAATGTTAAATTTCAATACTATTTCGCCGAACAGAACAATAAACATTTGGAAATAAATTATATACTTCTGGTGTGTGCATCATCAGCAGTATTTCTCAAACCAATTCATAATCCACTTTGATTTCCATAATATTTAATTTTTTCAACACTCATACCTGTATGCCAAGTTCCATTGTATTGCAATTGAGCATTAATTGGATGACCTTTTACTAGATATACTATTTTTGTTTCAATTTCTCCGCCGTGAACAACTTCGGTACCCTAATAGCCCAGCGAATTCTCGAACGTCGTTGAATTACACCCTACTTTGAGCCAGAAGCTATCAGATTCCAGCCAATTGGATTTGTTCTTGTCTTTTGGTCAACATTATTAAATATACATAGAATTACAACTACATATTCATAATCCAGTGGAGCTGCTTTGGCAATTTATTAGTAAACGTTCATCAACTCCTACACCCGCTCCAAATCTGCTCCAATGTCAAAGCAAACAAGATCCATAAAACTTTGAAAAATAATATTTACTTAGGACTATTAAGAATATTGTTATAGTCCTGTAAGGTAAATCCACTGCCCAAATAGATAGGGGGATCTACCTTGTCTAATAATAGTAACAAAGTCTTATGGTTTAGACAATCATATAAGTTTTTTCATTAATAATATATTCAGGATACCCATTGAAAAAAGCAGCGATTTTTCGGAAGAAATGATGATGGGATTTTAGCCTTAAAAATTGGATTATAGATGTAAAATGTTATGTTGTTACATAAAAAGAAACAGTGACTGTTTGACAATATTTTATGATTCATTTATCCAACATTTAACAAATATATAATCTGTTTGTCTATTTGGCAACTATTATTTATTGAAAGTTAAATTAATTTTTAAGCTATTGCCTTATTGAGAAATAGATGAAATTCTGGTGTACATCTGCAGAAGAAGGATTATTTTATGGACAAAATAGTTTACATTTCAGAGGTTCATTTTATGGTACAAAGGTGATTTGGAACAGAAATAGTTGTTTAATGCCGGTTCTCGGGGAAATTTTCATCCTCACAACAATCTACGGAGTATTCGACGTGAATAATTTCATAATATCTTGAGTATCTATTTATTTTCGTTTGCTTTTTAATAATGATAGCACTGTTTGTCTTGAATCAACTTGGTATCGCATTCAAATGCAGATCCGACAAATGATTAAAAAAATAGGAAGATTAGGTTTGAAGCTCCCCTACACAATCAAGTTTTTTAATAACTTTTGCCGGGTAGCCCAGAGCTAGACTATTTGGAGAAATATCACGGCTAACTACAGACCCAATTCCTATTATTGAATTTTCTCCAATCTTGACTCCCTGAGTAATTATACACCCTGGATTAACAGAAACCCCTCGGCCGATTATGATTGGAGCCATACTTCTTGGATATGCTTGTCTTGTGGTTAAGCTGCCCCTTGAATGTGCAGACAATATACACCTATCACCGATTTCAGCGTAATCCCCTACTGTAATCAATTCAGGGTGTAACCTGTCAAAAACTACGTCATAACCGATGTATACGTTCTTCCCAACATTTACACCCCTCATCCTATGCAGTTTTGCTCTCCATGAAGGAACGGGAATATTTGAGGCAAGTAGTTCCAAAATCCAGTTTTTGAAATACTTTATTCCAAATAATAGTTTATTGCTGTTGTAATGATCAGCAATTTCGCGATAGGTTACTTTATCTCTGTTAGATATTAAGGTACTCATATTAGTGACCCCATTTTTCAATTAAATCTTTCACTCTCCATTACTTTTGACAAATAATTGTCTTTTTATAATTGATTTTTGATTAACAGCACTGAAGAGAACTTATTTGGGATAAATTTTTTGTTATTTATTATTTATTGTAACCAGCTTTAGAAGTAGTGATTTCTTTGTTCCTACCGCATCTTTGGGACAAAGTTCGCGGCAACAATAACACTGAATACATTTTCTTTCATTTATTTTGAGAGACCTACCTACTTCTTCAATGGCATTTGCCGAGCAATTCAAAATGCATGTTTTGCAAAGTATACAACTTGAGGTGTTGATGAAGGGCTTCACAGTTAACTGCCTTCGAAGGATCCTCATAAGAAAAGATGGTATCATGGCAGTGACGCCACCTTCGGATCTTTTGAAAGTGACTTTTACTTCGGCCAAAGGTATTCCAACAATCTCCAGACACTCTGTCCTAAAACCCCTTGAGATTGCTGCTCTGTTTGTGGGAACTTTTATAGGGTCAATTCCTATTAGCTCGGAGGCCACAACATCCAGGGCTATACAGTCATAACTTGCCATGACTACACCTACAAAGATAGGCGTACCATTCGATGGACCATTCCCCTCCATCCCGACTACACCATCCATGACTGCAAGATGAGGCTTGACAATAGAGTAAATGTCAGTGACTAACTCTCCAAAATGATTACGATCTTCCAGAAAGTGGGCTTGCTTCCTGTTTTTTTGAGGCATGATACCAAAGAAATTTTTTACTGCTCCTGTATATAGCGTGAGCTCATGGGTCTTGAGCTTGGGAAGCGAAATTATTACATCTGCCTCGATTATCGCTTTTGATATGTACAAATGTGGCAATTGTCTGGGATCTGGACTATCAACCTCAACATAACCGTATGTCTCAAAATTAATCAACTCTACCCCGAACCTGGAAGCCACATCTTCAATTCCCGTTACTCTAAATGCCTGTGAAGTGGTAGTAGATCCTGAGCTTATAATTCCGGACCCATCTCCTATGATTGGAACACCTCCCACCTCTAAAACCAGTTCACACATTGCAGATACTATTGCTGGATGAGTTGTGGCTGCATCCTCTGGAGGCCTTATACCAAGTACATTGGGTTTGAGCAAAACACGGTTTCCTGGAGCTATAATCTTCTCAAGACCACCAATCAGATTTAGTGACTCTTTGATCGCTTCCTTTGCGTTCAAATAATCAAAGCAGCGGACAATAGAAACCCTTGTATTCATAGATATGTCAGATATAATTAATAGAGGATTTCGATAAACCCCTATAATTTTTCATATGCTTATAAACTGATTTATATTCGACCTTTAGAGATCAGAGGTTTATCGAGATCCTCCAAGATGCTAGGTTTTCTGCTTCAGGCAAAGTAGCAAAGTTTCTTGATTGTTGCTATTACATTTTTGCCTCTGATAATTGATTCGTCTAAATTTCATTTGCTCAGATAGTAAATAGGAGGGATGGCCCGTATATATTCAGTGGTATTTTTTATTTTATTAAGGTGTCTATGAGCCTTTTCTATCTTATCTCTGGACAATCCTGTGTTCTTTTCAATTATCTCCAAAGGTAAATGCTGTTCTTGTGAATATAGCAACTGATCAATAACGTGCATGGGCATACGCCAATAGAACTCCTCATCAGTCGTATAATGACTCCATGTGTCAGCACTAGGAGGGCGTGTCAGGATCTCTTCATTGACATTCAAAAATTTCCCAAGGGCATATATCTGGGTCTTATAACAATCAGCAAGAGGCTCGAGATCTACACCTCCATCTCCATATTTTACGAACTGACCAAGGACAAGTTCAGTCTTGTTGGTTGTCCCACAAACAACGTAATTCATCTTTTCAGCAACCATGTATTGAATTACCATTCTAGACCGTTGCTTGACACCCTGCAGTCCGATCAGTTCCAGATAGTCACTTGCCTTCAGCCTGTATTTTGAAACCGTCTTACCATCCTTTATCAATCGGATATAAGGGACATTCAAAAGCCCCTGGTTAAGGAAATCAGGCAGTATTAAAGATGTTTTATGAATTCTGGAATCGTATTCAGGGCAGGTTCTCTTAATGATCTGTTCTTTTTTCTTATAAATATCAAGGGACTCCAGGATTGGAGATATAGGAACATTCTCATATGACACACCAAGGCTTTCGCAGATTTCTGCGCCCAAAATTTTACTGGAAGGAGCAGATTCTTTTTCAGGAAGAAGAAGCCCATATACGTTTTCACTCCCCAGCTCCTGTACACAAAGTGTAAGAGCAACAGCTGAATCAATTCCACCTGAAACTCCTAAAAGTGCTCCTTTTTTCTTAAAACTAACTATCTGACTTCTAATAAAACCTCGAATCTTTGAAGCTAAATTTTCAATGTCTCTGCTCAGTTCTTCCATTATCGGCACATTCAATTCTTGCACTGCTTGCATAATATCATCCCTTTCAATAGCCATTTTATTTATATTAATAAAATATATCATAAATGGTGGATTAAATAGTAGTCACCGACTTTTTAAAATTATTTGGTTTTAACTTAAGCTTATTTGAAGCTTCTTCTATCAATTGCTTAGATAGCTCCTTGTTAATTTTTTCAAATCCTTCTTCCCTAGACATCTCCCCACTTCTGACAAGTCCTGCTGTATCAAATGCATAAGGATGGAACCCATATTTCTCCAGATGGTTATAGCAAGCAAAGGAGTTCAATGTACAATTGGTTGAATTACTGTCTTTAATATCCGGTAACTCCCAACCAATTTCCAACAATGTCCTCAGTACTTTATCCTCACTATATTCCCATAAACACAATGGATGCAGAATACTTAGAGCATTCTCCCCCATATTCTCAATAATCTCACTTTTTATGAGGAATAATTCATCTTTATCATCAACGCCTATTTTTTGAAGCTGCTTTTCAAATAGATTCCTGGACCATTTTATAAAGTTAAGTGATAAGTTAATTATAGGATTCGGAGATTGTCCAGCTGTGAAAGCAAATACAATAAAAGGTGCCTTCTGAATGATTGCCTGTTCTATAAGTTTCTGTTTGATTATAGTGATACAGATATTGCAGATATCACTGGCGCGGTATTTAGCGAAGTTAGGAAATGCATCATGAGATTCGGCCGCTTTTCGAAATGTATCGTAAAGTATATCCTTTTCTATTGTCAGCTGAAAATAATCGCAGCCTGTGACCTTGCACATCTTCTTGGCATTTTGTATTGCATTTTCAGAAATAAATCCATTATCAAACTGAACAGCCAAAACATTCAAGAAAGGATATTCTTTTTTGAGCTTGTAAAGCGTGTATGAAGAATCCTTCCCACCGGAAAGTGCATAAATAATGCTATAATTACCCTTTCCGCTGCAATTTTTAAACAGCTCATCAATTTTACTCAGATATTCACTCTTTTCCTGTGATAAAAGAGGAGTGTAGGTCTCACAAAAATGGCAGAGACCAGTTTCCGTATTAATTTCTATACCTGGGATATCCGAATCCAGAACACATTTCTTACATACTAGCTTTGACATGTTTGTATTCCTCTATGATGGATCGATTGGATATTTTTCCGTTCTCGCTTAATGGGAGACTATCTATGAGTAATATTTCTCTTGGGCACAGGTAACCTGGCATGCTCTTTCGGCAGAATGTAAATAGAGTATTGATTTCTGTCCCCTTAGTAGGTATGACCATGAGGCTGATCGCAGTTCCCAAAAGTTCATGGGATATAGGCACAACAAAAACTTTGGAAACCTTGTTATTCTCCTCTATATGCCTTTCAATTTCTCTTGGGTTCACACGATGATCGCCAATTTTAATGAGATCGTCCTTGCGACCAAGCAGTTTAATATACCCGTTAGGTAATTTTTGTGCAAGGTCTCCTGTATGCAACCACCCATCTATGACCCTCTCCTTAGTGGAGATCTCATCATCGAGGTAACCTAACAGGATATTGTCCCCCCTAGCGACCAATTCACCTGTTATTTTTGGTTCTACTGATCTATACTCAGAATCAAAGACATCCAGCTCAACCCCTGGAATTGCTTTTCCTATAGTGTCAATGAATTCATCCACATCTTCTGCTGGAAGGTAGGCAAGCCGTGCTGTAGCTTCCGTCTGGCCATACATTGGCAAAATATCTATATTAGGAGTTAGTCCCCATATATCTGTTATAATCTTCCAATCCATGCCGCCACCAGCAGATGCAGCCATTCTGACATTAGCAAAAGCTTTTTTGAATCTATCTGGATACTTGAGAAGTATACGATATGTACTGGGTACTCCATAGAATATGGATACTTCTGACTCAACCAGATTGAAAACCGAATCCATAAAATTCATGCTTCCAATTCTGATTGATCCTCCAGCCATAATGTGGGAATCTATTATGGAATTCCCAAAAGCATGGTGCATGGATATAACAAGTGCTGCTTTATCTTTTGGTGTTATTCCAAGCACTTCTATTATTGATTTTGCATTTGCTACCAAGTTTTTGTCACTTAACATGACTCCTTTTGGAGTACCTGTTGTGCCTGAAGTGTAAATGACCAGTCTAAGTTTCGGTTTATTTGTTTCTGATTCTAGCTTCCTACGTAGAATATTCAAAGAGTTATCATTGTCGACAATGATCACGGTTCCAAAGCGTTCAAAAAAACTCTCTCCAAATCTAAAATACTGTGTATCTGTTGCAATTATATTATTGACATTGTTAGCATCAAGGATCAATTCAAGACTGAATTTTGGGAATTCGATAGGCAACGGGATTGCAATGTTGGCTGACCTGTATACAGCCATAAGTATTTTTATATATTGTATTCCAGACTCTGCCAGTATTGCAAATCTGCAATGTTCAAAAACCACAAGAGGAGAGGCGAGAATATTGATATCCTCATCAAGACAGCCATAGGAAATTGAATTTTTGCCTTCTTCAAGAGCAATATTTTGAGGAGTTATTCTGGCGTATTCTGTGATATACGCATCAATTCGCATTTTTTCACTTCGCCAGCTTGAATATCATATTAGTAATTCCCTGCAGTGAGTCAAAGTTTTCCGGCGTTAGCATGTCTTCAGGAATTTCAATCGAATATTTCTCACTGATGTAGTCCACTAGTTCAAGCAGACCAATTGAATCTATAATTCCGCTCTGGGTAAGAGAATCATTATCTCCAAATTTGGTATCCTTGTCCATAAAAGAGTTAGCCTTCAAATAATCAATTATACAATTCTTAATCTGTTCCATGTATTGTATCCCCTTTTTCTTTCATAAGATGTTCATCAAATGTGAATAACACACCTCTGTTCTTGTACTGAAAGCCCCATTGCTATTATGTAATACAACTATATAAATAATTTGAAGCATTATCTATAACTAAAAAGTTATATATAGAAAATTAACGATTAGAAGAACATTAATAAAACGACGGCTTAATTAAATAATAGTAAAATATATTTAGTTAGTATATATATGAGTGCTATATAACGTAGCTAAAATATGTCTCAAATTCTGGATAGCTGTGTTTTGAAAGAATAAGTTAAAATTGCAAATTAAAGAGTATTATCTATTAGCTCTTAGTTTTCACTAATGAAATTATGTCCTTTATGAGCATATGAAAAAAGTTAGTGATTTATCTAAATTAGCTATAATTACGTTTCCAACTATGATTTGTTTTTAAAAATGTAGTTAATTTTTAAGTTGGCTATGATTGCAACACGCAAAATACGATCTAAGTGATGGTCGAACTCTTCAGACAATACTGGAATATATGCTATTAAAGAAACTAATAATGGATCACAGAAGCAAATGAGCCAATACTTCGAGGTTAAAAAATCCTCAAATAAACCGAAAAATTGAGAAATAATTCTATGCATACCAGAGTTTCAGAAGCAAGTTTGAAATCTTTGAGGAATTCATTCAATTATATGATAAAAGGCTCCACATTACCTTGAAATTTGAAGACCTAGAGTCACCAGAAAATATCTTTTAGAACCTATTGCCAGAAAAATCAATACTACGAATGCGATTTAGTTTTTTTAGGTTGTGAGAATATGGAGAAATTATAAAAAATTTGAGGTGAAATTATTCAAAATAATATAGGAAATATTTATTTGGTAAAACAATAAAAATATATGTTTTCAAAAATAGTATGAAAAACGGTTTAGAGAGAAGCGAAACCGACGATATATAACTAAGGATATATTTAATGTTATCTTGTAATCATCATCTCTGCGGTTTCAGGTTTATAGAACCAGTCTCTCGGTAGTACCTTTTCCTGCTGGTAATATTTAACGAGCCTTCTTATCTTTGATTCAGTCAAGTTGAGGGAACGTTTGTTGTGGACGTCTTTCTTGTTGACAGAAATATGCTTCCTCAGCTTGAGTGCTTGTACGATCAAGTTGGTAAGGTCTTCCGGGATATTCAAAGCAACGTTGTTTTCCCTAAGGATGGTTGTTATCTTCTTGCTTGTGATAAGCTTTGCATCAGGGACCCCATGACGATCTCTTAAAATCATCCCTATTTCGGATGTAGAGATACCCTGTTTCCAGAGATCAAGTATTATAGAAATAACTTCTTCTGAGCTAATCTTTGACCACTCAGGCGGTTCTGTTCTGTTGGGCTTGGTGGAAGAGGATTTACCTTTTCTTTTGGTATGCATTTTTGCCATAATAGTTCTCCTGATATCAATTGATCGATGCCCGAAAGGAAAATTTTCTGGGCTGAAGTTATATCTTTACCGACTATAACGGACCAACAAATCGATCGGGAGATTCAAATCCGCCACTAAAAATTGCTGCGTGGCTTTTCAGGAATTCCTGCAAAAGCGTAGGTTCTTCGGTAAAAACATCACTAGAAAACGCACCATATGATATATACTTTGTGTTGTAATAAAAAAGCATTTTGTCTTCTTTTAGATTGGAAAGATCAGGTGAAAGCACATATCTCCAGGTTCATAAAAAAGAGTCACAGAGACTCGAAAATATTCCTACTTCTCTTGATTTAACTGCTTTAAATGACATAGGTAAGTGAATCCTAAGGAACCTTTGTTTCCGAAGGGATTTTCAGTTTCAAGAATCGATGAAACAGTTTAGTTAACCTCACATGAAAACTGAGTTTTGAGTTATGTCCTGATTTCCTTATATAGAGCCTGCAAGTAGATTTTGAAGTAAAGGGAGATAAAATGTATGTGCATTTTTAGGATAAACTCCGGAGTTGAAGTAGGAACTTGGCTTCAAGGAAGCAAAAAAAGACAAAATTAAGATATATGGACGAAATTTTTTCGTGTGAACTAGTAAGGAAAAATTTGAAACGAATAAATAATAATTATTGTGACTGCATTAAATCTGAACTAATGTTATACAGCTGAACTAAAAATAGTGCTATTAAAATTTTCAACTATCTATTATTATATTTATGAAAAACTTGCTTGTGCTTGAATTTGATCCTCAAATGATTAAGCTCTGAAGGAGATAAAGTATGACCCGATAAAATACCAAAAACAGCCTTAAAAGAACTAATGGCAACACACAGTATTTACCAAAAATTCATTAGAAAGTTTAAAATATATCCGGGAAATACTCGAACAATCCAAAAATCCATATAAATAGGTTCATCATAAAAAAGTGACTGTTATATTGTATTGTAACCATTCAGCCTTCCCAAGATTATTTGGCCGATTCTATTTTGATTCAATAAATATTTATGATTACTAAATGATAGGTAAAATAAAATCATCATCAATAGCTAACAGTTAAATCAATTCACCCCACCAAAGTTTGCTTATTGAATCTCAGTAAAGGTGACTAATAATATTGTTTTTCCCAAGCTGAAAAGTTACAAAATATGTATATATTTAGTCTTCTGCAAAATGAGTACACAGGTCTTGAGAAATAATAGAGGTTATTATATATGTACAGTAATGAAAAAATTATTTCCGGAACAATCATTGCAGGTCCCGAACTGGAAACTGTTGAGGGTTATATCTGCATAAATAACGGAATAATTACAGAAATTGGAGAGGAACACACGTGTTCTTCCAATATAATAGCTCCCTGTTTTGTCAATGCCCACACTCACCTTGGAGATTCGGTACTCAAAGATCCTCCTTTAGGAACAATTTCTGGCTTTCGGATTCAGAAAGATCTTGATTCTCTCGTAAAATATCCAAATGGAGTAAAGCATGAAATTCTCAGAGAAACGCCATATAAAATCCTTGTAGCAAGTATGAGAAAGTCTCTATTTGATATGATCGAAACAGGTACCTGTGCTTTTGTAGATTTTAGAGAAGGAGGTATTTTAGGGATTGAAGCATTAAATAAAGCTCTTGAAGGGCTTGAAATCCATTCCAGGATACTGGGTAGACCTGAAAAACCTGAATTGCCCCTCATAGTGGTACTTGACGAAGTAAAAAGAGTTCTTCTAAATTCCAACGGAATTGGAATGAGCGGGGCAAATGATCTTGATCTTGTAATATTGGAGGAGATCGCAAACTACACACGAGATCTTAAAAAGTTATTTGCAATTCATGCAGGAGAAAAGAATCGAAACGATATAGAAAAAGCACTATCATTTGAACCTGATCTCCTAATTCATCTAACTACTGCCACAAAAAAAGATCTTGAATATGTGGCTGATGCGAAAATTCCGGTTGTAGTATGTCCTAGATCAAATTTTGTCACAGGAGTTGGAATGGCACCTATTACAGAAATGCTGGAGGCTGGACTCAGGGTAGCTGCAGGAACAGATAATGTAATGCTAAATTCGGTAAATATGTTTGCTGAAATGGAATTTATGTCCAAGGTTTTTTCAATCGAGGATAGACAAGTATTTAAAATTTGCACACTTAATGGTTCTTTTATAACGGATCAGGATTCCACAGGTTCGATTGAAAAGGGAAATAAAGCTAATTTAATGATCTTGGATGGAAGTTCCAATAATCTTACAGGGATAAAAAACCCTATAAGTGGAATTGTAAGGCGGGCAAGACCTGATGATATACTATCGGTACTTCATTCGTAAGCAAATGGAGAACAAGACATGAAGAGCGAGTTTTACCGGAATATAGTAATTGCAACAGACGGATCCGAAAATAGTAAGAAAGCTATTTCTTACGGTATTGGAATTGCAAAACTCAGCGGAGCCACGGTTCACACTCTCTACGTGGTGGATACATCTTCTTTTTCCTCGATACCAATGGATGGCGGGTGGGAAGAAATGTATGAGGTCCTAAGAAAAGAAGGAGAGAAAGCATTATCTGAAGTAAGAGAACTCGGAGAAGCATCAGGAATAAATGTAAAAGATGTTATCTTGGAAGGACATCCTAGCAGTGAAATTATCAATTTCGCAGAAAATAATAACGCTGACATTATAGTAGTCGGTACCCTCGGAAAAACCGGACTCGATAGGTTTTTAATGGGGAGTGTTGCAGAAAAAGTAATGAGAAGCTCAAAAATCCCGGTTCTAGTAGTCCGGAGTGAAGAACAGGGATGATTCTTTCTATCAGATGAGAAATCTTTTGAGAAAGGGAATATAAATCCGGAATCAGAGGATACAAAGGTGTAAATCGCATGCCAAAAAATATTTTCATTGAAGATATTATGGTCAGGGATGTAGCAAGTGCAACCCTACCAGGCTCAAGGGACGAAGTTCTTAAAGTTCTTAAGAACAAACATATCTCAGGGGTTCCGGTAATTAAAGAATCCAAAGTTGTAGGAATCGTGACCAGGACAAATCTTTTACAAAATCCTGAAGAAGAACAACTAGCCCTCCTTATGACAAGGAATCCTATGACCATATCCTCTGGGTCATCCATACAGGCAGCAGCACATCTTCTTTTAGAACATCGCATAAGGAGGCTCCCGGTCGTAGATGAGGAAAAACTCGTAGGCCTTGTTACTGTTGCAGATGTTGTGGCAACAATTGCAGATATGAATATCGATATTCCCATCAAAGATTACGTAGAAAAAGATGTAGTTGCTATTTATAATGAAACACCTTTGCCTGTTGTTGCCAGGATAATGGAGCTTGCAGGAGTCAAGGCTGTCCCTGTACTTGATGCGAATCTGGAACTCGTAGGAATAATCTCGGATCGTGATGTAATTTCTGCCAGCATAATTGAGGACAGTGTAGAGATGTCAGATATGTCTGCAGGATTGGACGATGATGCTTGGACCTGGGAATCAATGCGTGATACCATGAGCATCTACTACAGTGTTTCAAGGATCAAAGTCCCTAACCTAATCGCAAGTGATATTATGATCAGTGAACCGATCACAGCAACTTATATTTCATCTGTTAGCGATTGTGCAAGGAAGATGAAGCGGAATAGGATTGACCAGGTTCCAATCATTAACTCTAACCGCAAACTTCAGGGACTTTTGAGAGATCATGATCTTCTGAAGCCTTTGGTCGAAATGGAATAATTCCGGTTAAGATCCGCTAACAAACCACGATCAACATCTAATACGGAGCAAAGAAAAACAATTAAATGAACCATGGAGCTTACGCAATATATGTTGATAACATGGCTTTTTTTCGAAAGAAAATTGCTCCAAAAGATACAGATTTCAGGAGCCTGAAAATGGACAAGCCTTTCATTTTTATCAATTCTGCTATATCAGCTGACGGTAAACTCTCAACAAAGGAAAGGAAACAGATTCGGATCTCTGGAAAGCTTGATTTTGAACGAATGGATGATCTAAGATCTCAGGTAGATGCTGTGATGGTAGGAATAGGAACTATCCTTTCAGATGATCCAAGCCTTACTGTGAAATCTCCAGAAAGGAAAGCTGCCAGAAAAGCAGCTGGGAAAAGTGAAAACCCAGCCAGAATTATTGTGGATAGTTCCGCGAGAACCCCCGTGAATGCAGATATTTTCAAAAAAGGGGATGGAATAAGAATAATTGCAGTTTCAAATGCAGCCCCTGCAGAAAATGTAGACAAACTGGAGAAAATGGCGCTTGTTATTAAAACGGAGACTAATAAAGTCGATCTTTCAGAGCTTGTAGGAAAATTGAAGAAAATGGGAATAAATATTCTTATGGTAGAGGGAGGTGCAACTCTTAACTGGGGCATGCTTTCTGCAGGCCTTGTTGATGAAATATATACTTTTGTAGGAAATCTTATTATCGGAGGAGCTACTTCCCCAACTTTTACTGACGGGGAGGGATTCTCAGAAACTGAAATCTTAGAACTTGAATTGGTATCCCTGGAAAAGATAGAAAATGGAGTACTTCTTAAATGGAAGGTCAAAGGAAACAGAAAATAAAATGATTTCTTGTTTTTTTGCCGTGAATAACTATTAAAATTCTTATATGAGATTATTACTTTTACTTAACCTTCAGTTAACCATTTAAGTTATTAAATGTTCTGAGATTATTTTTCGCAAATCCAATTCTGGAGTGTGCGCAGACTTCAAGCTCGGAACTGCTTTTGAGAAATTTCCGCATTGTGTGATCATATTATTCTCTGAACATGTTTCAAGCTGTTCTTTTCAAAATGGTCTTGCAGAGCCCCTTAAAAATTAATAATCTGTCTCAGGTAAGTTTCTTCATAACCTCGGGTCTCTTGGCAAATTGCTTTACATTCAAGGTACCCAAGTTTGGAATGGTAACTTCTGTACTCATCTAAGATGTTTATCTGGCGCAAATCAACTTTGTATGATTCATCAGCTTCCTTGTTAAGCATGTGAGGATAAATTCTGCAAATTGAAATGGGGCTCTTTATACATTTCTCATAGCTTTTTATAAAGGAAAATACAGAAACTGTCAGGTTTTGTTTTCAAACCATAGCCTGCAACACAAAATCTTCCTTTCTGATCACAAAATTCATAATAAGGGCAGGGATACTAGCTTTAGTATCCATCTTTTTTCAATAATCAGGTCTGCATCGAGAAGAAAAACGTAATAGTTAAACTCTTTAGTGAAGCACCATGCACAGAGTTAACACTTGAATCTCAGTTATTTGTTGATACCGACAAACTCCGAGTTAGAGAAATTCTTTATGGCCACAAGTTCCTTTAATAAGCCTAAAAGTCTGAGCGCAATGAGATCATTCTTTTATGCGAATTAATTTTTTCCAGAACAGAATTCTTCAATTCTCAGGTTACATTATTCTAATATTTGACTTTTACTTTGTACTCATTTCTCATTTTTCACATTTTATACCCTTTTTTCAGCCCATGTCCGTAACATTTAATTACTAGCATTTCTCTTTATGATAAACCCAAGGCTTGATTACATTTATGATTTTGCACTTTAAGACTTCCGAATATTTTGAATATTCGAGGTAACATTAGAAATCATCAATTTAACGTTACAAAAGCAAGAAATATTTATTTGTTGAAAAATCTCCAAGGAGAAAAACCAAGGCAATATGGGTTGTTTATTGATAAATTAATGACTCATGGAAATGCAGTACAGGATTAATTATTAATAAATTCAGAGAAAAATTACGATTAAAAGCTAAAGAGGAATGATAATGGGCAAAACCGGTAGTATTAATTGGGTTAAGGTAAAAGGTAGAAAAGGAAAAGTAATTAAGGTCCCGAAATCACGGGCACAAAAAGCACATCCAGGGCCTGCGCAGCGCTTCACTTCTTCAGGTCACAAGAGACGCTTCATCAGAAGATCTGCAAAAGCACTTGTAAAGTGATTTAAAGGGCTTTTCTATTTTTGCTTTCTCGATATTATTTCTAAGAACTTTGACGACTTATTATGTGGAGAATTCGAAGAATCAAGAATACTCTATTCTTTATTTAGGGGACGAAGTAAATTTTCTTGCCTGGTAAATTTGACTATTACTGGACCCAGATCTCCACTCACTGAGCTACAATAGTTTTGGAGTTTAAAAAACTTTGTTGTAGTATTCAGAGGTGCATATGACGTAAAAATATAGCATATAATTGACTTTGAAGACATATGAACAAAGAGTAAATCTGATCCTAAGATATGAGTAAGCTTTATCATGGGACAATTTGACTTCATCTATCTGAAGCTGGCTTGTGCATAAGAGCGTCTTTTTATCGTCCTTTTAAAAACTTGCCTGGATCGGAGTACAAACTACACATAATGGAAATGACCGTTTCATTTAAGGAAAATACTAATGATATCTAGTGCCTGTACCTCTGCGGTTTCCCAAAAGATTCATTAGGAAATTAACTTTTTTCAAGACATCTATGAAAATATGAAAAAAAACTGCATAAGAAGCGGTAAAGATATTTAAAGCTTCACGAAGGCGTTAGAGAAAGCTCAAATATGTGAGTTTGAGGATATTGTAAAAAACCTTATGAAATTTAGCCACTTTGGAGTTGTACAGATGTCCGCTTCAGACTATAAATTTGCTACCATAAAGGAGGTATTTTGCTCTGTACAGGGAGAAGGCCCATATGTAGGCTCAAGGCAGGCTTTTGTTCGCTTTTCAGGGTGTAACCTTAATTGTAACTATTGTGATACGGATTTTGCAGATATAGGTACCTGCGATTACGAGAAGATGGAAGGAAGTGGAAACTTTGAAAAAATTCCGAACCCTGTAAGTATCGAGAAACTGGAGACTATGTTGCAGCCTTTCAAAAAAATACATTCAGTGTCCCTTACAGGAGGAGAACCTCTCTTGAATGCAGATTTTATAGAAAAACTAAATTTGTCCTTACCTCTTTACTTGGAATCCAATATGACTCTACCTAAACAAGCCAGAAAAATTAGTGAAAAGGTCACTTATGTTGCCGGGGATTTCAAACTTCCTGAAACCATTCCGAATATTAGCCCTGAGACCCGGGAAGCCCATATTGAAAATTCAATAGAGTGCTTCATGCTTCTGAGAAAAACTAATTCAAGAGACTGTTTTTGCAAAATAGTTGTAAGCAGAGACACTAAATTCGAAAACGTAATCATGGCTGTAGAGGCTATAGCAACGTATATATCTTGTTTAATTCTCCAGCCAGAAACTCCAATTGGCAACGTGGCAACAACTCAGCAGTTTACGAAAGCTTCAATACAAAAAATCCTGGAACTACAGAAAAACCTGCTGGAACTTACAGACACGCGTATCATTCCTCAGACCCACAGGCTGTGGGGATGCTTATAGCCTATATTATAATGGAGATACATTTCATATACCTTTTAGGATTACCAAAAGTTACCATTAATTTGACTAGCAATTGACTGCAATCAATTCAAAACCCAGAAAATAATTAAAACATTTCTTAATGAGGTAAGAATGAAAGAGGGAACATTATAATAAAAAGCTGCTTGACTGAAATGGAGTGCATAGGATGACAAAAATGAGATTAGGAATCATTGAATACATCGACAGTGCCCATTACCTTCCAGGACATGGGAAATGTGGCAGAGTGCATGGCCACACTTATAAAATAGAGGTCTTAATAGAGGGAGAAGTACAGGAAAATGGGATGATAATTGATTTTTATGACCTGAAAAGGGGTGTAAAAGAAACTCTTCAGGAGTATGACCATATTTTATTAAACGAACTAATAGAGTTCCCTAGTTCTGAATATATCTGCCAGAGCATTCACTCAAACCTTCTGGAAAGGTTCGGTTTTCCTCTGAAGGTAAAGGTTTGGGAAGGGGAATGCAAATGGTGCGAAATGGATAATTTCTCAAATTAAAGGGATCTAGAAATTGTTATCATTTTCCTATCGTATTACCCATATATTTTTGATTTTATCCAATCAATTTGAGTATAAATTTTCAATAGATGCTGATTTTCTTTTTCAAAGATAAAAAAATTTACATGCGAATTTATTTTAAGCTACCTTTGTACCATTTAATGGAACTAAGCCATGAAAAACATTGCATCTATGGAATAGGACACCACATTGTTTTTGTATATGAAGTAGCAGAAGTTTTTTAGTCAATGAAATAATCAATTTTTTGAAATTTATGTGCTTTGAAATTGTTAAAATGGACTTTTTTGGGTTTGATTTAATCCATACTAAGGATGATCATGTACATCTTTTCTTTGGGGCTGAACCAAAATATGTTATTTTAAGAGTGATGCAAATTATAAAAAGTACCATACCAAGAGGAATCTTTAAAGAATGCCCTGGGATTTAAAAAGCAATTTTAGGATGATTAACTGTTGGTGATGGTAAAACTTTCTATGTCATTAAAAAAACTATGTTGGAAATCATGGAAAGCAGGAAAAGAAGAAATATATAAGCAAATGAAAATATTTGAATTCGAATAATTCCATTATATCCAGAGTGGAAGCAAGAACAGACCTAATTGCCTGCAGCTGAAGTCAACATCTAAATTTTGAGAACTCTGTGTTTGTGGAAAATCACAACGTCCGCGTCCTTTAGATCGAGGCTTAAGCTAACACTCACCTGTTTTGTTTATTTAACCCACTAGATTATCATTTCTTTTTAAAATGAGTTTATTTGGCACCATCATCAGAGGCGGGATCCCACCTTTTACCAAGATCTGAGTCAGATCATTATCACATATTTTTGGTGCCAACGTATCGATACAATATAAAGGATTACGATTTATCTTTCATTTTTTTCTTCGCGGAAATTCGGTCCAAATTTTTCTCGCGAATTTCTTTATTTGATCCGATTTTTATTCTGGTTCATTATTCTTTGATTTAAAGAAATTTCCGATTTCCTCAAGATACTCTATTTATTTACAACGTCATAATTTATAGAGATCATAAAAAAGCTGTAAACAACATCTTTAGATTCACTCTTTGAACGGTAGCAACAAAAACTTTTTTCACTTTGAATATCTTTTTGAGCTGATTCTCTTTTTCTTTAATATGTATCTTATTTCAAAGGATATTCTTTTACTGCTCTTTTCATTGTTGAATCATAACCTTTTGATTTTGCTCCAAAGTATCCTCTGTATATATAATCCAGTTCATTTTTTTCTGATAAATCTACTTTGGAATCATGAAGTGATGCAGTTGTCGTTTTGAATCTTCTGATCAGCTCATAATCCCTTATATTATAATATTAAATTTATATCAAAGTGGGATTTATCATTTTTTTACCTAAGTTAGATCTCTGATTCGCCTTGTTTTCACTTCATTTTTCTCGAGGTTGATCCGCTTTTGTATGTCCAGGATCTGAATAAATAAAAGTAACTTACAGAATAATTCTCGTTTTCATTTTCAAACCAACGCAATCGAGTTGACTTTGGAACTTTTACCATATTCTGTTTCTTTGTAATTATCAATACCTTTTTCCTGAATAACCAGACTGTGAAACAATCATTTTAGACATAATTATGACATCAGCTTCAGTTCTGCATCAAAAAACGGTTTTGTTAAAATATATGGACTCAAAAACGATACAAAAAGAGTTCCAATCAATTGACATATAAATTTCAGTAAGTTTGTCTCCAATTGACTGAAGATATTTTTATTCTTATTAAAGAGCAAAATTGGAAAGAGGTTTCATGAATAAAAATCAGTGTTAAAGTATTTAAACTAGCCAACACTCAAACGCATCGAAATTTATCGAAATTCTCTCTGGTCTCAGTGGAATAAGTTATACTCCATAGTAGCTCTTATAGCCAATTCTTAGTGTGTTAATTATGTTTAATTGGATATTGGACTTCTTGAAGATATTCCTAGCCTGAAGGTGGAAAAAAACTATGATAATGCTTGAATTCGACGGTAAATAAAAAGCGTTCACAGAGCATAAAATTCTCAAGAAGCCGCATAACTTGCTTCCGGTTGATTGACGATTATGTAATAAACTGAAAGGAATCTGAGTAGAGACTATTTCGACGAATTCCTTAATTTAGTCATATGCTTATAAACGGAATATAAATAATCGTGAAAATCAGATGTTTAACGAAATCCTTTATAATTTCGGCCTATAGGAAGGGATTAAAAGATAAGGTGGAGATAAAGCCATTGTAATAATGGAGAAAATTAAGCCATGGACCTGAGCTACAGGTTTGCATGTATTAGTTCAAAAACTAAACTATAATATAGGATCCATATAATTAGCAAGTACAAAAAGTACAAAGGACATGTTTAGAGTAGGATACCTCGCTCAGATGCAAGCATTTCTAATACCTGCATCCGTATTTTGATGAACTCATCCTTTGGTGTGCCTGAAGGATATTTTTTTACATTGTTAAATTCCCATATAAGCTCGTTATTATTTAATTTATTCATACGATTATAATACGAAGTTCTATATTTATTGCTATCTATATCAGATCCTTTTGTCATAATATATATCACCTCATCTGATATTAGATGCAATTACTAATAGATTTATTCCAATCGAATACCTCAACTTTTGTGGAGATGGAAAATTCCCAGAGAACCATTCTCAACTAACAGAGTTATATTTTAAGCCATGTTTGCACTATAAAATGGAACTCAGTTACCAAACTACTGTGCTATAAAATAGGGAGGATTCTGATTCAACTTTAATTTTTTTATTCCCGTGAATTCTGCTCAAATCTTTCTAGCTAATTTCTGTATTTGATTCGATTTTTATCTCCTTCACTATTCTTTGATTTTGTTAAAGATAGTTCCCAATATCCATAAATACTCTTTTTATTCTCAATGTCATCAAAAATAAAGATTATAACAAAAAGCTGCACACAACATCTTTAGATTCATTCTTTGAACAGTAGTGACAAAAACTTTTTTTGCTTTGAATATCTTTTTAGATACTGCAGAAACTCGTTTACTTGAAGCTCTTTTTGAGCTGATCCTTATGTTTCTTAATTATACCACTCATTCCCAGAGAACTTTCTTTTACCTTTCTTTTCATCGCTTCAGCATAATTTTTTGATTTTTCTCCAAAGTATTATTTGCCTTTGCAAAACATTCCATTTTTGTGGTAAATAAACCTGAAAATCATGAATTTATGCAGTCTTTTTCTTGAATTTTCTGATCCTATAATAATGTCTGCCTATTGCTCTATGAGTTTATATCAAAGTATGCCTTGATACCATTTTTTTGTTCAGGTTCTGCTTCTGCTTCTCCTTTTTACTGCTTCATTTTCCCGATGTTTATCCGTATTTGCATGTCCATAATCTGAATGAGGAAAAGTGGCTTCCTTAATCATCCCATTTTGTTATTTCCCAATATCAAGGCAATAAAGTTGGTTTTACAACTGTCCACATATTTATTATTCATTGCAATTATCAATAATCGTCCTTCTGAATGACCAAACTTTGGTACTGTATGATATATACTAAGGAAAACCAAAAAATTTACTGAAAGAAAGTTGATCAATACATTATTTCTCAAATCAAAAGTCGGAAAGATCATGCTATTGCTGTAAAACAAGAATTTTAAACAGAATTATTTAATATGGCATGGAATCAAAAATCACACAAACGATTTTCCAATAAATTAAGGAATCAATTTCAGCAAGTTTGTCTCCAATTAGCTGAAGATGTTTTATTCTTCTTTTGGAGCAAACCTAGTTAGAGCTTTTAGGGACAAAAATTATTGTTAAGAGATTTTGACCTTCCAATATCCAAATGCAGAAAAGTTTATATAGAGTTCTATCTAAATCCAGGCGTCACTATATCTAGTCACATAGCTTTATTCGATCCATAGAATACCGGTATTATCTTGAGTATCTCTTTATTTTCCTACATTTATTGGACAAAAGAACTTTCATAGAGACCTTTACTACATAATTTATTTTGGCCATATTAAATTCCAAAATTTGTTACTATTTTCCGGATTTCTAATTTGTTGCACTTGTAGAATGTAGAAGATTATGATGAATTTTTGTGATCCAGAAAATATTAAAAAATCCCTTAATTCCTGAGATCCAACACAAACAGTTATATCCGATTGGTAATGTCAATTATGTAATGGAGGATAGTAAAGAATACCAGCTTTATCTTGAAGCTTTTGATGATGAAAGATCTTCATGGGGGAGGAGAATTGCCATAAAGAGGCTCAGCGAATGTAGGACAGAGGAATCTCTATACTACCTTAATGAAATCATAATTGACAGGAATGGTCTGGTGCCTGATTGGCTAAAAAAGATTTCAAGAGAATACTACGTAGATCTTTGCCTCGAATTTCTCTGAATATGTAATTTTTAAATGGTATCATATTTCGCAAAATACTTTAAATCCGACATTTTGTATATGTACACAGAGATATAATTTATTAGCCTATTTGTCAGCTATTATTCATTGAAAGTTAGATTAATTTTTAAGCTATTGTCATATTGGGAAAATAGATGGAATTCTTGTGTACACCTGTGGAAAGTGAGTTGAATAAATAATCTTGTTTATAGATATCTACCAGCCTTAGAAATAGAGGTAGATCTTTTAATAGTTGGAGTATTATTTTTTATTTTAAATATATACAATTCTGCTGGGAATAAAATTGTTGTAATTAATCGTTTATTTCTTGAAAATGCATTCCTTACTGTCCAATTGAATCACGAATTTTAAGAGCTAATTTGATATCCTAAATTAAAATCCAAACAAAAAATATGTCATTTAATTTAAATATTCAAATTACAATCATCTGACGCTATATAACTCAGGAAAACATGGGAGAAAGAAAGTATAGAGAGATTTACTTTTCCCTTCCATTTTTCAGTACTTTCCTTCACTCAATCTTGCAGTTACGATCAGTAAAAAACATATGTAATTGACGATAAATACATTTTTCCAAGTTTCAGAAGTGTTGATTTCAACTGTTAGGACTCCGAGTGTACTTCTGAATATCATTCTTAAAACATAACATATTTTTTTGAGGATAAATAATATATAATAACTACAAATTGGGTTACAATTTCCTAAATTATATATACAGTTATCCAAATTCTTTCTATATATTAAATTTATCTCGCGAAACCATATCTGTTTTCTTTATTTCTGAATCCTAGTTTGGATTCCTGCACTAAGTTAAAAACTAGTTATTCCTTTAGAATCTATTAAAAAATTCTTAATAGTTCTAAGCAAATCAAATTATCAAAATCACGTCCGTTGCCATTCCAAGCATATGGACTATTCGGATTAATTCCATTCGCTTTATCATATGCTTTTTTTGCTTCATCAGATTTATTCAATCTACCTAAAGAATCTCCTTTATTATACCAAGCCAATGAATTCCGCAGATCAATTTCAATTGCTTTGTCATATGCTTTTATTGCTTCATCGTATTTATTTAAATTATACAAAGCAATTCCTTTATTGTTCCAAGATTTTGAATCCTGTGGGTTAAGTTCAATTGCTTTTTCATATGCTTTTATTGCTTCATCATATTTATTTAATTTATATAGAGTACGTCCTTTACTATATCAATCGATTGAATTCTGCGGATTAATTTCAATTGCTTTGTTATTTTGGTCAGAAAGTACGCTCCCTTTATACTTCCAAACCATTGGATCCTGCGTCGCGCCTGCGATACTCACTAGGATAAAAAACGTCAGCACCGTAATTCCTAAAGCCGTTATGATAATATGACTTTGACTCGCTTCATCACATTTAGATGTGTCCATATTCAGTCTCCTGAAGTTGTTTGAAATAGTAATGATGAAAAATAACTAAACAAATACACATAGTTTAATACTTCACTCTCCAAATTAAAGATTCCTACTTAAAAAATATATTATTTATTTATTAAATTAATTTCGATATTATTTTTAAAACTTATCTGGACTTTCAAAGCTCCAATAGTGCAACAACATTTTAAATTTTAGAGAAACTATTACGGAAAATAACTTTTAGTCTGAATTCAGACACCAGCTAAGAAAACTGCATTGTAAGGTAAAACATAACTATCCAAAAACAACGATGGATAGAGAATATAATCAAGGTCCTTGGTCCTGCAATAAACAATACAGAATTGGAATTGATAATCGAACGATGTGGATCAATTATTAGTCTTACAACATGCCACTAGGGACGATTTGAATATACTCTAGTCAACTAAGACCGCATTGGGGCAGTATAGGACATTTTCCCGAGTCTAGTAAGGTATATCCCCTTAGAGAACACTCAAAAAACTTGTTATAGGGGCTGAGATTACATGATTTAGTGATTGTCTGGAAAAGGCTTCCTAGATTATAATTCATGAGACTAGGACCACATAATGTTAATACTAATTACTTTAAGTTCGTAGAATATATTCATAAAAGTATATAATCAAATAAATTTAATTATAAATGGTGTATAACCCCATATACTCAAGTAGAGATTTGATCGAGCTGTAGGCATTTCCCCCCGCAGCTCACAGAGTTCCTTTTTGACATCTAAGATCAACCTGATCATTTAAATTAACACAAAAAACTAAGTAATTGATGACATTTGACCAGGAAGTGGCTGTTATTTACATGCTTGATAACAAAATTAAGATGAAGCAAGCAGTATATTTTATAGTTAAAGTCATTATTGGCATTGCATTTTTTGGTATCTTTGTAGGAATATTTGCTTTTTTTCTCTTCGTGAAATGGACTTAAAATAGGCACTAGAAAGATTAAACAAATTCAAAGCAGTGATAATATCAAAATCCACCCACCGAAATTTGATCAATTAATCTCAGTAAAGATGGTTGTTGACATTTTTTTCCCCAGGTTGAATAGTTAAAAAACATATATTTACGCATAAAACATCGCATTATTTAAAATAATTACTATAGTTTTCAGAGTATGTATTAATGTAATTGAGAAGCTAAATTAGCAAACAATTTTCCCATAAATTTTTTATTTAATAAGACAAAATTTGAAGATTTTTTTGTTCAGTTAAATATTATAAATCCCATAGCTATATTTCTAATCTAAATTTCTCTTTTAATTATATAGTATGAATATTAATACATAGATTAATTAAACGTTATGTGTGATGATGTACTATGACTACAATATAATCCACAAATATATTGTATCAAATAAAACTTATCTTAATTTTTAGTTAGAAAATATAATTTATTTTTCACCTTTTAGTTCTTTTCAAAATAGAGACTATTAGGTATATGCTTAGATAAACCAATATTTAGGAGTAAATGAATGGTAAACGAAATATTTGGTGAAATAAATAAAATCTTGACCGTCTCAATACTAGTCTTTGTTGTAGTATCATTGACATTTGAATTGGTAAGTGGAAGCTCTAATCTCACAAACAATTCTGCTCCTTCATCATACTCAGGCAAATATTCTGTTCTGCAATCAAATGAAAGCAAATATTTTGTTGATTCGTCAAATCCAAGTAGTGGTTATATCAAAATTATTGACCTGATAACAGTTTCAGCAAAAGTTTCTATTTCGAAATTGCATATCATAGAACTTTATATTCCGTCATCAGGTTCAAGTAACGGTCATATTCCAATTTCTTATCTAATGGGCAGTTTAGTTCCTTCATCTTATTTGGGTAAAAATTCTGTTCCGATTTCCGATATTAGAAACGGTTTTGTGCCGTCATTAAACTCAGGCAAATATTCTGTTATGATCGACAATCAAATGAAAAATTCTGCTCCGTCTTATGTAGTTAAATTGAAAAACAGCAACGGTACATACACAATTGTCTAAATCTCACTAATCCTGATCAGGTTTTCTGTATTCGAGATTATATATCAACTGTGTAATTACTAGTTCTTTAAAGTCTGCAAGATAGGACAATTTTATAGTTCGAAGCTAGCTGGAAAAAACTTTAGTCCACCGCAGTTTTACATAACTATATTGCTTTTAAATACTAACTAAAAAATTTAAGGAAAAATTACAGTTATTCCCTGAATTATTTATACTTTTTCTAACCAATGACAAAAATAAATTAATAACTGATATTCAAAAACTTGTTGAATTGTCAGAAAACGTCATAATCCTACCGAATTAGGAATATCTTCATAATCCAAATAACTGGATGGTAATATGTGGAACAACCTTCAGTATCAATATAGCATTTGAAGCATGTGTTTCCAAGGATATTCTGAAAGGACAATCTAATAGAGAAGCCATAGAATACTTAAGACAAACAAAAAATGAAATATCAGATGCAGAAATTCAGCAAAGAATAAATTATTATATAGATCGTAAAGATGCACCTAGTTTTCTTAAAGGGAAGAAATTAATTTCCATTGAAAATCCCAAACTTGAAGAGATAGAACGGGAATTCGAAGACAAGGGAGGAAAATACATAACTTATCATACTTTCAACAAAGACCTGACTAAAATGATATTTCGTAAAGCGCGTGAAATGGCACAGAAGAAACAAGATAAGTTTGAAAGTTGGGTACCAGACGCTGGTACAGATTAATTTGACAAATTTTCCAACTTTTTTAATTAAATAAGCAAACTTTTCACCCGATATAATTAAATTAGTTTGATATTATTAACAGAAATATTCAACAATTCGGAATAAAAAGGAAATTTTTTCTCTCATATTTTAAGTTTGCTTGTTTAGAAGTTTTTTGACTTCCATGGCTATTTTTTCTAAAACTTTTGGATCTACACTGGAAACTTCTAAGAATGACAAATCTAGTTTTTCGTTATCTTTCTCTAGTTCTAGGCGGTTTCTTGATAGAGAACCAGTGCACATTGGCTACAAAATTTATCATCCGGTTTTAATACATTATTACACCGTGGGCATCTATTAAGTGTAACATGTCTTTTGTCTTCAGTCTTGAGCCCATATTTCTCAAAAATACTATTGTTAATTTCGTGATCCGTGAAATTTGCATAAATTTTGAACATTTGAGTACTGCCCCGACTCCAGCCTGCTCTGTGCTTAATTTCCTGCTCATTGAGACCATATAAAATCCAGTTTGTGATAGCCATATGTCGTAGCAAATGTGGGTATACATTTTTCTTGATGCCTACTTTTTCGGCTGTAGTCTTTACATTTTTCGAATAGTTTTATAGCCCACAGCTTCTTTATTTTTGTTAAGAGTAATCCATAATGGAGCTTCTGGATCTTCGTGAAGAGGATGAACTGCAAGCCACTGATTCAAATATCCCGCGCTCCAAGTAAGTGGTAGCCCTTTTGCAGGTGTAGTCTTGTTAACTCTCGTTTTTGAAAGGTAAATCCTTGCTCCATATTGGTTAAATTCCACATTTTTAACCCTGCAGGATAGCAGAGCTCCTACTCTCATTCCGCCATCTGCAAGAAGCAATGATTGCTCTATCTCGTGGATGTCCGCAGCCTTCAAGAAGTCGGGTATACTCCATCTCTGGTTAGTATGTCTGAAGGTTTACAGGGCTTTCAACTATTTTCAGCTTGAGATCCATAATCCATTTAGGCTGCTTACCATCTGTGGACCATCTGAAAAATTATTTTATCAATTTTTTATAATTTTGAATAGTGCCGGAAGATAATTTTCTTTCATCCTCAAATGAAATAAGCAATCTATCAAAAGTATTGGGATCCAGTTTGTCCAAGGTCTCATTAAATCCTAGTTTTTGAAGTCGCTCGACAATCCAAGTTGTATAGTACAGGTACCATGTAATTGTTGTTTTTACCGCTCCTTCCCGTCGAAGAGCAATTGAAAAATTTTCAATTTATGCTTTGTTTTCTTTTCCAATGTCTGCATTTTCCAATCTCTGTTTTGCGTTTAAATAACTAACATCAATACAATGAACATCATCAACCGATTTAGTCATGTATATACAGTGTATGTTTAGGACTATAAACTTTAAGGTAATAGACCTTTAGAAAATATAACTAACTATCAGACTACTCTATTAAACTTCGAACCTTTCGCAAACTTTAAATCTTAGAAAATGTCAATAAACCACTGATTCAACAATTGCTGATATATATGCTTATAAATAAAAAGCCAAAAATTAGGGTTTATAAAAATCCTCAGCAATTTGCTGGCAATTATATTAAGGAGAAAATGGGCGATGGGCAAGGATACCGAAAAAATGTTAGGAACCCTAACATTAATCATAGTGGGTGCTGGAGCAATTTTAAGTGCTTTTTTATTCCATTTCATGTTTAAATATGCTGACGAGAAAAACCTTCTTATGGTTCTATTAACTGCATTGCTGATAGCAGTAGTTTCAATTGGAGTTGTCAAAGGCCTTGTTTACACATCCAAACAGAAATATAGTAAGTGAATTGCTAGTAAATTAAAGCTTGAAGGCTTGTTACCTCATTGTTTAAACTTTTGTTCACGAGTCAGCAAGCTCCACCATCCCTTTGCTATATAGGCTCTATATTAAAATTGGATTTTGATCTTGGGGAATGAACTTTTAATCTTGATTATAGCTTTATTCTCAAATAATGTTTTGTTTCGCTCTCCACTACTTAGTGTGCATTTAAAATCATTAATAATTAGGGAGTCAACATACCAAAAATAAAAATTGATCTCTGATTTACGATCAACAACAAAATATCACTAAGAAAGCAATTGAAGCACCGAGAGTAAAGATTGATGATGGCAATTCCATTAAGATATGGAATTATTGATATATATGTACTAAATTTGTTTTAATACACTATAATCCTAGATGTAGCAATATTTTATTACATATTAACATTTACAGAATCAATTTGTATAGAGCCTGTTTGAATATTATATTAGTTATCATTTGCTTAAAATTTTGACAAGCCCTAGTCTTTTAATCATTTCTACCGTGTTTTTTCCATGCTAGTAATAAATCACTATGTCATTAAATCCGTTTCAAGTTATCTCTGCATAACGCATTCCAATAGGACTATCTAGCTTGGAAATCATGACTTTTTTGCCTACACAGGATTTTGGTACCAGATTATAACTCCCTATCAATAAAATCATAGCCTACAATATCATGTTTTGAGTCGTTATCCAGCTCAATACTTCAATCCAATAGCCATCCTTGAGGTGCTATTCAACAAGAACATGCTACAAACACAGTTGAATTAATATGTTTTCATTATTTTGCATAGTTTTATCCCACTTCATAATTAAATTATACTTCAAAGTTATAGTTATTGTAGAGCCCTTGTTAAATACTTTAATAAACCTTATACAGATATTCTTCGTGGTTCCAGGAATTTACACTGGGATGTTTGGGGTTTTTGTTTCTTTACGTGGCGGTTCATTTTTTCAAATTTTAAGAAAAACCAGAAAATATTAAAAAGACTTCTAATCCATCAAAGACTACACATAGAGTATGCAATAAATTCATTAAAGTCATATACGAATTGTAAACTTGAAAAATAGAAAAGAATTACATAGTTAATTTTGAAGTATATATCTAAGATAAGAGGATAAAAAGGGCCACAAAAAAATTAATTTATCCTATAAGATCTCCAACAATCAAGAAAAGAAAAAAAATCAAAAAAGAGCAACTAAGAATCAATGAGGTTTACCTTATATGTCAGAAATCAGAAAGCATTATTTTCTTTTCGAATACTGCATAATTGCTGAAGAAAGAACTAAAAGACCTTCGGACTTTGTAGATGAAGCTGAAAGTTTAGCGAAACACAGTCCTGTAAGTTGCTCGTTTTGCGGAGGAGCTGAGGAAGATACTCCCCTAGCTACTGCAGTATATAAAAATGGGAAAATTTTTGCAGATACTCCTGAAAAGAGAATACTTAACTGGGATTTTCGCTGTTTTCCAAATATCTACCCTGTCCTATCTCCTGTCCCTGATCCTCTCGAAAATCAAGAAATTGACTTGCATTCTGAACCTGGGTATGGTTTTCATGAAGTTATTATAGAATCACCTTTGCATGGGAGAAGACTAGAAGATTTTTCTGACCTTGAGATCACAGGACTCATGAATGTTTATAGAACCCGTACATGCAATTATATGACCCAGGGGAGAATACTCTATGTCCTCCCTATTCACAAATTTTGGGAAAGCCGCAGGAGCTTCAATGGATCACTCTCACAGTCAGCTTATTGCCCTTCCATTTTGTCCTCCTCCACTCGAAAGGGAAATGAAAGCTATTAAGGAAAGGAAAACATGTCCTTATTGTGCAATCTTTGCTAAGGAAAAAGCATCTTCTAGACTCATTTTTGGAAATAATGAATTTATAGCCTTTGCCCCTTATTATTCGATGGGATCATTTGAAGTGTGGATTCTTCCCAGGAGACATGTGAGTTTTCTCGGAGATTGCAATGATAAACTCCTATTTGCCCTTGGAGATACTTTAAGAGCTTCTCTCAGAAGTTATAGGGGAGTTTAGGAAATATTCCTTTCAACTATATGTTTTATCAGCTTTTCAAAAATTCTGAATATCACCTAAATCTTCGGCTTCTTCCTAGGCTTTCTATCAGTGCAGGGTTTGAGCTGAATACGGGAACTTATATCAATACAGTTCCTCCGGAAAGAGCTGCCTCATATTTGAGAGGAGACCTCATGCTAGAAGAATGAACACTGGCTGAAAAATTGATTCAAAAAGGAAACTCAAAATAAATATTTTATTCCAGCCTTAATTTGACAGAAACGCACATACTGTAGAGAATTTGATAAACTCCTAAATTTCACCCTAAACTTACAGATGGTTTATAAAGGTTCCGTTGCAAAAAATCTAAA
>PLUB01000025.1 GCA_003164755.1 Methanosarcina sp. | reverse complement strand
GTAAACTTCTCTCTGAAAGGGGATGAAGTCCACCTAGACCTTTAAGTCTAAACCACTTATGCTACCGACTTCTACACAATCATCGAGGCTTTTGACTTGTACACACTTCTACTAGTAGGCATAGGTGGTTTCATAGGCTCTATCTTGAGATATACTTTAAGCAGATGGGCACAGAACAATTTTGTTAATTTCCCTGTTGGTACTTTGGCTGTAAATGTTAGTGGCAGCTTCCTTTTGGGTTTAATAATGTACCTTTCTGAGTATCAAGGACTCTTTGGCAAAGAAACCAGGATATTTCTGACAATTGGATTAATCGGTGGCTATACAACATTATCAACATTTAGTTATGAGTCATCTAGATTACTCGATGATTCAAAACTAACACTAATGGCAATAAATTTGATGGCGACAGTATTATTTTCCATGTTTACAGTGTATTTAGGGAAAATTGTGGCGTTGAACTTTGGCACGTATCTGCTGAGGGGAATTAGATGAAAAAAGAATATCAGGCTATATTGTTGAGAATATTCATTGGAGAGTCTTAGATATATAAAGGCAAGTCATTGTATCTACATATACTTGAGATGTTCAAAGATGAAGGAATAGCAGGGGCAACTGTTTTTAAAGGCATTGCAGGTTTTGGAAAACACAGCCATTTTCATACAACATCGATATTGCAGTTATCCACTGATTTGTCAATACTGATCGAAGTAGCTGATATCGAAGAAAAAATTGATAAGATCAAACCAAAATTAGATGAAATAATTACCCAAGGGTTGATCACAGAAGAAAAAATTAGAATTGTATTTTATGACTACAATGACGAAAAATGAAATATTCATTACAATAGGCTTTACGCAGTGAGCTGGGGAATTAATAAGATCAAACCTTCAATTGTCTAAGAAATGATTTTAAACACACTATCTAAAGTACTTGATTTTACACTTCACGTGCTTAAATTCTAATGGAATTGGCTATTAGACCCGAAGGAACTTTTGCTGATGCCTGTGTACTAAAAGCTCCTGAACTAATTAATATATTTATCTAGTTAAGGGATATCTCTTATTTTTTCAACGACTTTCTTGTTGTATGCGTTAACAATGTCACTCCGGGTTATGAGACCAATGAGTTTTGTTTTATCTTCTCGTTCCACGACAGGGAGCCGCCCAATTTGCTTTGCAGCAAGGCGTTTAAGGACAATATCCAGATTTTCATCAGGGTAGGCGACTTCTAGTTCTTTGGTGGCGATTTCTCCTATTTTTGCATCAACTTTCCCAGATTTTACTTTGCTCTGGATGTCTGAGAGTGTTACTATTCCAGAAAGTTTACCTTTATAATTGACAACAGGAAAACCTCCATGTCGACTTGCTTGCATAAAGGTAGTAAGGTTTTTGACACTCTTATCCTCAGAAACTGTTTGGATATGTTTGACCATAGCATCTTTTACAAGAATTGAGACCATGGTATCTACTTCTCTCCCTTTCCGAATCTTGAAACCTTTCCTGCGAAGTCCTTCCGTAAGAATTGATTCCGGATACAGAGCATTTGATATTACATTGCTGAGTACGCAGGCAAACATAAGAGGAAGAATCAAATTGTAATCTATAGTAATCTCAAACAAGATTAGAATAGCAGTAAGAGAAGCTCTTACAGTCCCAGCAAAAACTGCACCCATGCCCACCAAGGCATAAGCTCCCGACCCTGCAATTATCCCTGGGTAAAGTGCATTTGCAATTATTCCGAAAGCTCCACCTAGCATTGCCCCTATAAAAAGAGAAGGAACAATCATTCCCCCCGAACCTCCAGAACCAAGACTTAGGGAAAAGGCAAGGATCTTTAGGAAAAGAAGGATCAAAAGGAGTTCGAAGGTGAACTGGTTGTTTAAAGCATCCATAATTACATTATATCCCATTCCAAGGATCCGAGGATAGAAAAAGCCAATTACACCTACTGCGAGCCCTCCAAGTGCGGGCTTGAAGCTTGGATGAATGGGAATTTTCAAAAAAATATCTTTTGTACAATAAAGTGTTCAGATTAACATTGTTGAGATGACCCCTGCACAAAGCCCAAGGACAAGATAGAGCATTAGTTCTTTATAGGGACTTACTAGCATGTACGAAGATATCTGAATAGGTTTTATACCAAAAATAGTACTGGAGACAAGGGTTGCGAAAACTGAGGAGATTGCTATCGGAATAAAAGTACTAGTTTCAAGTTCGCCATAAATCACTTCTACAACAAAGACAACGCCAGCAAGTGGAGCACAAAATGCTGCTGCTATACCACCAGCAGCACCGCATCCGAGAAGAACCTGCAGCTGTCTTTCTGGACTTTTTAGAATTCTCCCAACCAAAGCACCTGTTCCAGCTCCTGCTAGGACTCCAGGAGCTTCTTTTCCCAGTGAACCTCCCGAACTGATAGTGATAATTGAAGTGAATGTTTCTAGAAAGGTATCAACAAGATTAAGCCTTGATCCACGTAGAGTTACTGTTTCAATAAGACCTTGAACTCCATACTGCTTTTTTATTAGGAAATAAGAGATTATCCCAACCAACAGCCCTCCCAGGGCAGGTATGAATATTACATAATAATAGGGAAACTCATGAACTGAAAATCCTCGTTGCATTCCAAAAAGAGCATTGCTGTATTGAAGTGCACGATCATATACTCCTACCACCAGCCCAGTGAGAAGGCCAATTATAATTGCAATCGAGTCTATTTTTGCGGATTCGATATCAAATCTTCGGGTGATAGATTTAATTATTCTGAAATATTCCTGTATAATATCTAATTTAAATTTGGACTCTGTATCAACTTCCAAATACGTGCCTCATGGAGACTATTAAAGCTCCAACTTCTCTTTTTATAAAAATAAAGTCTGTTATTTTCTTTGAATAACTCTATTCCAATATTTTAATTTTATCATAAAGGTTTTGAGCACCTATTTATTCGAATTTTAAGATGGCCTCTAAGTTCAACCGCTTAAATCCTATCCTCTTCTAACCGACTTTCAAAACCTCATGATTTTGGGCTATGGGTCTCAGAGAACGGCTTCAAAGAATGTTTCATGGATGCATTTTCTACAAAGTAGACTTAAATCAGATTACTTGAAGGTCATACCTGAAATCTGCCGTCTCTCCAACTTTAGTCCCTAATGGAGATGGAGTTTGAGTCGGGATTTTGAACTTGGAATCAAGTATCAGTTTTTGAGATTAAACTTGAGGTATTTTAAAGTTAAATTTTAGCAGATGCTTTGATATTAAGCCTTAAAGTTATATCTCCTTAGTTTTAATATTATAGAGAATTTAGATATACCTCATATTTTCACAAATACTTATGTAGACATTATAAACTAACAGCCAAAAATTAAGTTTATCAAAAGCCTCTATAGTTCTGAGCAATTTTCCAGCCATCGAAGGTTGGATTGCCCATGACCAGATAGGCTAATCTAGTTTGGTTGCTCTTAATTTTGGAAATGCTCTTGAGTTCTGTATGTGCTCAGGATGAGAATAAGATACTTAAAAACGGAGGATCTCCTGATATTTGTAAAGGGGATGAAAATATGGACATCCAGAACATAAAAGTTTTTACTAGCGCATTCGAATCTAATGATACTATCCCGAGAAAGTACACTTGTAACGCAGAGAATATAAATCCACCTCTGGAATTTAGAGGTATTTCTGAAAAAGCTGAAAGTTTAGTGCTTATAATGGATGACCCTGATGCTCCCATGAAGGTATTTACCCACTGGATTGTCTGGAATATAGTACCTATTGCAAAAATAGATGAAGACAGTATACCAGGGGTTGAGGGAATAAATGATTTCAGGAAAATAGGGTATGGAGGACCATGCCCTCCTTCAGGAACCCACAGGTATTTTTTCAGAGTTTATGCTCTGGACAAGCAGCTTGGGCTAAAAGCTGGAAAAAGCAGAAAAGAGCTTGAAAGCGAGATGATAGGCCATATCATAGCAGAAGGAGAGATTATGGGAAAATACAGTAAAACTTGAGTGTTTAAAGATGGTGATAGTGACAGAAAAAATATATGATGAAAAAATATATGAAAATAGCGAAGATTTTTTTAAAAAATTTTGGAAAATACATAGAAAAAACAACTTTTGAAGCAAAAATCTTCCCGAGTTTTGAAGAATCTTCCAGTTAGGTTATTGGTGTTGTTGCAACTGTTGTTGTCTGCAGTAAAGGACACTTTGAATTACCTACTTACGTATAGGTAAGCACCCTTAATGCAGGGCACTCAGAAGCCTGCTAGGCTATTTATCACCAGATTGTGTCTACTACCAGTTTGGCTATGATTTACTGTCTTTATGCTTTAATTGTGGCTTCTATTCTTATTATGGGGTATGCTTGAAGCCCTCACAACGATCAGCATGTCTAGATCTTTTAATGGTAATGACAAGAACTGTCAATGAAAAGATAAAAACTGTAACTAAAATATAAATGAGAGTCTTACTGCTTATGCAATCCTATACTGGATTGTACAACCAATTTTATAATGAAGCGATGATTTAGGTGTTTAAAAGAAAACAAAATGAGACGAAGGTTAACGTCATAACCTACCTCAAATACTGGATATTCGTGCCCCTCCGCACTCTTTAATTAATACTAATATATAAACACAAACTAAATTTATAGCATCATGGGATTTAAATCACAACAGATAGTTGAATAAACTATATAAATGAGTGTTCATGCCCGCTTATTCTTCTGACTTACCTGCCTGTTCTAATGAAACTTGCGTCAGCGTTCTTGCATGCAAAGTTTCAATAATTTCGGAGAAGTAAATATGTGATGTTTTAGGCTGGTGCTTTTTTAACTACTCTTTAATTAATCAATCAGTAAAAATATCCTCAAAATAATCTTCTTCAGCTTCAATAATTACCTTTAACTTATAGCTTTTCCCATTGAATTCCAATTTTCTAATTACTCTTTCGATACATGTTGTGCATTCGGATTTTTCTGGAAATTTATCTATAAGATTCTCAATTTCATGGATTTCATTCGTTGTAAGTTTAATCATCAGACCCTCCAAAAATTTAATTTAGTTTTAATGAATTTTCACATCATTCCCTTATCCAATTATAACTTTTTGACTGACAAAACTTATCTAAGTAGGATCTGTTATAATCCTTTTGCTTTTTAAATAATTAAAGGTTTAATGTTATTAATCTTTCATTTTAACTGCTCAGTACCAATTAAAAGCCTTATTTTATAGATCCAATTTTCCCTTATAACTTGAATCAGGTCCTCGAACAATGGCTATGTTATTATGTCCTCTATAATTCTTATTATCAACTTTGCCCACTTGTACAAATACGTACTTTTGGATACGAGCTCGAGTGATAAAACTATCTCTTGAGGCTGAGTTCGATTATTTAGTTGGGTATGTTAGAATAATATTATATTTTAGCAGATAATTCCGGTAAAAATAAGTCGAATATCTATCCCCATGTTGAAAATAACTGTTTTAGCATTATAGAAAATTCCGGTGTTATTAAAAAGATCAGCTCTTTTCACGCTTGTCCACTTTACTTTAAAGACCCAACCCTAAATACGATTCAAAACCACAATCTTTGAAGTTGCTGGTAATTCAATTAGTTCCTGATACGTAAAGCTATGTGAATTCTTTGGAAGACAATCAATCAGAGTTTTATCGAAATACCTTAAAGTTGGATTCTTGATTTATGTAGTTTATGTTTTATGCCATTTATTTCGGAGTTCACCTGTGTAAATTCTAATTGGATTCTCAAATCATATGTAATTTCAAAATAGGTTCAACTGATAAATTTACAGAACCAATCGTATAATATATATATGAAACTTGTTAACCAGAACATTCCTATGTAAAAGCTTAAATTGGCTCCTACAGTATGAACTAATTTATAATTTTTGTTAAGAATTTCAAGATTAATTCATTGTCATGAATATATCTATTACGATTCTTCCATACTTAAAGTAATAACTATGATTGAACCTGAATGGTGAGAACAACTTGGTTTCAGAGACTTTAATAAAAGATCAATCGAACTGTGATGGCTGTCGGTTTTTTTCTCATTTTTAGGATAAGGATATTTGGACAGGGATTCAGGCAGATGTAAGGAAAGAAGTCGGGATTTTGATGGATTGCATACTTTCGGTAGTCGGATAAGAAAATTTTCATCTATCCTTTTAGTAACGTCGACTATTAATGCTACTTATGCATCCCTTATCCAGAAGTACACAATTGACTGGTATCTCATGAAGAATACCCAGAAAGTATGAAGGTTTTTCAAAGAGAATTTCGAGAGGCACAGCTTTCTCAGAACACCTATCTACTGAGAAAACTTGAGGATAACGAAAGAATGTGATGGAAGACCAAATGAGGAGGTCCAAACATCAGTTTAAGCCTATAGCTTGTATCAGTGTCATTTCCATCCCTTTTTTAATGTGGATTTATTAATATATAAGCGGTCACGGATCAGCTACCATAGTTTTCCCCTTTTGGAGTAAACATCTGTAGACTCTCATGCTTTTGGCCCTTTGCAGTTAACATCCAGAAAATTGACTACAACCGTCTCAAAGCTTCTCGCTCAATAATATAAAATCGAATTAATTCTCATTGAAATTATTCGGAAACTGGCTATAGATTAGTAAGCAATGATGACTGGTTTTACCATCTATTCTATTATTTCCTTTGTGACATAAATAGGCTTTAACCTTGTTACTAAAATCTCCTTTATGGCTTTTTTGGTCCTGCCACTTCAATTTATTTTTTATTGCTTAAGGGTCTCATCTGAGTCTGTGATAATAAATACATAAGTTCAAAAATATACTCAAAAAAACTACAAAATATTTTAGTGGATGATATGCATAATTTCGACTCCAGAACTCTAAAATATTTTATTTCCTGGAGCCAATTGCAAAAGAAATGAACTCGATCTATATATAAAGTTTTTTCTTGCAAACTATTGAAAAAGTTGTGACATAATAATAGTCATTCGAAGCTATAGTAAATCAGAATTACTGAGATTACCTTATGGGCATAATCGTGTCCAGCAATATAATCCTATTCTACTAAAATAATTCTTAATTCTGATTTTTTTACCTGTACAGAACCACGATCCTTCCGCGTATCTCTATCAGTGTTGATCTTGTGGCAGATGCAATTTCTTCTGCAATAGCTTTCAAGTCTTTTCCTTCTTCAGCACTCTTCAGTACCCTTACCTTCACAAGCTTTTTAGCTTTTATCTGCTTATTCAATTCTTCGATTAAAGTATCAGTTACCCCATTTTTTCCGATATTTATGATAGGATCAATTTGGTTTGCTTCAGATTTCAATTGGTATAATTTTTTCTTCTCCATCAACCTTCCTCGCATTGATAATGATAAAGCTCCTGCCAACTATGAAATACTTCTATTCCTACCAACGAAGATATTATAACTGCTAAGAAGAAATCATTTCCTTCTGTAAGTTCTTTACCATTGAACCATATTTTTCCTCTTTCTCATCAGTACCTTTATTCGAACTTAACGACACAATGTAGGTGGATAAAGCGATTTCTCTTTTTCCTCATCAGCATTTTTATCACCGTTTACTGAGAAACTTAGAAGTGATAGAAAATATTCTTTTCAAAATACATATTAATTCTTTCCACCATCTTCTCCTAAAAATTTAACATTAAAGTACACGATGCTATCTTCCTCACTTGCTCTCATCTTCCTCTTTTCCCATAATTGCGATTATGCACCAACTATTTTTACACATTTATCAACCTAGAATATCTCAGTTTCAACAACTTTCCTCCTTTGAATTTCTCCTTCTTTGAGATCCGATCTCGTCTTTGTATATTCTCGCCATTTATAACAATATACTATAATAGTTGTGGCAATTTCCTTTGACAGAGCAATACTTGCCTTTGCATATATACTTGACTTCTTCTTTCGGTCAAAATACTTTTTTAACCTGCTATATTTCCTACTGCTGCATGAACAATCTGCAATTGAGTGCACCTTGCTACCAATGATACTCTTTTTGTAATTCCTCCTTTGTAAAATCCATCGCATATGGTTAGATATTCGAAAAAACTCCAAGCTATGAAGCAAGATTAGTTCCTTTTGACCAGATTTTTTTATATTCTGATTCATTATTCTTTGATTTCAACGATATATTTAACAATTTTTAAAATAGTCCTTTTGTTTTTTATCAAGTTATGGGGATTATTATAGAAATATGTCTCCAAAATCTCCATCTCTACTCTTTGTCAACATTTCCTTGTTTGTGCTTCATTTTCTTTGGATTTATCTGCTTTTGCATATCTATGATCTGAGTGTATAACAATAGATTCCTGAATCAATGTCTCTTTTATTTTTAAACTAAGGCAGTTGAGTTGCTACATAACTATCTGAAATTTCGTCTTCTTGCGTTATCAATAGGTTTTTTTTCCAAATAACCAGAATGTGACACTGTCTTGTATGTGCTCAGAAAGACCAAGACATTTTCTGATAGAAATTCAACCAATACATTGTTTCTCAAGTTCAAAGTCGGAAAGGCTATGTCAATGCTGTAAAACATTCATTTTAAACATAAAGGTGATATCAGCTTCTGAGTATCTCTGAAACTGTTTTGTTAATAATACTTGAACTTAAAAGTGGTATGGAAAGATTTCTTCCAATCAGTTAAAAAATCAATTTAAGCAAATTTGTCTCCAACTAATTGAAGATGTTTGTATTCTTCATAAAGAGCAAAATAAGTAAGGGTTTTCATGAGTAAAAATTACTTTTAAGAGATTTAAACTATACAAGACTCAAATGGATAGAATTTATCTAAATTCTCTAATCCTAGAATATTAGAACCATGTTGGAATGGATATTTCTCTGGTTGCGGGAAAAAGCTTTATTTAATCTTCACCGTGATTCTCATAAGCTTTAACTTCAACATTATCAAGAGAGTGACTGCATTCTTCACAAAAGTTAAAAGAATGCTCTATTAGCTCATAAGAAGCATTAACCACTTAATAAATCTTTTCTGGATTATATCTTCACCTCTAGGTTTCTTGCCAACCTTTCTGAAGCGATTCTTGAGATTTGATTTTTTATTGACAAATAAAATTAAAAGAAGACAGTTTGCTACTGTTACGACCATTTTGATTTAAACGAGATTCTAATAGAATTTACCTTCTAGTAAGTTCTTTGATTTCGAGATTCAAGACCCTCAATATAAGCAATACCTTTAGTGTTTGAAGCATACAAGAAAGAATTTCTTCATTTTTTGAGATTATATTGTCAAATGACAAATTTTTTTGATCCGTTGGATATTTAACAGATGAAACAATGAAAAATTATATTTAGGAATCTCAGAGGACTCGAAAGCAGAGTTTAACTTATATAGATTCGAGAAATGTGATCAAATAAGAATAGACTATTTACAAATTATATAAACAAAGCGAATTGTTTGAAGGATATCCCATCATTAGGTAGAGTAGTAGATGCAATTTGATTTTACAGAGATTTGAGACCAAAAAAATAAATTGAATCCTGATAACAAATTTTTCCAGTTTTTGCATTATGAAAAACTTTCTTTTTCATTGGCAAAAATTATTGATTACTTGGTTTAATAACTTGAAAAAATACAAAGCTTAAAATCTATTGATTAGAATTGTGCAAAGAATAAAAGACAGTTGAGTATAAAAGGAAAATAGAAAATTAAAATAGTAAATGAAAAGTAATTATTCACCTACAAAAATAATTTGATGATACCTACTTTGACACAACAGAAACTTCTGATTCCTTACTGATGAGAAAATAGGACAATCATCAATAGCCTATAGTTAAAGGAAATCAGCCCACCAAAATTTGTTAAATGAATTTTAGTAAAGATGGCTAAATATATTGTTTTTTTTAGGCTGAACTATTACTTTTCAATGAAAGCAAAAAAAGTGAACGAACATAAGAAATTTGGCATTATATTTATGTACACAGATGTAGAATTCATTTACTTATTTAGCAACTATTTATTCGTCGAAAGTTAGCTTAATTTTTAAGCTACTTTCACATTGGGAAAACGGATGCCATTCTTGTGTACATCGATGAAAAATGGGTAAATTAAGGTAAAATATGAAGTAAAGTCAATAAATGAATATAAAAGATTCAATTAAAAAAAGCAGATCACTTCGATAAATCTCTAAATTTAACTATCCATTCCCACAGCATTTGCAAGCATATGATGAAGTTTAGAAGTTCCTCGAATTCTTCTGTAGTGAAGGCAAAAGAGCATAGTAAAAAAAGTGGATGAAGATAGGTTTGGATAGAATCAAAATTAGGTTCGATATGATGGGAGTAATGAACTAAAAGGGGTTTGCATGAGCATGAAAGAACAACTTAAACAGCGTTTAATTGAGCTCAAGAAAGAGTATGAAGCTGGGCAAAAAATAAAGGAATATCTCGATTTAAAGCTTGTAGAACTTGAAAACAGAAAAAATAGCATGAGAGAGACCCTCCTTCGGATTAGTGGAGCAATTAATCTACTCGAAGAGGTATTGGATGAAAGTGAGGAGGTACAAGAGAAGCTGATTAAAGTAGTTTTAACTTCCGAAGGTACTGTAGAGGTGCCAAATGTTATGAGACAGTCCCTTGAGAATGCCAAGAAAAATCTAAAAGAAGCAGGACTCGCAACAGGAGAGGTGATCGAACAAAAAGGTATTCTTCCAATAGGTGTTATGGCTGGGGAAATTATCAGACAAGAACCTAAACAAGGAACAAAATTACCAGCAGGTTCAGCTGTAAATCTTGTAGTTGCGGCAAAAGGTAAGTATCACCAAACAGGTGATAAAAAATTAGTATGTAGCTCATATTCCGGCTGCAAGTGTGAGCAAAATAGGGAATTAGATTTACGTTTGTCTAAATAAAATAGACGATTACCTTAGAACTAAAAGAGCTACTCCAGGGAGTGACTTCAATTTTTGGTTTTTTTGAGAGCTCAGAGACCAAGTGGGCTTTGAGGCTCTGTTAGGAAAAATTTCTAAATAAATTTTAAGTCATTTCAAAAGTTTTAGTAAAAGCAGTGATATGTATGTAAATATATGGAATTGCATCCCATATTAGGAGATTCCAGTTTCCACTGCGATTTCATCCAGACTGAAAAACAGCTGTAAGAGGAATAGAAAATACTGAAGAGCCAGATAAAAGTTTGAAAGATCAAAATTTCGGTTGCTAATCAACTGCAAGCAACTGGATATGTTCTTACTACCGTTATGGCTATAAGGGATTATTTAATATCAAATATTTTAATTTGCTAAAGTGCTTCTTACCTTCCCTGAGTATCCTTATTTTCAACATAGTTTTTATTGATATTGGGAGTTGTACCATTGACAACAGTTCCCATACATCCTACTTCACTCTAAAGTTCACCACTGAATGGTATTTTTAATATAGATTTTCTTTGAAAATTATTCGTGATGTGATATTTGGTATTATCTGCATTACCCATGAGGAAAAATATTTTGTCCATTAACAACGAAAAAATGTACATGATATTATCAGTAACGATTGAATAGAATTCAAAGCAGTACCTTTTAACAATTTCAAAGCATATCCATAGATTGAATAATCTAGCATTTCGATAAACTCATAAATTTCAAGATATTCTATCCAATATATAGGCTCTTGTCGAACTTGAATGTTTATCTAAATACTTGATTAATTCTGCCATTATCCAGAAAGAATTTTATGATAATTCATACAGAATTAAAATCTTTGTGATATTCGATTTTATGAACACAATGATATGGATTCCAGTTTAATTTTATAGTACCAAAGTAGATTAAAGAGAATTTAGATAAACCTAAGACTTCAACAAATTGTTAATATTGGCATAATAAAGAATCAGGCATAAATTAGAGTTTAGCAAAATCCTCAAAAATATAACTCATTTAGTTAATGACTGTTCGAGGAAGTTTCCAGCTCCACAGCGAACTTTGGGAAATTTTACTGAATAATTTATGTACTTTATACTACATTAATAATTTATGTAATTGTACAGATGTTCGCATTATTTGACCTTGGGATACGGTGTCATTCTTTTAGCAACTGTTATCTCCAAGTGGATCCTAGTAGTATATTTGGTGAAAAAGGGGAATTTAATGGAATTGACACTGAAGTTCGGGAATAAAGTCGCTGTAGCAGATGTGAGAAAGCTCCATGATATGGAAGATGTACTTTTTGATAAGGAATGGTTTGAAAAAACAGAGGAGATAAATAAAGATATATATTACATGTTCAGAGATCTCACTAAAAATGACGATGATCTTGAAGTAATTAAAGGCCATCATCTCAGATATGATATTACTGTAATCCCTCCCGGAATGCTTGGGTTGGAGTATACCAAAACTGTAGGTCACTACCACCCACAAATCCCTGGGACAGACATTTCTTATCCTGAAATTTATCAGGTACTTGAAGGTTCTGCTACTTATCTCCTGCAAAAAGTGGAGCATGAGAATGAGGATGTCCTTCTGGATGTCGTAGTTATCACAGCAGAAGAAGGGGATTTAGTGCTTGTACCACCAGGATATGGGCATGTGACCATAAATGCTTCTGAAAATACCCTCAAAATGGCAAACTGGGTTTGCCGCGATTTTTCCTCCATTTATGAGCCCATTAAAAGGCTTTCTGGAGCTTCCTATTTCCTTCTAAAAGATGGCTTTGCCAAAAATCCCCTCTACAAAAATGTTTTACCCATTCGTTACCTTAAACCTCTGGATTATAACAACTTCGGACTGATTTCGGGAGAAAATCTATATATAATCGTACATAAAATTGAAAAACTTAACTTTTTGACATCTCCACAAAATTTTTTAAGGTATTTAACAGGGATGGTCTGATAGACAAATTTTAGCGATTTTTCCGCTTAGACGCTTATTTATGAGTATTTCGATAAACTTCTGATTTTCATGAGTTATTTATATACCAATTATGAGCATCTAACTAAATGTAGAAATTTTGCGGATACCCCTATATTATGATTTTCCTCTAGTTCCCTCCCGAAACTCTCTGCCATAACTTATGGATCCTGTTTTCCTTATATATACACAGAATGCTGTCTATTTCCTCAATATGAAATCACTGAAAAAGAATATGCACATCCTCGAATAACAGTTATAGATAACTCAAAATACTTTTTACCTTACTTTTGTGACTATGAATGTCATCCTATCTTGAACAAAGGTTGCATCAATTTTGGTTTTTAAAAACCTTTTTGAAACTGATCAATGAATTGCCATCGAAGGTTCAAAAATGTGATTTTGATCATGGATGCTGACTTGACTTTGAGGCAATTCCACTTCCTAAATAGATTGAGTTATCTAAATTGTCGAAAATAGTAACAAATATTGTGGTTTAGACATTCTCAAAACATTTGTTTTCATTCACTATTCAATAGTGTATCCGGTGAAAACAACAACTTTTCAATGGGTGATAATGGAATTTCTACCCTTAAAAAGATGTACGAAGATGAAATGGAGTACTAAAAGATAAAAATTCAAAATATGAAGACTGTAGAAACTTAGTACCTTTTTAGTTGATGAACATATGAAAATCATCAGTTGTATGAACTTATTTGTGGGAAAAATATTTGAGAGATTGCATGAGGAAGAAAACTTCATGTACTTTCATGCCAAAATTGATCTGACTTTCAATGAATTAATAGTAGGTAAATAGGCAAACAAATGCTCATCTGTATATCTGTAGAATATCAATATTATATAGCTTTCATTTAGGAGGCTGGGGCTAGGAGCCGATAAATTCTCAGAGAATACAGATTAGCAATTATACACAACTTATAATAGGTATAAATACCTTCAATTATGGAGGATTTAAATGCAGAAAAAAGTATACCGTCTTCAGTTTATGTCATCTAAAATCAGGGATCTCATGTACAGGACTACATTCAATCCCAAGAAAATGGATGGAGATATCATACTTAATCTTTCAATTATTAATAAGAAAGATCTTGACGACGTCCTTAAAATTTTTAATATGGTGATCTCAAGTGGGCTTTCAGTAACACCTTATGTGAAAATAATTTCAGAGGGTGAGTCTATAGGAGATCTTACTATTGAAAAGGGAAAGGTAGCTATCGGGACAGTATGCAGTATAACAATTGACGGTGTACTGCTTAAAGCGGGGATTCCTGTAAATCCAAAACTTGGTGGAGTCGTTCAGATCCGGAATGGAGGTCCAGTGCGCTTCACTGATGTACTGACGTATGTAAGCACTACCGTAGACCCACTTGAAATTCTAATGTCACAGGGTATTACCTCTGTCTCGGAAATGCTCAGGACAGGTTCAGGCAAGATTCTTGCAAACCTCAGAGAAGTTCCAATGATTGCAAGAGAAGCTATCGAAATTTGTCTTTCAGACCTTCTGGATGCGGAGTTCAGCGGAATTCTAGAAGTAGGAGAACCAAATAAAAGGGTTCTAGATGTTCCAATCGAGAGGGATCATCTTGGAATAGTTGTCATCGGGGGGACAAATCCTATGGCTGTTGCACAGGAATATGGAATTTCAATAGATACAAGCGCGATGTCAAGTCTAATTTCATTCAAAGAAATGAGCAGGATTGAAGATATATTTTAAATCATCTTATATTGATCTATTGAACAAAGTTCTATATTTTTACTGAATCTATTACACTAAGTTAAGCTTCTCGAAGTATATGTCCAAATGTTATTTTACGTTGAATGTGCCTTTTTTCGTAGCTGTTCCCCGATAAACATATCAAGCTTCTGGGTAAATTCTTCCGTTGTGCTTTTAGGGATAGTCGCTCCTGCTGCGATATCATGCCCCCCCCCCACTCCTCCAACTTCTGCTGAGACCACAGACATGGCTTCTGCAAGATTTACTCCCCTACGGAGAAGGTCCTGCGTTGCCCTACCTGAGACTTTGACTCCTTCATCGGCTTTTGCAAATGCAATAATCGGAAGGTTTCTATTCTCAACTAGTATAGAACTCATACCTGCAATAATTCCTACTATGGTTTCTTTTATCTCCGAACCTACATCGAAGTACTGAATATTTTCCAGCTGGATAACTCCTTTTTCTTTAACATACATGAGCCCATTAACAAGGTTCTGCCTATGTTCGGCAAGCAATTTGCGGGCAAATTCATACGCTTTCTCTCTATTTCCCATGCACACTGAAAGTCCAATTTCCGCATGGTCATAGCGTGCAGTAGCGTTTAGAAGGGTAGAAAATTCTGAAGCGTCCCTCATCTCTGTTCCTTCTCTTTCTTTAAGGAGGACGTAAACTTCACCTATCAAGCGCTCTATCTTGTATGAAGGTATTCCAGATTTGAGGCAGTATTGAATAAGTCCTGAAACAATTTTTTGTTTTTCCGGGATCTCAAGGTCAATCCAAAGCCTCCAGCGTTCATCTTTGCTGAAGCGAATGTTGAGAGAATGAAGAAATTCAATGCAGGCCTCTTCGTTACCCGTAAGTCCCGGAAGATAAGGATCTGAGGCGTACTGAAACAATTTATAAATTGGGCGGGTTTGCTTTCCGAAGAGTGTCAAATCTTTTTTGAATTGGAGGATTTTTTTTTTTACTCCTGCTTCCAGAATTTCTCTGTTAATCCCAATAAGATGCCCCATTTTCAGATGTTGCATGTCCCCCACTGCTCCGACTATGGCTAGAGGCGAGAGATCATTATTTTTCCCAAGGGCCAAACCTAGAAGATAGGTACTTCCCGAGCCACTTAGTTCATAGGAGCCGTTTGCTCCAAAAAGGTGGGGATTAATGTGAAATTGAATATTTCCCTGGGGCTGATGATGATCTGATATTACAGCATTTATCCCGCGAGATTTTATCAATTCGCACATTCCACTTCCTAGATCAGTAAAAATAACCGTGTCATGATTTTCATCGGCTATAGCATCAAGAACCTTTTCATCAAGTTGCTTTACGAAACGTGTCGTATATTCGAACTTTCCCCGCTCAAGGGCTGTACATATAATTCCAGCAGAAGTCAGCCCATCAGCATCAATATGGGATACAACATGAATTGATTTCTGTTTTTTGATTTCGTCAGCACATTTGCCTGCTTCTTTCTGAAGTGCTTTCATTGCCAATGACATTATTCTCTCCAAGATTTTTATTTGTCCCAGATTATCTTCTTTTTCTCAATTTTGCTTATAGTCCCAGTTACTTGGGTTGATTCTGTAATCTTTTCCATCTCTTTTGATTTCTGAAAAATTCCGAATTTCCTGTAATGTGAATTTGAGGTTCTGAGTAAGATATTTTTTCTTCAATTCTTCCCAGGGAATCATATGTGCTTCTCTACTATGTCCTGCCCCAAGGCGAAGTTCCACTGCAAGAAAACCCCGTCTTCCTGATTTATTCAGGTAATTTGAAATCCTTTCTATCTGATGAATTCCTTTTTTGTCCACATTAAAGTGTTGTGAGAAGTAAAGTGCATTTGCCCCTTTATCCACGGAGATACTTTTGCACTCAATTCCCAAATATAAATCGGGATTAAGAGAATCAACAAGCACATCCAGAAACTGGGGAGTAAACCTGTGTTGTTTAAGCCTGTAGGAGACGGCTCTTATTCCATTTTCTTCAATGTATGCATTAAAAGAGTTTACAAGCATATGTTCAAACTCAGTCATGAAATCTCGTCTAATGTTTGCTTTATTTTACTTAAGCTTTTTACTCAAAGTTGATTTTTCTCGATCAGATGGATAAAATAAGGGTTTTAGCTTGAGTAATGTCTCTTTCATGGGGAGTCAGCAACAATAAACAATTCAATATTGAAAGGGCAATCCAGAAATGGAAAGGTACTGTTGTAGGAATCGAAGAAGAGATTAAGGTAATTTTTGAAGGTGATGGAGCATTAGAACATGTTGATTCAATGTTTCTAATGCCATTCTAAATTTTGCCTTTTGATTTTTTTTTCGTTGTGCTATGAATGATAGGGAAGGTGAAGAGATGAGTAGAACGGTGTATTAAATGATTTACGCAAGACTTCAGCCAAAGAGAATCATTGACGAATTTGGGAAAACGCAAGCTGATTATATGAAGTCTTTAAGGACTCTAAACCAAAAAAAGAGAGATGGGCACGCTGAGATTCGAACTCAGGACCTCCGCCGTGTGAAGGCGACGTCATAACCGTCTAGACCACGAGCCCTTTACTGGCTATATATAGTTCTATGAATCAGCAGCATTCTATAGTATTTATTAGGTATAAGTTTATCGGCTACTTAGAAAATCTGAAAAATTATTCTCAATATTTTTCGACAATGTGTAGACTGTTATCCAAAATAATTAATGTCAATAAGTTATTAAGTAAATAATTTCTACATAATATATAGCGTTTTTTTGCACAATATATAAATTATTGATTTATAGCTCATAGCAATTCGTGAAACGACCGATGTTTTATTCAATCAGTCTCTGAAATAATGATTGTAACATAAAAACGTATCTTAAGTCCTTATGTTATCATCAGGCTAACTGAAAAACTGCCATGTAGATTATTGATTAATTCTGATTTCCATTTCTTCTGGCTGTGGTGATTTATTTAATAATTTTTCGCTAAGTATGGCTTTTTTTATGCTAATTAATAGATTTAATTTGGTATTATTTTGTACTATTGTTGAATAAATTGAATTAATTGTGAGCTAAAATCAGGGAAATGGGTTAGGGGATTTCGGTAAAACTATGATTTCAACAAATCGCTTGCATACCTCTATAAACAAACAGCAAAAAAAGAGACTTTTCGCAATCCTCTTGATTTAACTAATTGTGATTAAAGTACTCCTTCAACTAAAAATATTAAAATTGTTTTTGATATGAAACATTCGCATATTTTTATATTTGCACATTCTTATGTACTTTAAAAGCAAAAACATTAGTTAGTCAAATTGGAGAATTTGTGAGTAGGGGCCTAAAAACAATAACAGGCTACTGGAAGTATTTTTTTCGTCAACGACGGAATAATTTGAAAGCTATAAACTAAAGTCAAATTGTATAAAATTGAACAAATGTACGAAGAGATATAAGTTAGGAGAGAGCTATAATGAAAATTGAACAAAAGTTAACTTCACTAGCTTTAACTGGATCAGTCTTTGCTTTATTTTTTATTCTCTTTCCATCTTACTGTATTGGCTGAACCGGTCATCGACACCATCGATGGATGGGTAATTCATTGTTCGTAAGTCATAGAGCCCGTGAAGCAACTGTCTAGTCTCGTTTAAGGACTTTATTTCCTTCTTTAATTGTTCAACGGTGACCTTATTGCCTGTAAGCTGTTCCATGGCGCCTTTAAATTTATCTAGCTCTCTCAAAAAATATTTTAGGGCATCTGAGCTGTCGGATCTTTGCGGAAGGTCGATCACATAGGTTGAGACATAATTCCCCAATAGCTCGTACATTTTTTTCTTACTATCGCAGGTATTTTAGGCGACGATTATATCTATCATGCCGAAGTGAGAGCAGGACTTTACACCCGAACAACTGTTATTAACAATCGAACCAAAAGAAGACTTGACAAGCGGGCAGATATTCCTAGGTAAATATTGTTCTGCTATTGACACGGTTTCGTTTTTGCCCCCGCAAAGTGTCATACGGTCAGAACCTGCAGCAAAGATTATCTCATCAGGCACGAACAGACAAAAAGTACCAACTTTTTTCTTTCCAGTTTTCCTTTCCTCAGCTATCTGAGAAATTCGCGCTTTATATGAGTTTTTAATATAATCAAGACTGTTAAACTGTTTCATATTCTCTACAAATCATTCATGATGACTTTATTAAAGCGTATTCTATTCCTGCAAACTAGTTCCGGTTTTCTGCAGCTCTTCGGAAGTTTCAGACATCGAAAAATACTTAAAGTTCACTTATCAGTTTAATAAAATAGCTAAGTTTTAGGGCAAAAAAGTAGCTATAAGATTGTGTTTTTATCGTTACGTTTGGCTCTCATATAGGCTAACAAAGTGACAAACGCAAAAAACTATTAGTTTATTGAATGGAAGTATTTATGCAGAACAAACAAAGGTTAGTATTTGTAAAAACGTAACGGAGAATGTTTTATGAAAGTTGGCTTAATCAGATGTTTCAAACAGAAGATATGTGTCCTACTACTGCTTGTTTAAAGATGATGAGAGAAAAGAAACTGGCTTTTGAAGGAATTACAGAACACATTGAAGTAATTGGTATCAATACTTGTGGTGGCTGCCCAGGTAAAAAAGCTGTAACAAGAGCAGTAAAAATGGTAAAATGGGGGTCTAACACAATTTTGTTGGCTTCTTGCATATTTAAGGGCACTCCTATAGATTTCCCCTGCCTCATGCACAAGCAATAAAAGACTCTATCTTTAAGAAACTTGGCAATACAGTAAAAATTATTGATTACACACACTAATTTTGCCAGTGTACCGAAAGTTCTGCAAAATAGGATTAACTCTGCATCTTTTTCTTTCAACGCAAAAAAGCAGGATGCAGAATTAATGGTTATGCTAACAAAGTTAGATCTCTCTTGTGTCATTGATGCACATTTTTGTGTTAAAACCTGTGCATCGGTGAAAACGATAAATCCTATTTTTTGTGATGCAAGAAAAAGGACACAGAGTCAATCATATTTTACAGAACTTTAAGTACACTGCTGCGGCAGATATCTTTTTTAACGTGGCAATTTCCTAGTTTGACAGTACAAAATAGAAACAATAGCCTGATTTTTAGAAGCTGAATTGTGACTATGAATTTTTCATGCCTCATTCATGTACCCAAGGCTCTTGGGAGTTGAGATAATTTCTTACACTAATTGCCTCTTGACGGCTGATAAATGATAAGCTTTTCTGCTGCTAGGGCCAAATCTCGTATCGAAAGTCGCATCTATTATATAGAAAATATTGAAAAAAGGAGTGAAAGTATTTCCTATTTCACTTTTTGAGAGCTTTCTGGGCCCATCTTCGGTGAGCTCTTTATCAGAGAAAGCCAGCATGAAATATTTACCTCCTTCCTTAAGCATCTTCCATACCTCTCGTGCAAAAATGGGCCTTTCCTCATCCATCAGTGCATGAAAAAGCCAGAATAGATGATGACATCGAACTCACCCTCCATGAAAAGACGGTCCATCTGTAACACATTTCCAACTACAAAATTTACCTTAACATGACGCTCTATAGTCTTTGCCTTTGCGCTGGAGATAGCAGCTTCAGCTAGGTCTATCCCGGTGACATCATAGCCATTCATAGCTAACATTATCGCGTTTCCACCTCTTCTGCACCCTATATCAAAAGCTCTACCAGGTTTGATTTCCTTGGCTTTTATAAGTGCCTGAAAAGCGGGTTGTAGGTGATCAAGATCCCACGGCGGCAAGCCTTTATACGCTTCATCCCAGTATTTTAAAAATACATTTTGATTCCTTTTTCTGGCTTCTCTAATAAGTTCTCTTTCGATTGGAATTTTTCTATTACAGTCATTTCGGTAACTTTTGCCTCTTGTGCTATTTTGCGGGTAGTTGTATCCACATATCCTTCGCTAATGAATAACTTTTAAGCGGCGTCGAATATTCTTTCTTCTATATCTTGCATGATAGTAAAATTACTCTTTTCAACTATTTATGTTTACACTTTATTTACAACTTATTTTTAGGTTGTATTTTAATTCCTACGAGGATGCTAAGGAGCATGAATACTGAGTATTTTGAACATATCTGGAGTTACTAATTTACCATTGATTAAACTGGAAATTGGCTGCAATTATTCAAAAACTCAAAATAAAAAAGTTTGTAACTATTCAGCGAGCAGCGTACCAAAAGTTCTGTAAATTCTAAATGGTTCTGTAGTGCCAAAATTCCAAGAAAAAAGAACTGGGAACTGTATTTCTGTTCAGTAATTTTGGACTAATATCAATTGACTACTAATGGACTTCCCCCACTCATGGGTAAATGAAAATTAGCAAAGTGCTGAAAAATTGACATGACGATTGCCTATATCTATACTTGTTAGTTAATCACAATTTTGTCTAGGTATATAAGTTCAAGTTTGCTGCTCAATAATTCTCTCCTGAACTCTTTATATCCTAATTTGTGGTATAGATGGAGATTTTTGTGCTATTTGACCCGATAAAGAGTTCAAATCGGGATACATTTTGGTACATGATCTCAACTTTTGTCATTAAATGAGTACCTATTTTTCGATTACGCCACTTCAGGTACACGATCAGCTTGCCTATGTGGCAAGTAGTGCCTACGTACGAGCTCGTACAGATCCCACAATTGAATGCTTGATGAC
>PLUB01000079.1 GCA_003164755.1 Methanosarcina sp. | reverse complement strand
GTTATAGCATCATTCGAGTCATGCACTACCAGAGCTAGACGACGTATAGAATCGGAATCCTTCAGAATCTCTTTCATCTGCCTCATTTTAGTAATATCAATAAGGGTTATCACCGCTCCCATGATACTGTTTTCAAGGGTGCGATAGGGCATAATACGCATCAAATACCACGAACAATTTTGGGTTTGAACTTCAATTTCTTTGGGTATCAAACTGGTCAAGACATCCTTTATGTCCTCTACCAGATGATCATAACCCACAAGGTTTGAGACAATGTGCCCAAGAGGCCTTCCTACGTCTGTCATATGACTAAAAATTAGAAACATATTAAAAAAAGTTAATTAATTAAACTTTACAACTATCTTTAACTGCATTTATTAGGGCATTTAAAATTGCAGGATCAGCTTTTTGAAGTTGCAAAACAAGTTCTGAGATTGCAGTTTTTTCGGTTTCTATGGTTTAGCTAGATTCTATAGTTGACGGAAGACCACATCTAAAACAAAATTGTGCTTTTTTGTCTATAATCTCTTTACACCGGGGACATTTTAAAACTCTGGGCTTCTCTTCTTCTTCTTCAGGTAATTTGAGACCTGCAGCTTCAAGCATTGCCGCATTAATGTCGTTCGCTGATAGATGAATGTAAATATTAGCCATCTGAGAATTAGCTTTCCATCCTAAAACAGCTTTAAGCTTTTGTTCACTTTTTAGTTTCTTAGCTAAATCTGTAGCTCTTGCATGTCTGAATGAATGCGGATTGATTCTCTTCTTGATTCCTGCTGCCTTTCCTATGATCGCAATTTGCTGGTATAGACCTGATCGAGATATCAAATTATAAGGCTCCCGGAATGAACAGAAAATTGGAGCATCAGGGTCTTCTTTCTTAGGATGAATTTCTAGCCATTGGCGAAGGTAAGAAGACGCAAAAATCAATCTCGCGGGTCTAGGCGCCAGTTTTCCCTTCACGAAGCCACCAAAGGCATCCGTATTCGTCTAACTTTGCATCTGCAATGATTGTACTTAATAAACTCTCCCTTCCTTGTTCCGGAATCTGTTAAACAAGCTATTAGTGCTTTATCCCTTGCTGTGGGAGCATGGCGGATTAAACAATCAATTTCTTCATCTGTTAGAAGCTGATCAAGGGGTTATATTACTGTGTTGTGTCTGTTTCGTTTTAATGGATCCTGCGAGCTTGGGATTAATTTTCCCTATGAATGCCCTGATGATAATCTTGTGAAGCTTGAGCGTTGAATTTTTCAGGGTCTCCCTAGTGTCCAAATAGTCGTCAAAGTCATCCTCAGTAACGTTTTCATATGGTTTTTCTAACCATTTTGAGAAGCGTATTAGTATCATCAAATGATTAATTATCGTCCTATGTTTCCTTTCTTCATCCTGCAACCGTTTGATGTACTTTCTGAGAGTTTTGAAATTCTCCGGTAATATTTCGACTTCTGCAATTTTTAGTCGATCGTTCCAGTAAGCTAGATCAAGAATATCTTCTTGAAACATGATTCTAATTCTACACCTTATTATAGTAATAGTTTCCTTATTTTAAGTAAACTAATTAAAATAGTCATTTGGAACTCAGAAAATCCAAACTATAAACATTAAAAAAATTAAACATGTTGGCTAGTAAATTTAAATATTATCAAGTAGGATATAAAATACCTAGTTGTGATATCAATGAAATATATAATTGCAATGATAAGACCGGAAAAGCTTGATGCTGTTAAAAATGAACTTCAGAAAGTAGAAGTAAATGGATTGACAGTGTCATCTGTTGCTGGGTATGGTGCCCAAAGGGGACACCTTGAAATTGATAGGGCTAAAGCTAAAAAATGCGAAGCAAATCTACTTGAGAAAGTTAGAATTGAAATTGCAGTGAAAGATGATTTTCTGCAAGCTACAGTTGCAGCAATAAAAAGTGGATCAAGAGATAAAGACGGTTATGTTGGGAGTGGAAAGATATTCGTGCTACCACTAGAGAATGTTATAAGAATTCGCACAAACGAAAACGGAAATGATGCTCTTTAAAGGCATATGATGCTCTTTAAAAACATATACTTCTATGAGTAGCAGCCGATTTTGCATGGGTATTAATCCCATCTGCCTTTATTAATGCTCTTTAAGCCTGTTTTATTTTATTGTTTACTTATCGAGCGTAAAAATCTCTTTTGGGGCATGCAGCATTCATTGTTGCAGTGGGTGCCATAACTTTGAGCTGGGTAATTAGTTTATTCACTTGATTTTGCACCTGGAAAATGGTTTGTAGGCTGCTCCAATGAATTATTCTTGCGATGTATTGCTCCTTACTCGGTAATAGTATCATTCTGACGTAGGCATCTATTACATTTCAGATAATTTTTGTAATAATTACTCATGTATTATATCTGGTGCGATTGTAAATCTTTTCCGTGAGTTGTTAAAAATAGTGAACATAAGACTTTCTACTGTTTTCAAAAAACTGGGAGAATAATCTTTTCCCAGATTTGATCAATGACTCTAAGGCACAACCCTATTGTTAGACGTATTAAATTCAAATCGTATATGTCATTGGGTATAAGTAGTGGATTTCTTACAGGAAAACTTATAGATTTTGAAGGCTGAATCTTTGGCCATATAATATTCAGCCATTTACTTTCTTATAATTTTGATTTATCTTAAAATATGGGGTGAGATGTGGAACCATTTCTGTTCTTACTTTGATATTAATTAGAGACTTTTAATATCGTCTGGGATTGACAAAATTTACCATTAATTACAATGGAAATTGACTGGAATCAATTAAAACCCAAATAATAAAAAAAGGTCTTTACCATAATAATTTTCTTAGTTTATTACTTATGGAGTACGTAAAGCTATGAATATCCCCTCCATTAGGTTTGGGATTAAGTGAACCCTCACTTCGTTCATTTTCGTTTAACCATCAAAGTCGTCGCTTCTTTGTAAAATAAGTTTGTTTTTGTCACTATTTTCATAGTTGATGTCATTTACACATAACCTGAATCTTATACACATGGAATCAAACAGCTTTAGCCATGAATATGATCAGATCATCTACCACGTAGTATTGATATCTAAGTATCTAAAAAATATAGTTTACAAAAAAAGAATAAAAAGGATTGTGTGCCTATACTTACCAGCATTTATAAGACGAAAGTCTACAAAATTCATATTATGGGAGTGATAGAAGATCACGTTCACTTATTCCTGGAATTCCATCCAAACAACTCTCTATCAGGGATAGTTCAATACTTAAAAAGAAGCGATTATTATAGATTTTTCAACCTTTATACCGAACTAAAAAACTATTTATGAAAAATCTATGGTCAAGTGATAACTTTGCAGATACTTTGAATATGTGACAGCTGCCACAATAAAAAACTATATTAAGGAATCTTAGAGGAAGCCGAAAGCAGAGTTTAAATCAGACAAATTAAGGAAATGAGGTCAAACAAGAATCGAGGGTTCATGAATTTCAACAAACAGAGCGAGGGGCATGAAGCATAAAATCATTAAGGGTGAGTGGCAGCATGCAATTTGATTTCTTCCAAAAATTCAACACATTTTTTGCCCTGGAGCTTTCCTTAAAATCGATGACTGTGTTACCATTTAAGTATGAAAGCATTAGCATTTGCTTTAGTTGTCTGTGTGTTTTTGAATAGCTTAAGTTTTTTAACAAATATCAGAGAATGTTAGTACATCTATTACCATGCGTAGCGAAGATTCATCAAGGAAGCCTACAACATAATACTAATGGGACGATGAGTTTGATTTTGTTTCTTTTTCCAAGTTTTTTAAAATCCCTTCCATATTTTCTGGTCTTCCATAACTCAGGCAATAAGAGATATTATACTTTATACCAATTTTTTTAATCAAAGTCGTTGTGATGTAAACAGTGCAAGCAATTGGGTATATTTGTTTTACCGGGATGGGCTGAAAATAATTATTCAAAATAAAATATTTTAATTTAATTACATGATTTATTTACTTTATGGTTTCCCTGATATTCAATATAGTTTTTAATCTCATCGAAATTTGTATCATAACCCACAGGTCAAATGTAGGTTCCATAACTACACAGCTTACCACAAAAAACTGTTTTTCAATCTCATTGTATCTTTAAAAATTTTTCTTGCTGTGATATTTTATACAATCAGCATACTCTAGAAGGACAATATTTTGGTTCAGCAATAACGAAAGGGAGTACACGATTAACATAAGTACAAATTACATTAGACTCAAAATAATTTCTTTGACCAACTTCAAAGCATATATATTTCAAATAGTTGATGATATCATTGTCTTGAAATAATCCCGATTTAGTACAAAAAAAAGCATTTATATCTTATTTTGGAGACACAATGGTTTGCATTACATAGTTACTTTTTATGTGCAAATGTAGCTTAAAAGATAAATCGATTAGTCAATAACAGTTATCGGAAAGTTTTCATCCCCACAGCAAACTGAGGGGTATTCGACTGGAATAAACGAGTGTAACTAATTTCGAATGGACTTATAGTTTCCAAATAAATTATGTTTAGAGTAAAAGATGTGTAGCCTTCTCTATCAGAAAAGCATGTATATACGTATTTTTTATTCAAAGTTATAATCTGTTTTATTTACAATTTTCAATAAAAGAATATATCATTCCAATAGGAAGGATTAAGTCTATTTTTTCAGCATTGAATATATTCAAAAAATTAAAATTTACACCAAAGTCATAGATCATTAATATAAACAAATTTTGATGATCCCGAATTTTTGTCACATGCTTATTAATTGTATACAAATGACTCGTAAAAAATCAGAGGTTTATGGCAATCCTAATAAATGGATATGTTCTTCATTATAGAGGATTAGCATAGTATCAAGATTCATAATACACCTGATAATTTAGTACATAAACGGAGTAAAAAATATTCACCATGTACAAAATAAATCTAAGATAGCCTCTATTTTTAAAAGGAGTAATTTCCGTGCAAAATATAATTAATTCCCTTAATAAAATAAAAAAACTGAACTCTTTGATCACTTCAGTTCTGATTCGGGGTTTGTTAGCAATTCCCCCGACAGATGAACCCGTTAGCAACATGGAGTGTTCATTTATTCCAGAGACTGGGGGTGTTCTAGAGCAAATATCTGTTGAAACCCTGGAGAAAACAGATGAGGAAAAATCAAAAACTAAAAAACTAAGAATCTTTACTGCAATTCCAATCCTGTTCATAGCCCTTGCGGAATTTCTGATCATTTCTGGCAGAATTCAGACAGCTATCTGGATACATATTGGGCTCCTGATTTCGCTAACCCTTTCTAGTATATTTATAAAAGACTCCGAAATCCATAAAATGCATCAGTCACTGATACTTCTCCCAGTTTTGAGACTAATAAACCTTTCAATGCCAGCTTATTATGAGAAAACGCTTTATTCCTTTATTCTCCCATACGGCATCCTAGCAATTCCTGTAGGTATTGCACTAACCAATCAGGGACTCACGCGCACGCAGCTCGGAATGACCTTCAAGAAAATATGGCTTTATTTTGCACTTTCAATTTTGTTAGGCCTCCTTCTTGGAGGAGGAGAATATCTAATAATCAGGACAAATTCTCTAATTTTAGATCTCTCAACCTTTAACCTCCTGATGCTCAGCATAGTTATGATCTTTTTTGTAGGCCTTGTGGAAGAGATCATTTTCAGATCAATCCTTCAAAATCGGCTGCAGATAGCACTAGATAATCTATCAGGGCTGGTAATTACAAGTATTTTATTTGGACTCATGCATACAGGATATGGGAGCAGGAGTGAAGTTCTGTACGCATCCTTTGTAGGCATATTTGTAGGTTACCTGTTTTACAAAACACGCAGCCTTCCCCTAGTTACGATGATTCATGGCTTCATAAATGTCTTTGTTTTTGGGATAATTCCCCTCCTCCTCTAAAAATACCTGTTCCTGTAAATAAATTTATATATAATAAAACAAGGGAAGCGAAAAAATAAAATCGGATGGATACTACAAGTAAAAGCCTGCTCCTAAATAAACCACTTCAGATTCTATAACTCCGGAAACACATAGATATAAATAAAAAACTAACTCCTGGTTCTTAAACCGTGGAAAGACAGGAAAATTGTACATATACATTTATAAATTAAGCACTTAGCTCATACTTTACGCAATTTACAACTTTAATGCCATATATTCTCTTAATCATGAAAGTAGCTTAAAAATTAATCTAACTTTCAATGAATAATAGGGGCCAAATAGGCAAACAAATTCTACATCTGTGTACATCTGTGGAATGTAGGTTCGCTAAAATATATCCCCACTTTTATCCTATCAATTACCCATACACTCCACTATTACCTTAATCCTTGACTTCAGTATCAGCAATTACTCAACGAAAATAGCAAATATTTATCTCTAAACCGTACTGACCTTTCTTGGAGATCATTTAACCCCAAAAACCATAAAAAAGATTCGCACATCTCCATTTACCTGTTTTCCTTATATTACACTTGACGTAGATAACAATATCCAAAAAAAATATTGAGAATTCCAATTTGCATCGTATCATTTTCTTCGCGGAAATCCTGTCCAATCTGTCCCACTAATTTCTTCACTTGACCTTATTTTTCCTAACTTTTTTTAATTCTCCCTTGATCTCTGTATCTCTGACAACGCCTTAAAATAATCCTGAGTAATTGAGAAGAATAGTAGACTGATTTGGCAAAAAAAACATTTATGACAAGTAAGATTAAAACGATAAAAGTGAACAAAAGCTACCCATATAAAAGCAACCGATTGAGATAATATCCGGGAATTCAAATCATATTTGCTTTTTTGTTCATATTTAATACTTCACTAATTGGTACTTCACTAACTTGTAATCGATGATTTCTAAGCACATATATTTCTTTTACTCCACAAAAAAAGAGGACAAATAAAGTATACACTCAAATTAAATATAATTAGATATAAATACATTTCACATTTATACCCTAAATTAACCACAATTCGCTAAATCTGAGTGTATGTATATTGAGTAGAGTTAAATGATAAAAACCCTGTTTAACAACTCTCGCCAAAAATATTCCAATTTAAATTCGATCAAAGCTGAACCATGAGCTTTTTTTCCAAGGTTCAAGCATCAATGACTATCCAAAGGTTTATCTATACACTCAATTCGAAGTATAGATTCAAAAATACTATTCGAAAGCCCGTTAAACGTCGTCAGAAAAAAATCTACTTTGGCTATTAAAAGAGATAGATTCCCTAATTTTTGCTGAACAAATTAAGCCTTTAATCAAACCCAGCAAAAAGTACATATAGCTATTTATTTCACAGATTCTCCATATTGTAGTGACAAGAATTTAAGTTATGTCATAGCTGGTAAATTCATGAACTACGCGAAAGATAAGAAAACAACAGAGAGCTAGAAATTCACGCTATTTCAGTTTATTCTTTAATTTTGAATCTAAATTTGACAGTTGCTTGAAAATAAGCGACTTTATTTGTATTATTCTGTCAAATAAACATAAAAATAGAGAGCGTTTCCTAATGAATATACTCCTTCCTATAGGATCTATTATGCTGTTCAATCTATTCATGAAAAACTTAATTTTTGTGAAATTTTTAGCAGGCATAAAAAAGGGTTTGAATTTCAATAACTTGTCATAGGCTTGATGAGCTTAAACTCAACGATTATTTAGCATCAAGGAATATGGCAAATAGTTAAAATTAGAGAGAAATTATCGATATATTAAACACAACACATTCCATGAAAGATACCTTTACATAATTCTTTAAATATTAGGGAGTGACAAATGAAAAATACTATTTGATATTCTATCAGTCTGTTTATTGCTGTTATTTTGAATAAAATGATAAAAATTTAGATTGGACAAGTGTAGTTATTCTGACACTTGAATCTAAACTTGGAAAGTACTGACATAGTAGAAAGAATTTTGATAAATCTCAGGTTTCAACAAATTGCTAATATAGACTTATATCTAAATACCAAATAGTGGGATTTATATAAATCCTTAAGTTCCCAGTGTAACAAAAGATTGTGCTCAAATTCCACGAAAAATATATGCTCCTATCTAACTTAAACGAGGAACAAAAAGGCTGAGAAAAACGAAATTAAAAGTACTATGAGGATAACATCAAACAAAGTTATTATATCAACGATATGACATAATTCAGCAGATATAGGCAGTAAACTGGCAGTGCCAATCCAGTAAGTAGAGTCATTTTTCTTGTCATATTCAACGACTTCATTATCTCAAATAATTTATTTGATATTCTTCTAATTTGTAGAAATGGTTTAGAAACTGATGAAATTCGGAAATATTGGTAAAATAAATGTATAGATTTAAATTTTGGACCAGCAGGAAAAACTTTCTGACAAATATCCAATAAAATCCCGGTGGCTAGTATCTGCCAGAAAGTGATCTATTTCATTCCTGAGATGAAAAATTAAAATAGTGAAAACAGGTGAAGCAATGAAATATGCTGTACTTATAGGAGACGGAATGGCTGATTACCCTATAAAGGAACTGGATAACAAGACCATTCTCCAGGCAGCTCGAATCCCTGCTATGGATTATATCGCAACACACGGGAAAACCGGGTTTGCAAAAACTATACCTGATGGTTTTTCTCCAGGCAGCGATGTCGCAAATATGTCTATTCTCGGATATGACCCGGTAATCTATTACTCAGGACGGGCACCTTTGGAAGCTGCCAGTATGGGTGTGCCACTTACAGCCGATGATGTGGCTTTCAGATGCAATCTCATAACCGTTGAGTATGGGAGAATAAAGGATTATAGTGCAGGGCATATAAATAGCGATGAAGCAAAAATCCTCCTCAAGACACTTGATACAGAACTCAGCACCGAAGAACTACACTTTTATCCAGGAATCAGCTATAGACACCTCTTGGTTGCCAGAAGTAACCTAGGGGCTGAAACAAAATGCACTCCACCTCATGATATTATAGGCCAGAAAGTGAAGAAATATCTGCCTAGTGGAATAGATGGTAAGTTTTTTTCCGGATTAATTCAAGCAACTATGGTCGTTCTTGAAATGCATCCAGTTAACCTTAAAAGGATTGCGGAGGGTAAAAACCCTGCAAATTCAATATGGGTATGGGGTCAGGGCCCTGCCCCAAAGTTTACTCCATTTCGAAAGCTTTACGGGAAAAGCGGAGCAATTGTCTCGGCAGTCGATCTTCTAAAAGGCATTGGAATTTGTGCAGGCATGGAAGTAATTGAAGTTCCGGGAGCAACAGGCTACATGGATACAAATTATGAAGGAAAGGCCCGTGCTGCCCTTGAAACTCTAAGAACTAAAGATCTTGTTTTCGTTCACGTCGAAGCTCCGGACGAAGCTGGACACGAAGGAAGCATTGAAAAAAAAATACAGGCTGTTGAAGATTTCGATCGGCGAATAGTAGCCCCCATCCTTAAACATGCCGATGATTCAGGTGAACCCTTCATAATTCTCATAATGCCTGACCATCCGACCCCAATTTCCCTAAAGACCCATACAAAGGATCCTATTCCCTTTGCGATCTATAGGACCGATGAAAATGATCCTGATGAAACAGAAGCTTTTGATGAGGAGTCAGTTAAAAAGGGTTCTCTGGGCCTTGTAATGGCTTCTGATCTTATAGGGATGATTGTCAAAACTTAATAAAGTGATTTCTCTGCTGTGCTATTTGACTCTTTCATCCGACCAGCTGACATTTATTCTCTAAAAACTTATCTCCGAAGGTTTTTGGGGATTTTTTTATTGATTAGACTCTTTTTGATGCTACATTTTAGTGAAATTATTCAGTATTCTCGATTTACTGTAGTTTCGAATGAATATTCTCATTATTTCACAATTTTTCCCTTAATAGTTCACAAGAAAAAACCTTATACATATGTCGTAATTCCATTCTTTTTGTAATAGCCTCTATAAATTTAATATTGTAGATTCCTTAAGTAGGAATTATGTATACTTTCAACTAAATGATGGTTTGATTATTTTTTTCTTTTAATATATTTTTGCTAAAAGAGCATTGTATTGATACTATATTTACAAAAAGAATGAGAAAAGTCGAAAACCAAAAATACAATATAGACATTAGATTTGTAAGAGAAAACATAAGCATAGAGTCAATTTAAATATTATGCTACTTGCTTTGATGTCAAATTCAGATTATATAATGATAGCGAATTTCGAAACAAATATAAAGTATGTTTTTAAATAAGATATTTTTACTCGTTGTTCCAAACCTATTGACAGTCCACAATTACAAGGTTAATGCTTTCATTCTTAAGTCCTCACTATGGCAATTTGTCAATTGAAGCAAGGATGGTTTGGCTTTACCGGAGTGAAGAAGAAGGTTGAAAAAAGTATTTAGAGTATTTTGGGAATAACATCAACCAAATGAGAAATGATAATCGAGCTATTAACTTGTCAAAAATCTCACTATATTTCAATAGTTTCCAACAAAACTAAAGAGGATTTCAATAAAATTATGATTTTCACGAGAAAAATATATGCCATTTATAAGCATAGGACAAAATTTAGGGGTTTATCAGAATCATCCTAAATGAAGACCGGATAACAGGAAACAAATGGATAATGATAATACAGTAATTAAAAAAGAAAGTTAAAGAATTATGTAGATGGTAAAATAATTATAGTAGAGTAAATCTTTAAAGAATACTTTGATGTTAGAGAAAGCTTAGCTTGTGAACTTTGGAGTTTGAGGTTACATTGGAACTGTGGGTTGTGGTATAACCCCCATATAATTAAAAACTGTGTTGAGAATCAGGGAAATTCGGAGAAACAAATCATATGAGCGAGTTAAAATATTGATTTAGAATATTTCTTTTATTCAGGATGTTGATGCTAACATACCCATTGTTTGCAGTGAGTGGGTACACCTAAACTCTTATTCATCTCTAAAGCCAGCAATCTTTCTTCCCAACCCCATTACAATTTACTGGCTGAACTAATGTTGCGATTGGAGATACTTCGAATTGATTTGCTCGTGCAGCTTTGAATGTTTTAATTCCTTTTATTACTCGAAAACAACGAATAACTCAGGGAATCAACCAAATCTCCACAAAGTAATTACTAATAGTGGATCATGATTTAGAACTTTTAAATAAATATATATATGTTGAGGGGTATTTATAGTATAATACAGACAGAGAAAATGGAATCAGCAAATAGATCGGGTTAAAGATAATTAAAACTGTAGTTTTTTATCTTTTTACCTTTTGTTTCAAATTTGAATATAAATCCAATATCTTTGGAAGTATCGTTTTCTGTTTATAATAGTTATCCTTATTAGTTTATGTGGCAAATTAATGATTCACGAAAATTAGAAGTTTATCATAGTCCTCCACTATAGATTGGGAGCGACCACAAGATCTGAGTACTGATAAAAATATGGGTTGTTTAACAGTATTTCATTTGCATTATATAAATGAACGATATATATGTATAGATAGAAGCCACCATATGAAATTCCTTCTACCATAGATCAGCAAACAAATTTTAAGATTATTAACAGCAATATACAGATTTCGCATTAAAATTACAAATTTCAACAAGTCATGAGCGAGGACATAACAATCTAGAGAATCTAATCGTAAAATTTTATTATTATTTCCAGTAATTTGCAACTGCAATAAATAAAAAAAATCAGTAAATTGTAAAAGTCCTACATCTTTGCCACCTTACTACTAACACTCAGATATCCCACTTCAACAGATTTACAAGGTTTTTCTTCGCTAAATCCAAAATGCGGAATGAATATTGTTTCATTAATATCATTTAGGGGAATTAAATGACAACAAGCAAAAAGAAGAAAGTTCCGTATACCGTATCAAATATAAAAAGGTGTAGATGTCCTCAGTGTTTAGTCCAGGCTGACAGTGAATGCGTAAAGAAGAAGTATAGTGGATTAAAAAATGAATTCGAAAGTTTAGGAAGAGTTGCAGCTCTTGAGCCTCAAAAAGTTCCAGGAATCTACTGTTCTACAGGTATTGCTACCTGTAAAGATTTGAACTTTAATAGGCAATGCATTTGCTATACCTGTCCGGTCTGGGATAGCTATGAATTAGAGAACTCAAAAACGATTATATATTTCTGCAATAAAGGAGAAGCTTGAAAGCTTAAATTCAGAGTTTCGCTGAATCTACTGGCTTCGAAGAGACTCAGATTTTGATATCTGCCTAGTACTTTTGATCTATCACAATGAGCATACTTATTGCTGTTTTTGAGACTTTTTAATATCTTCTGGTTCGCCAAAATTTACCATTAATTTCAATAACAATTAACTTTAATGGATTAAAAATCGTAATGTTCCAAGCTATGAAAAATCAGTTTGTAATATCCATTTTTTTACAATACGTACTTATAATCACTGATTGTTGTTTGAATATGGGAAAATAAAAAGCAGATCAATGTCCTACATTATATAATATGAGCCCACCTAAATTTGTTCCATAAATTTAAGAATCGGAATCCAAAAGTAACTTATTGTTTCACATTCATCAACATTACATTTTTCTGATATAGCCCAACTTTTAGGAGCTAAAATTTAATTATCATCTGTACCAAAAAGTTGTTGTTGCTTTTCATCGGATACATAGAGTCGGATAGCGATGGGAAAACGTTTGAGAAGGTCTAAACCAAAAGACTTGTTACCGCTTCTGTCAATTTGGATCACCAATTAATTGGACAGGGCCATTGCCTTTAAGGCAATTTAACATTCGTGAAAAAAATAAAATTTGAGCCTTCGATGGCAATTCACTGATCATTCTTTCGATAGTTTTGAAAACCAAAATTATAACAAAATTCCTGGCTACAGTAATCATGAAATCACTAGTAAAAATGGTAAGGATGGGAATCATTTTTATGTATTTGAGCCTATTATTAGAAGGATATCATACGTATTTTTCTAATAAATACAGAATGAATCCCCATCTTAAAAAACAATTCTGGTTTCTAAAGTAATTATTTGTGCTTAAGTAACTCTATAATATTATAACCATGGAAAAAGCTGAAAGAAAAAGGAAAAATGTTTTAGTATTTATTTACTTCTATTTTTTCCATGATTTCCCTGGCTTACCTTTAAGCTTAAGATTGATGAAGAAATTTAAATGCTTGACTAGAAATGCATTATTTGCATTTTACAAAGTGTCTCTTTTTTACTTTGAGAGCTATAATTCAAAATTTATGGGTCACATGCAATGTGCCTAAGTTGCAAAAAAAATAATTCTGTCCAATAAGCAAATAAATATAATTCGCTTATCTATTCACCTAATATTATTAATCGCGGTAGAAAATGGATTTTAAGCTACCTCTGGACTATAGAAATTAACTACATAATGTAAATTATTTGCCTCTAAAATAGTATCTCTCATAGTTTTTGATTTATGAAGTATCGTAAAAATTTATTTTAAACAATTTCGGAGCTTGGAAAATTTGCACAGAATCAAGAAATGCAAAAAAGAGAGATAATTGTTTTTATATATTTTGCAGTACTTACTTTGTTGATGGTATTTACACGGAAGTGAAATATAAGCTATTCAAAATGGCACGAACTTGTCTAGTACTCCAATTGTACGAATAAGTCCTGTTTTATTTTCACAAACAAATCATTCTTTGGTGGCTTTTTATCCTTATTTCCGTTTGTTTTTTTGTATTATATTTTATAGTATTAAATAGGGACGAAATTTTGAATTGGTGAGTTAGTGAATATTCTAACATTTTAAGTATCAGGTTCTTTTAACAACATAGTAATTGGTTTGTATAACGAGCTTTTTAAATAGGTATTTTCGTTAAAGTTTTCGAAGTTGTTATAAGTTCTGTTTGTATTTTTGTATCTTTACAGACATATTATAGTTTTGAACGGTATCCAGTTGATCAGCCTGTTGATTTACATATGTATATATGAAACATCATTATGATCTTGGACTAGGATTATTTTTACCAAAAAAGCCACCGTGGATTTTTAGCTCCCGGTATTTTAACCAAATAATTTTGTTACTGTTAACTTAATATATAATACCACGATCACAGAAAAATAAAAAATCCGAAAAATCAAACGCATGTTTTTTGAATAGCAAATGAGAATGAACTTTCAGCTTTTGATACTTCTGGATATTTAACGAGGCAAATTTTGCCTGATGAATCTGTTTTCTTAAAAGTGAAGGGAGTATATTCTCTGATAGAAGAAGGGGTTATGGGATAGTTAATAAAAAAATAGGTTCTTAAAAATATTGAAAAATGAGTCACTAAAATATCTACCATGGCTTTTTAGTTTCTGGCGCTTCAATTGCTGTTTGATTTATCAAAGTCTCTATCTTCAGCATGTAAATGTTGTGCATTTCCAGAGGTTTTCTTTATCATGCCTGTATTTATCAAGTTCTTTGTGTTATCTTCCTTAACATTTTTTAATATTGTTCCTTTTCTTTTTTGTACTTAAAACATTATATTCTAAGATCCTATTTGAGTATATTTAACTATTGATCCTGCTATATTATCTTATGAGATACATATTTATAAAGTTTAAAAATAAAAAAAATAATTAAATAGTAGATTTACGTTGCTATCATAATATTAAGTTCTATAATTGATGTATGTTGTGGAATATTAATGAAAAAAACAGCATATAATGATGCACTTCGAGGGCATGACCTCATAAAAGTTTTAGGAATAACAACTCTAGCACTTTTAATGCTGGTGAGTATCGCAGGTGCAACACCATCTGCAAATATTACTTTTGTTACTAATGGTTCATTATTTTCACCGATTATTACAGTCACAGGTAATCCTACAATTCAATGGATATTTGGTGATGGTTCAACATCTAATTCTACGTCTCCAAATGTAAATTTTGGTTCAGCCAGGACAAGAGTAAACACTTTAGTAGTAACACCGTGGAGTTCAGTAACTAAAATCAATATAGGTTATGATGGTTCAGATGGTGGTGTAACCCCAAATTTGGATACAATAGCATATCTCGCAAAACAGAATGTAATAGCTGTTAGTGGTTTAGAAAATGTTGCACCATACCTCCAAGTATGGGCATCGAGTCAGAATCCAATAACTGCTCTAGAATTCAGTAATTTCACGGCGCTGAATACAATTGAGTGTTTTTATTGTACGTCATTAGCTACCATAGGACTCCATAACGTTCCATCTCTGAATAGACTTTGCCTTGAACATTGCAATATTTCTTATCTAGATCTATCAGAGATTCCTTCTCTGGCTGACCTTCGTGGAGCACGTCAGGGAAGCTCAACATATTCAATAAATTGGGGTACTACAGGAACTGATATATGGCATATATGTGTTAGAGATAACACACAGATGACCAGCACATTCCCATTAAGTCAGTTTCCACTCTTGATACAGTTTTACAATTGGAACGATAATCAAAACGGTACTCTGCACCCAATTTCAACACACTTAAAAGATGTTGAATCATCCAACAATCATTATATTGCTGCTGTTTTTCCTGGTTGTTTTCCTGCTGGTAGAAATGCTGTTGTAAATATTTATGATAACAATCTCACGAGTTTAGATATTTCTAACGATCCTGGGCTGACTAATCTAGATGTTCATAATAACTTTTTGAATCAAGAGACTATTAACAGAACACTTCAAACTTTAGATTCCTATAAAACTAAAAATGGTAATTTAGATTTAACTGGAAATGCTGCACCATCGATTATAGGAATAGCACATGCAAATAATTTGACTAGTAGGGGATGGAAGATTCAAATCTCATCAAAAAATAACCCACCAGTTGATTCTTTTGCAATGTCAAAATCAGTGGAAAAACCCCCTTAACTATCTACCTCACAAACAAGAGCCGGGGTACAATTACATATGAAAAATATGTATTTGGGATGATGCCACTTCCACTTTAACGAATCCATCTCATCAATTTACAAAAATAGTGAAGTTTAAGGTGGTTTTGAGAGTTGTAATGGCATGGGATGTAGTTTGGAATATCAATTTGTGACAGTTACAAAATAAAGGAATTATAGCCCTTTTGTTTTTTGATGGATCTTCGTTGTTTTCTCAATGTCTCTCATGATGCATCTCAGTTGAATCTGAAGCTATTAGTTTTCATGAGGACATCCTTGTTTTGTGGTTCAGCCTATAGGTCTGGATCCGTTCTTATATGTTCGACACCTTATATATAATTGAAAACTTTAAGCTAACACTTGATGTTGTTGACATAAAAGGTTAAAGCAAAGAACATTTTACCCTTATGTAGTATTTATTTAAAAGGATCGAAATAATGTGAGTATAAAAGTAGTAATCGTAGAAATAAATAGATAATTTTTTAATAGGGAAGCTATATCAAAATTGAATGAGAACAATTTGTGTCTGTTATTCGAAGAATATCACGTTCATTTTATAAGAACACCTCAAAGTATTCTATCTAAAATATCTTCATATAATACCTACCTCAAACAGTGTGATAAGAAGCTAGATTATAAATTATATCACTTTGCTAATCTTCTGCATGATGTAATTTTGCTGTAACATGCAGTAACGTTTGTTTCGGAAACGCACATGTCACTATCGAGGAATTGAGAAACCTAACTTTTAACTTATGTTCGATTGAACCAAATTTGCATTATCAAATACTTTCCTTCTAATCTGATATTACTAATCTATCATTTTAAGAATTACTTTACTCAGGAATCTGTAAAAGCCTCTTGTTCTTCTTCATGGACTTGATTACCGCTGCAATTTAGATTTCGACTCCATAATACAAAGCACCTATGGACCCAGGTAAGATGTGAATAAAGCATTACTTAAGAATAAAATTAAAATTTATCCAAAAAAGTAATATAAACTGATGTATATGTAATACTTGATAGTCTAGATTTGTAAGAATATTCAAGGACTTATATACAGTTGAACTGGAGAATCAATAGCATCAAATATTTAACTGTCATAAATATACGCCAAAATAGAACACGCTTTTGTATTTGGTATTCTTAGACACTGATTACAGTAATTATTTTTGCCTATATCCAGAGAACAGACACATCTGTATTTTATGGAGAGAAATCTAAGGCGGAGATGAACAAAATGATACTTGAGTCACAATCTAAGGTGAGAATATGGATATAATAATAAGGAATTTATCCATTGGCCTGGCATTACTAATAATTTTTGCGCCTCTAGGTCTGCTTGCTGCGGGCACTGCCTACGGTGAATGGGGGCCAAATGAGCCTTAAGGATAGGATTGGGTTTGTGCCTCATGGGTTGAAGGAGCTCTTTGGATTATGGAATGCTCCAATGCAGGATTATTACTTTTCTGGCGACGGGGATTCGATGATCGTATCTTCAGCAGGATACATCCTGTCTGCATTAGTAGGTGTAATAGTTGGTGGTAGTCTCTTGTATTTCATAGGAAAGAAGGTGGTCAAAAACTAGAGCATCTATCGCATTCAGGATCACCATGATAAAAATTTAGATTTATTTGGAAGGAAAATGAAAACTATGGAATCTAAAATAGCTCCGTTACTTATTCTGGTATCTGTATTTGCGTACAGGTATTGCGCATGAAGGATGTGTAAGAAAGAGCGAGGCAAGGTAGGTTTTATGCCATCTAAATTGGATAATCTTTCAAATATCTTGAATGTGTTATTCTCAGACCACTTTATTCCTGGTTTTCATAAAGTTATCGGATATATTATAGCAGCTGTAGTAAGCTTACTATGTGTGCATAGAGACCTTATACTTCATTGGCAAGAGAGCAGTCAACGACTACAAACTGATGTTCATTATTTGGAGGTATTATGATCCAGGACTGGATGAAAGAAGTGACAATAGAACCTTGCAGGTGTTTTGCTGTGCATCATGGCAAGAAAGGATTCATTGGGAACACAATTGGTGGGATCTTAGGTTTTTTTGAGGAAGCTTTTATATCGGAGGGATTCTCCAGAAGAAAAGGTTTTCTGCAGAGTTTGGATCCTAGGGTCAAGTTGCTTTCCATTATGACCGCAATATTCGCAACAAGTTTGATCAAAGACCTGAAATTACTGGTTTTGATTTATATATTCACGTTGTTGCTTGCGTATCTCAGTAAAATCAATGTCTTGTTCTTCATCAAACGGGTTTGGCTCTTTATTCCCATTTTTGCAGGCATCATCATCATACCTATGATTTTCAACATTTTCTTCCCAGGTGATCCATTAATTAGATTAGCTTATTTAGGCACTACTGCCCACGTAGGATCACTTACACTTCCAGAAAGCGTATATATTACCAGACAAGGTGTCTATGCAGCAAGTATATTTACCATGCGTGTTGCAACGTGTGTTTCTGCCGTAGTCTTGCTCTTTCTTACCACCCCACAGCAGATCCTTTATAAGTCTTTGCGAACGGTGGGCGTTCCAAAGATATATGTTTTCACGCTGGAGATGACCAAAAGGTACATCTTCCTTTTGATGGATTTAGTCCGGGAGATGCATTTTGCCAAGAAAGCCAGAACCATAAAGGCTGGAGGCATATTCGATGAGCAGAAATGGGTTGGCGGACGCATAGGTTACACGCTGATACGATCTATGGATATTAGCGAAAAAGTTCATATGGCTATGATATCCAGAGGCTTCAATGGGGATGTTAAGGTAATGCAGGAATTCAGAATGCATAAACGAGATTATATCGCAGGTGCAACGGCGATATCTCTAAGCATAATAATGGTGTTGATATCCCAGAACATTATTAGGTGATAAGAATATGGAAATGATCTTTGACTTAAGGAATGTATCATATTCATATGTAGGAAGGATAAATGCCTTAAAAGATATCTGCTTCAAAGTGAATCAAAAAGAGCAGATATCTATAATTGGCTCAAACGGAAGTGGCAAATCTACTCTGCTAGCCATTTTAGATGGGCTCATATATCCAACAGTTGGGGAATTCTACGCCTTTGATAATAGGATATCTGAAGAGGTTTTCAATACTATTGATGATAACGAATTCAGATCCTATTTTCGAACAAGAGTAGGACTTGTCTTTCAGAACTCAGATGTGCAACTATTCTCACCTACGGTCTTTGAGGAGATTGCATTTGGACCCCTGCAGCTTAACCTAACTCCGGAAAAAGTAAAAATCAGAGTTTTGGAAGTCATGGAAATGATAGGGATCACTAAGCTTAAAGATAGATCGCCTCACACTCTAAGTGGGGGCGAGAAAAAAAAGGTGTGCATCGCCACTGTTTTGGCTAGCAACCCAGATGTTCTTCTATTGGATGAACCCACAGCCGGACTGGACCCTAGAACCCAACTCTGGCTGACAGAGTTATTACAAGAGTTAGAGGATGCAGGCAAGACGATAATTACTGCTACTCATGATTTGGAATTTGTAGAGCAGATCAGCAAAAGAGCCATAGTCATGGGCGAAGACCATCAAATTGTGATGGACGATGATGTGGAAAAGGTTCTCAATAACTTGGAACTTCTTCTTGATTCAAATCTGATTCATGAGCACATGCACATTCACAGCAAGTTTGTTCATGAGCATTTGCACACCCACAAGGGCAAACATATTCATGAACATGATACGGAGTGCGATCTTTCATCTACTAGAATTGAGTTATTATTAGCAAGGGAATTGGAATAAAGACGGCAATCCATTTTAATATCAGAGGTATTGTCCCATATGACAAGAATTGGATACATATTGGGATTAAATGGCTCCATTCTAGCTATGGTATGATCACCTATAGTGTAGGTGCCTAAGTATCAGTACAATACATTCTGCAATGAGCGAATTGAAAGGGGTTGTGTGTCCATCTTCATACTATTTTGCACATACAAATATACAAAATTCATACTATGAAAATAGTAATATATCACGTTCACTCATTCTTGAATTTCATCAAGCAATCTCTATCAAAGGTAGTCAAATTCTTGAAAAAAGATAAGCTTTACAGACTCTTCAAGCTTCATCTTGAACTGGAAAAGATATTTAGAGGGGAGTTTATGGTTAAGTGTCAATTATTATCGATCCATTGAAAGAACGAACATCAGATGATGAAGAAAAATATTTGATGCATGGTAGAATCTGATGAGCGATCTGATTGAAAATAATATAAGTAACCCCATATGGGATTGGATGAGGAGAAAATGATTCTAAAATTTGAAGAGAGACAAGCAGACTAATAAAAACTCAAATAATTCACTTTTTTAATCCGTCTACAAAATCTCCCATTCTCTCAATTGCTTTTTTAAGATCATCCATTGATGCTGCATAAGCACATCGAAGGAAACCTTCCCCTGCTTCACCAAAAACATCTCCTGGAATCGTGACAACCTTCTTTTTATCCAGAAGACGCTCAGCAAACTCGGAAGAAGAAAGTCCGGTATCCCCCATATAAGGAAAAGCGTAGAATGCACCTTTGGGTTTAAGGCACTTAAGCCCTATACTATTAAAGCCCATGACGATAAAGTGTCTGCGCCGATCATATTCCCGAACCATCCTCTCCATCTCCTCTTTACCATTTCGAAGAGCTTCGATAGCTCCCACTTGAGCAGTTATGGGAGCGCAAAGCATGCAGTACTGGTGAATCATCATCATTGAACGTATAATCTCCGAGGAGCCCATCGCAAAACCTAACCTGAACCCTGTCATTGCATGAGATTTGGATAATCCATTCAGCATAACAGTCCTGTCCTTCATACCCTCTAAAGAAGAGACAGGAACGTGATTTCCTTCATAAGTCAGGCACTCGTATACCTCATCCGAGATAACAAACAGATTGTTATCAACAACTAGATCAGCAACATCCTCGAGTCCTTCCTGTGTCATGATTGCTCCTGTAGGGTTATTAGGGAAGTTGAGAATTATTGCTTTAGTCTTATTCGTTATTGCAGGTTTGAGTGCTTCTGCAGTCAGGCTAAAATCATCATCCATATAAGTTCGAACGATTACAGGCCTGCCGCCTGCCAGAATAACCGATGGGACATATGCTACATAAGAGGGCTGGACCACAATAACCTCATCACCTGGATTCACTATTGCCCTGATCGCAATATCCAGGGCTTCACTTACACCTGAAGTAATCAGTATCTCTGATGCAGGATCATAATCCAACCCGTAACGTTTGTAATAGGTCCTGGTAAGTTCTTCTCTGAGTTCCGGAAGACCATAGTTTGATGTATAAGAAGTCTGCCCTTTTTCCAGAGAATGGATGCACATCTCACGAATGTGCCAAGGAGTAACGAAATCAGGCTCTCCTACACCAAGAGAGATTATGTCTTCAAGTCCGGAAACCAGATCAAAAAAACGCCTTATTCCTGAAGGTGGGATATTCTTAACAGCTTCCGCAATAAATTTTGAAGAATCGCATGGAAGTCTCAATCAAACACCCCTGTGAAAAATTATATTAGCAGGATGTAAATGTAAAGTTGAAAAGTATCAGACTTTAAGCTGTTTCTTATTAAAATGATACTGGAAGCCTTTTGATTGCCTCAGGTTCATGGAGGATAACCCCATTTTCTTTATATGTCTTCAGTACAAAGTGAGTTGACGTACTCTTTACCTGATCAAGAGTTGCAATTTTCTCTGCCACGAAAAAAGCAACATCCTTCATCGACTTTCCTCGGATAGTAAGAGATATGTCATAGTCCCCAGATAAGAGCCTGACAGACCTTACTTCCGGAAACTTATAAATCCTTTCTGCAATTGCCTGATAACCCTGGCTACGCTCGAGGGTAACCTTCAGCTCAATCACGGCATAAACATAATTTTCCCCAACAATGTCCCAATTAACGATGGTTTTGTAGTGCCGGATAACTCCTGTTTCCTCAAGTTTTGCTATCGTCTGGTAAACTTCCTCTGCAGACATATCTATCAGGGCTGCAATTTCTTCTGGGCTTGCTCGAGCATCATTTTCGAGAATTTCCAGTATATGTCTAATCTGTTCTTCCATGTTGATCCCCGGAACAACGGTGAAAAAATTCACCAAAAAATTCTCGCCTTTAAGGTAGAGTTCTATAAAATCACTCAATCAATACAGCATTTACAACTCCATCCTGCCCTGGTCTGCTCGTAACTCTCGCAGTTCCGATAGGAGTCCGTATGACAGAGCCTTTTGTTAGGATGTTACGCCTTACATAGTGTTTGTTTGCAGTGTTGTCGACAACTGTTTCAATAGTAGCAGAAACTGTCTTTCCGTTTTTTTGATTGGTTATGTTTGCAACATTACATTGGAGAAGCTTGACCTTCCTATTGCCTCCCATTACCGGAACATTTTTTCTTTTAATTTCACTTATGCGGGTATCTGCAGACTCGCGGCCCATTTCAAACTTACGCTTTCCACGAGCAACAATAACTTTCCCACCAGTCACTTTTCTTCTGGAGCTACCTTGCCATCTCATATTAAAACCTCATCCTTATATTGAAATTTTAAAATCCTGGAGATCATGATCATTTGAACTTATCAAAGCAAAAGCATACTTTAAAGTAGCTTAATTGCCCTTATTATAAATTAATGCATTAACTGGGATACTTAACTGGCATATTTGCTATGGATTTACCAATACAAATTGAATAATATAAGAACTTTGCGATCAGAGGGTTTTGAAATTTTCTACTTTTTCCACCTCTATATACGTTTTCTTATCTATGAATGAAAAGTCAAAAATTATAAGATATAATAGAGGATTTAGGGAATGTAAGTGATGTTTTAATCCTAAAACATTTTTGCTTCGAAACTCTTTTTAATTTCTCCATGTTCTCACAAACAAAAATACCTAATTCAGATTCGAGATTTTACTCCTACTAGCAACCTATTCAATAAGCATTTTCTAGTGATTCAAGTTCTTTTAGTCTCCAAAACTCAGTGTGTGGGACCATTTCTCAATTATTTTACTTTCCTGATGATGTCTTTACCTTGCAATTAGCAGCTAATCAAAAATTTTTCAATTGTGCCTATTGACTCGCTGTCCCATGGATCACTTTTTATTTAATCCTGTATGTACCTAATTCCTTTCCTGATCCATTATTAATTCCTCCATTGGTATATACTCCAATGCTCTCTGAAAAATTAGAGATATCACCAAGACTGTGCTTTGCTTGTTGTAATTAACATATTCTCTACCAGGGAACAATTATCCTTGATAAATAATCAAGAATAGCACTGACTTACAAGCCCAGAAAGAGTTCTCATTCCACTAAACTATGCACAATAGACCTGCTACATTCAAACTCACATCCGACACCATATCATTCTACTTTTTTTACTCTCTTGAAGTATAAGATCCATACCACGTAGATAATTACTGATTACATTATGAGATATTTTTATATTTTAATCAGCTTCTATGACTTTCAAGACATCAAGTTCCAAACTTATTTTAATTAAATACCATACAACTTGCTGAGGGAATAGAAACTTTCCCAAGAACTTTTATTAAACAGCTGATTTATAATTTATACCTTTACATTATAAAACTGAAACTATGTCATAAAAAACATTGTGTACAGAGAATAAGATATCAAATAGCTTTGCGTGAAGTATCGGGAAAAAGTTTATTGGGACAGTAGCATCATCAGCTATTTGAAATATATCTGCTTCAAAATTGACAAAAAGTATATTTTTGATTTATCTACAATAGGTATAATGGTTATTACGCACATCTTTTAGTTGATTGAACCGAAATAGTTACCATCAACATTGATGGAGATTATACAAAGTATTACAGCAAACAAAATCTTTAAAAAACACTCTTAAGTAAAAAAACAGTTGTCTGGTGGTGAACCGTGGAATTATGGAGGTTATATTGGAACCATTGGAATGGAACAACTTCCAAAGTGATTAAAAACCATGTTGAAAATAAAGGAAACCATGACGAAAAATAATAATATCAGCAAATGAATATATTTAAATTTGAATAATTTATTTATATTTATAAAATGGCACACAAATATCATTTTCTTGCATCCGGGGCAATAAGACAAATCTGATCGCATTCATCGATATTATAACAGGAATAAAGGGTCTTTATATAAGAGTTACTTTCGGATGATACGAGTAAAACAATCATGGCGATGAGCATTTATTGTGAAGGGGAACAGTATACGCTTCCGGACAGCTAAAAAACGATAGATTCAGCAATAATTAAAATGGTGTCATCAAACAAGTACATTTGGGCAGATTTATCGACACAACTTTAGCCATTTTTATAACTTTTTTGAAGAATTTTCTTTATAAACGATTTTAAGCTTTAGGAACGTCAAATTCGCAAGTCATATAATAAAAATATATGACCCAATATTTTCGTAGAATCTGCAGCAACAGCAAAAAAACCTCTGCATCGAGGACCTCATTCTGCAGTAGCTTCAGCTTTTTGCTTAAAAATTATAGATGCATATGTAGCCATGGATATCCCTTAAGCATTAAAGTGAAAAAACATTTTTTTGACTAAAAATCCACATGAAAAATTTAGGAATTAAAAGTAATAATTCAGAAATTAAAAGTAATTTTTGTACTTATGTTCTCGTCAGTTAATTATTGATCAGTATTATGAAAACGAGTACATTTCCTGCTTTTTGATAAAATATAAAGAGAACTTTTGCTAAAGTTTTTCAGCAACTCACTGGGACTAACTAATCCTAAATATTAGCAAAAAAAATAATTGATTAAGGTTATTAGTGAATTTTTAACCCAGATTACCTGTATCAGTATTTAGAATTTACATATTTATAAAAATATATATAATAACTCATTTTCTATATTTTATCCTACTCTTACAAACCAACATCTACATTGAAATCTTTCAGGGCTTCGAAATCGAGAGTTGCAAAATAATCGTCAATAATTTCGGGTCTCCTTATCTGCACAACGCTTCCGTCTCCTCTTAAAAGAAGTTCAGCAGAACGGAGTTTTCCGTTGTAATTGAAACCCATGGAGTGCCCATGAGCTCCAGTATCGTGAATTACAAGGATGTCACCAATTTTGATTTCAGGGAGGAGCCTATCGACAGCGAACTTATCATTATTTTCGCATAGGGAACCAGTTACATCATACTTATGGATAGCATCTTCCTTTTCTTTACCTAGAACGGTTATATGATGATAGGCTCCGTATATTCCAGGTCGCATCAGGTTGGCCATACAGGAGTCCATTCCAACATAATCCTTATAAGTATGTTTGATATGCCTTACCTGGGAAATAAGGTAGCCATAAGGACCTGTGATGACTCGGCCACATTCCAGAAAGACTTTGAGTGGAGGGAGTCCTTTTGCAGTGATTATGGAAGCATAGGATTCGTTGACACCTCCTGCGATAGTTTCAAAGGAGACTGGATCCTGATTTGGCAGATAGGGAATTCCTATACCTCCACCAAGGTTCACAAATTCAAAAGTTATATCTAGTTCCTTTGAGATTTCAACTATGAGTTCAAAAAGTATTCTTGCGGTTTCTATAAAGTAATCAGAGTCCAGCTCGTTCGAGGCAACCATCGTATGCATTCCAAAACGCATAATTCCTCTATCTCTGAGTATGCGGTAGCCTTCAAAAAGCTGGTCTCTCGTAAGGCCATACTTTGCTTCTTCCGGCTTTCCTATGAGAATATTTCCTCCTTTAAGAGGACCTGGATTGTACCTGAAGCAGATAACTTTCGGAAGTCCTGCATATTTTTCAAGATAATCAACATGGCTTATATCATCAAGGTTAATGTATGCCCCAATCTCTCTTGCCCTTATGAACTCTTCGAAAGGAGTATCGTTTGAGCTGAACATAATATCTTCACCAATTAGTCCCACTTTTTCAGCAAGGATTAACTCAGGCAGGGAACTGCAATCCATACCGAAACCTTCTTTTTTGAGAAGTTTGAGAATAAAGGGATTTGGGAGAGCTTTTATGGCAAAAAATTCCTTGAAGCCTGGAACTTTCCCGAAGGCTGCTTTCATTTTTCTGGCATTTTCCATAATAGCTTTTTCGTCATAGATATGAAAAGGGGTAGGATACTTTTTCATTATTTCGAGAATTTTCTCTTTGGTGAAGGGAAGGTCCTTTGAAACCATATTCTTACCTTTATCTGATTTTTTATTAATGGGATTTATATCAAATTGAACTTTAACTCCTTATTAGTTTTTCCTTTATTCTAGCATTAGAGTACAAAAATTCCAGTGATTATAATGAACAATTATTTTAGAAATTAATTGCTGAGTTAACAAAGAAAACTGAAGTTTTTATAGAGAATTTCAAAGAGCAGCTATCATTTGAGCATTCGGGAATCTAAATTACTCAACATTGATTTTTTGCTCATGAAAACTTTTACTGATTTTGCTCTTAAAGAAGAATACAAACATATTCAGTCAGTTTGATACAGACTTGCTGAAATTCATTTCTTAATTTATTGGAAAATTTTTCGCATTATTAAGAAATGAATTTCAGCAAGTCTGTATCAAACTGACTGAATATGTTTGTATTCTTCTTTAAGAGCAAANNCATGAGCAAAAAATCAATGTTGAGTGACTTAAACTCTCCAAAACTCAAAGGCATAAGAGTTTATCGAAATTCTCAATAGAATTAAGATGATGGATGAAGTTTTTTCAGGAGGACTTTAAGAGAATCATGATTAAATAAAAAGAGGTATTCAAAACTGAACAAATCGGCACTATTTAAAGATGGAGAAAATTTATAGATAAAAAGAATCAAAAACTTAAAAAAGGAGGCTTTTTAATATTTTATCGGTCATTAAATTTAAGTAATAATTCACATGTGTTGACTACACTAATTACAAAAAAATAGTAACTGATAATTAGTCTCTAAAAATTCAAATTTAAATTAAGTTAAAAGTGAGATATTAATTAAGTGGATCAAATAGCTCTGCAGAAATATTATAAGGTGTGCATTTTACCTATATTTTTATAAAAATTATAGTATGAAATACCTGTATATTTTCCTACAAAAAAAGAAGGAACACACAATATTGAAATCGAATAAGTAAATCAAATTTGTTGATACCAGCAATAAAACTTTTCAGTCTTCCAGAATGAACATTTATTTCTACAATTATTCCAACCATGGTTATACCAGCATCAACTTCTTGTTCTGGTT
>PLUB01000099.1 GCA_003164755.1 Methanosarcina sp. | reverse complement strand
TGATTTAAAAAAGACAAGTCAATAATTTAAATTACTCTGTTCTTAATGAAGTCAAATACATTAATCATTTGTTTGGTATAGTTTTATAATGTTGGTATATTTCCCTAAGATCTTTCGACTTTTTTTTATACTCATCGATTTACATGCTTATTCTGAAGTTTTTGCAACAGAACCGCTTTTTGAACTCATTGTCCTGTGAACAATCATCATTCTAATCAACTCAACAATTAATTACATTTTTTATTTGCTCATCAAATATTTTCATCTAATAATTAGCAAATGATTTTGATTTAGTTAACTCTTTATATCTACTCATGACCAATTCTCTGAGTCTCATAACTGATCCGATAAATTCTCTTGAAATATATTTCTTTTATTCTTTTCCAGATAAATTAAATGTATTTATATCAGGTAATAGAGTGGCAGCAATACTATTATCATACTAAATTGTTCTGCCTTTTTGATCTTAATTTTTGCAGAATTTAATTTTGATTTTTCCAGTACAAATATGATATCAAAATTATTTCATAATTTTTTTTTCACTTAATCTTTCTAAAAATTTACATGTATTTTTCGCTTTATAACTCTCTTCAAAATCTATGACTTTGTTACCATTTTGAGCATAGAAAGAGTTTGAATTTACTTTCATTTTTTATTTATTTTTGAATATTTTTAGATTTTTCAACAAACTACCAGAGTCTTGGTTTTTCTGAGTATTTACAAGAAAGTACCATGTTTGATCATTCAAAAAAAAAATTATTGATAACTGCAAAGAAAACAAAATATGATGATATTTGCAATTCCAACTTTCTTGCTTTGGTTTGAAAATAAGAATGGAATGATTCAGTACTCTACTTTTATACACTCAGATCCTGGATATGCAAACGCGGATAAACCTCGGGAAAATGGAGCAAAAATAAAAAGATATAGAGACGAAAAATGGACAAAAAAGGTAATAAGTCACTCTTTGGATACAAGTTTCATAGCATTATAAAAAGAGATTATGTGCTGATCAGGATATTCAAAACAACAACTTCATCACTTCATGATTAGAGTGTAGATTTATCAGAAAAAATGAAGTGGTTTAAAAAGACAGATGATACCTTGGAACAAAATCAAAAGGTTATGATGCAACAATGAAAAGAAGGTAAAAGGAAATCTTATGGGAATGAGTGATGATATTAAGAAACAAGGAATAGCTTAAAAAACGCTACCTTGAGAAGAGGTTATGCAGTAACTAAAAATATATTCAAGAAGGAAAAGTAATTGTCTCTATTGTTCAAAGAGTGAATCTAAAGATGTTGTGTAAAGCTTTTTGTTATATCTCTATCAGTTGATTACATTTAAAATAAAAGGAGTGTTCTAAGTATAGCTGTGGCTCTCTTTATAATCAAAGAATGATGAACCCAAAAAGAAAAAATTGGGTAAAATACCGAAATTAGCAAGAAAGATAGGACAAGATTCCTGCGAAAAAAAAGGTATATCAGAATCCTCAATATTATAAATAGCAATTTTTTTATTCGATTATTGTAGAATAGATTTTTTCGATATTTAGCATCAACTAATGTAATAAGTGTTTTCACTCACTTCTAATCATGGTGTCAAAAATAAAACCATTTTACAGGGAAGTGATGATTTAGAGGGGTAAACTGAGTCAAAAAAGGCTAGATTTCACTCCATATTCTGCATAAGGACTAAATATTCATGATCCTCTCTACTCCATAAGTAATTAAAAAAAGAAAAATGTATTGTTTTCTTCGGTACTCATTTTATCCTTTTTCTTCTCAATATTTACCTTAACTTTTTCTTGAAATCCCGGCTGAAGATACGGAAGAATCAGGTTTTGGTATCTTATTTTTCACTCCAATTATTTTAACAATCAACATGCTGATCTCAAAGAAAATTGTCATGGGCACTGCAAACATCATCTGGCTGAAGACATCTGTTCCTGGGGTAATAAGCATTGCAATAACCAGGATTATGACATAAATGTGCTTACGGTAGGTCACAAGAGTGTCGTATTTTACAAATCCATTTCTGATAAGGATGGTGAGAACTATGGGAAGCTCGAATACCAATCCGAAGATTGCTGTGGTTGTTGCTATAAATGAGATGAAAGTGAAAATAGAATAAGTTGCAGTTACACCTGAGGCTGCTGCATCAATGTAGAGGAACTTAAGAAAGAGGGGCAGCATGAAAAAATAAGAATATGAAGCTCCTAGCATGAACATGGAGAGGATAGCTACACTCAGTAACAAAAACTGACCCTTTCTGCTATATATAGGAATTCGAACTGAATACCGCTTCGAAATGGTCCGAGAAATATAAAATACAATAAAAGGTAGGGTAATGAGCAGCCCTATGATCAGAGAGATCTTTAGCTGCAGCATCATTACCTCTAAAGGGGACAGATAAACCAGCTTTGCACCCTCTGGCAGAAGGTCGTGTTTCATTCTATTTATCAGAGGACCCGTAAACTGTAACGAGATTATAACACCTGTGCAGAGAACCGTAGCAATTACAAATATTTTTTTTCGCAGGGCGAGTAGGATTACACTCAGATTTTCAATGGTTTCAGACATATGGAGTACCTATCCGGAAAAGCAAGAGGAAGAATTGTTTCGTATTTCAGGAAACTCTATCCATTGCAGATATATATTAATGTTAATTTTCCTTTTATCTATTTTGTTTTTTCCTTTCAGTTTATTTTGTTTAGTGGAATTTTTCATTTTTTTTCATTTTCTTTCCTAAAATTACTTACAATCCAAGAAGAAATCCAATTGACGGAAACTAGTTATCTATTCAAATTGGACAAAAATCATTAGCTGTTGTATTTTAAGATTTAATGATAAGTTATTTTTAACGTTTTTCAGTGAGCAAATTTATATCGGTTAATTTTATTTAACTGTCAACTATAGATAATGTTTTTTGTTTCTCCATCGTTAGTAATCATAAGTATCATATTCCATCAAAATATATATCTTACAACTGATTTTTGGTAGGCTGAGTGGTTGCTTCTTTCTTCAATTGTCGATGTTTTTCTTTTTTTTCTCAGTTATTAGTGGGTTTGCAATTACACATCTTTGCCAATTCAAAGCCAGAAACGTTATTATTTTCTGGATTTTTGATTGATTGCGGTCAGTTGCTAGTAAAATTGATAATAAATTTTGGTTATATATAATATATTAAAAAGTCTCCAAAAAAACATCAATACGCTAATTTATGATAGCTGAATAATTCAGAAACCGCTTAGCTAGAGTGTGGGAAACAATGGAATCAAGTGCCTGAATCCGATGAATAATGGTATATTAACTAAGTTATATTAATTTCTTGGCTATATTATATTCATGGTACTTCAAGTGACATAGATATTCAGGTAATTTATCTGTCAGATAGTGTGATATAGTAGAAATGTATTTTCAAGATGAGCTGCAAGATGGATTTTGGAGATATGCTTCATCTTGCTATTGAGAATATCTAGAAGGTCCCATACTAATAAATCAACGTTATATTTAATTATCAATATATTCACTAATCAGGTATAAAAGCTGAGAAAAAAATGGATCCACAATACAAACCCAACGGAACCTCCTCTACAGAGGGTGCATTGGGAATGTCGTCTGCTTCTTGCATCCCGGGAGATACTGAAGAACCCCTTATGGCTCACTTATTTGAGCTTAGGGATCGGCTAGCAATTGTTTTCATTTGGCTCTTCCTCGGAGTCATTATTGCTTATCCATTCTCGGCAAAAGGGATGGTGCTAATCTGGAAGGAGTTCATGAACCCTATTGTAAGCATGACAGCGTACTCGCCTCTTGAATGGATGCTTGCTCGCCTCCAGCTATCTCTAGTCTTTGCGCTGGCAATCTCTGTCCCACAGTTCTTCTTTCAGCTATACAGATTTGCAGGTAAAGGACTTTATCCTAATGAGAGGAGCTTTTTTCTCAAGGTTATCCCTGTATCTTTCCTACTCTTTATCTTAGGAGCCGCAATAGGCTACTTTTTAGTCCTTCCTGCAATGTTCAAATATATTCTTCTCTACTCAGGAGAGATGGCTATAGCGCAGCTTTCCGTCCAGAGTACACTCTCAGCTGTGACAACAATTCTATCAGGTTTTGGAATAGTATTCCAGCTTCCCCTTTTAGTGATCTTTGGCGTAAAAATGGGGCTAGTAAAGTACCAGACCCTCAAAAAGCAGCGGATGCTAGTCTACAGCGCAATTATTGCGTTTTCCCTTTTCCTTTCTCCTGATCCTACTTTCATTGCCCAGATTGTTGTAATGCTTTTAATGGTAGTCCTGTTCGAGTTCAGCCTATTGCTGATCAGTTTCTTTTGAACACAAATTTGTAGATTTGAGAAATTTAATTTTATTAAAAAAGCAGGCTTTTTAAAAAAAATTTTCGAATAGGTTTGTCTGCCAATCATTTTACAAGAACTTTTATATTTGAACGCTGATAGTAACAAATAATGATAGGCTATACCGAATTGATCGTAATCCTGATTGCTGCTCTCTTCTTATTCGGGCCACAGAAGCTTCCAGAGCTTGCGCGATCTCTCGGGAGTGCAGTAGGGGAGTTTAAAAAAGCACAGCGTGCTAGTGAGATGCAACTGACGGAATTCGATGCCTACACTCAAAAAGCCGAAAATAAAATAGCTCTCAATGATAAAGAGGAGAGCAAAGAAAAATATGCAACTAACCTCCAAGAAAAAGAGGAAAATGAAAAAAAAGAAATTGAAAATAACATAAAGCAATAAATTAAAAAATAGGTGTTGCCCACCAGTTACAGAAAACAGTGAGCAAAGTAATCTCTTTTCGTTTCCTTCAACTAAGTGGGTTGTATTCGTTTTTGATAATATATCAATGATTCATGGACGCGCCAAAAATCAAACAAGAAAAAGACATAAAGGGGATTATCAAAAAATCCTAAATTTTGTACATGCTTATAAATTGTGGGTAAATGGCTGGTGAAGATCAGAAGTTTATCGAAATCCTATTGAAGAAATTCATCCAAAAATGGGGAAATTCCACAACGACTTGGATTCTGGGATAAAGCTAAAATGAAAATTTATTACGACGGAAAAAGTAAAAAGTTACATATAAGGGATTAATATGGTATAAAATATTGCCAAATAATAAATCAAAATAAGATATTTCAAAAATAGGAACTATACTTAGTTAAAAGAATAGTAATGTAACTTGAAGGTATCAATAATTTTCAGATTAGAAATCAATTGTCTAAAACATTAAAATTATTTGAGAAAACGAAATATTTGAGGTTAATCTATGATCGGATCAACTGAACTTATAGTGATTTTTGGAGTAATTATACTTCTTTTTGGGGCAAATAAACTCCCAGAACTGGCCAGATCCATGGGAAGTTCCATGGGGGAATTCAAAAAAGCCCAGACGGAATCCGAAAGAAACCTGAGGGAGTTTGAAAAATCTTTAAGTGCCCCCACAATCTCAAAGAAGACCAAATTGCAGGAAACAGCTGAAAAGCTTGGAATTGATATAAAGGATAAAACTGACGACCAGCTTCTTGACGAAATCCAGAGATCCGCTGAGAAGCCAAAGGAAGTTTCGGAACCCTGAGAACTGCAGAAAAGTAGGTTTCTTTTTTCTTTTAACGGTATTTTATTCAGCCTTAATTGTTTATACAGACATTCCACAGATATATATAGATGTATAGTTTATTTACCCATTTTCCCACTATTATTAATTGAAAGTTAGATTAATTTTTAAGCCATTGGCATATTGAGTAAATAGATCGCATTTTTGCTTACATCTGCAGAAGGTGGGTTTATAGCAGCTTTTCTTATTTATTCAAACCGAAATTATTTATGTTCTCAACTGAAGTAAGATGAATAAATAAATTTACCTGGGGAAAAAATATATTGTATCTATACTTAGAGGAATCAAAACTATGTGATAGATTATCGGACTATACTCATGGACAAAGTTGTTTAATTACAATTCTTTTCATATTCCGTTAAGGGATGATTGATACAACTTCGGATCCTGGTGTCAAAAACAAACTCACCTTACAAAGAAGCGATGATTTAGAGGGTCTAACGAAAAAAGAAAGATGTGAAGATTCCTTCATCCCCTGTCTAAAGAACGGTGCATTCGTGATCATCCCCAATCCAGAAGTAAGAGAGGAAGGCAGACGAGACAGATTCCTTAAGGAGAATAATATACGTAGCGAATAATAGATTATGAATAATTCCCCACAAAAGATTCTTTAGAATATTGTTATCGATGCCAATTATCATTAGATAACAACAATGGAAAAGCGATATGAGTCTTGGTTTTGTAGTTTTTAAAGTCAAATGAGCTCCAAAGGGGGTCAGTACGGTTTACAGAAGAAGATTTGCTATTGAATCATTATACAAGATAGGAAATGTATTTAAACCAAGAACTTTATTTAAAAATGTTACTATAGTATATTTTATGCTATGATATCTCTCCTACTCAAAAACATATGGTTATACCTCAAGAAGAAATATTTTACGTTTATCGAATGAGGACCTAATACAATAGATGATAAAAAGTTTAGATTTGATGCATTTGTACTTTTCATTGAGAAATGGCTAAGAAGACATTTAAAGGTTAAATAGTAGTAGAGTGTATGAGGTAAATGGATGGAGTAAAGGTATGGAAGAGATTTTAGTGAAGTACTAAAAATTCTTTCTAGAAAAGTATTTTTCTACAGGAATATAATTCGACTTAATAGATTATTTCGGTATTTTTTTACCATGTAAAAATAAATAGAAGTAAAAATCTAATTCGCGATAGATTTTGGACGGAAATGTGAAGAAGTCAATTATGCTTTACATAATTCAAATTTCGTAACTAATCAACTTTCTCAAAAAAGGTTTGAGATATCTATTTTGATGCAATAGATACTTCGGGATTAATAACTCATGAGATTATAAAATAAATGATTAATAGCTGACAGCTGAAGAAAATCAGCCCACCTAAATTTGCTTAGTAACTCTTAGTAAAGAGGATATTTAAATTGTTTTGCTCAGGTTGAATAATTACTAAATTTTATTCAAAAGTTTTATATCTTCGAACAAATGAAATAAAAGTATTGAGGATTCAGAAATACATCCTTTCAAGTTATATATCTCATCATCATCTTTAATTTATCGTAGCAGAAAAATTGATAATGGTCAAAACTGAAATTATTTATTATCAGGGAAAGGACCTTGACTATAACCTTCATATCTCATCTCAGGAGTTAATATATTTTATGGACGAATTCTTATCCGAATCCACAGAAAGCGTTGTTTCTGTCGAGAAGTCTAAACTTTCTGATAATTCAAGTAGAATGTCTGAAGAAACTGAGGTTTCTGTTCCGGTACTCACAGTAAAGTCAGAGAAGATTGAAGAAAGGCTTTATAATAGCTCTGAATTTCTTTCAGAACATCTTCCTGAGTCGGCTTCGGAAATTTCAATTTCTTCAAGTACCAAATCTCTAGATGGGCACCAATGTGAGTCTCAGGTTTCAAAAATCGTGCTCATAGGTACAGCCCACGTTTCGGAGAGGAGTATTGCCGATGTTAAGGCTGTTATCAGGAATTTGAACCCAGATGTTGTAGCTGTTGAGCTATGCAGAGGACGTTATGATTCTCTAGAGGGAAATGAGCAGGAAGAACAGCTTCTGATTAAGGAACTTCTTTCTGGCGGGAAGATCTATTACTATTTTATTCACTGGTTACTTGCCCAATTACAGAAAAAAATAGGGGAAGATATGGGGGTAAAACCTGGCGCTGAGATGCTTTTAGCGATGGAGGAAGCAAAGTTTATATCGGCTAAGGTTGCTTTGATTGACCGAGAAATTCAAGTGACTCTTCAACGTTTTTGGGGAAAGATGAAGTTCTTTGAGAAAATAAGAATGATTAGCTCACTGCTAGGTGGCCTTATAGAGGTCGGAAAAGGAACAGATATAGATATAGAGCATATTACAGAACCGGATTTTGTAGCTGAACTTGTTAGTGAGCTCAGAGGCTTTGCCCCTACTGCAGCCAGGGTTCTAATTGATGAAAGGGATGCATATCTTGCAGGAAATATTATTGAAGCTGCTGAGGGCGGAAACAAAACTGTCGTTGCGGTAATAGGAGCAGGGCATAAAGTTGGAGTGATGAACTATCTGAAAAATCCAAAAGATATCCCTCCCCTGGATACTCTCATGGAAATTCCGAAGAAAAGCTTTGGCATTATTAAAATAATTGGCTTTATTTTTGTTGGCCTTATAGTTGCATTTTTTTTATTAATGCTCCTTTCTGGCATCCCATTTAAACTTTTTTTGATAGCTTTTGTATTCTGGTTCATTATCACCGGAATCCTGAGCGCATTGGGTACTTTGCTCGCTGGAGGCCATCGTAACTCTATTCTGACTTCCTTTTTGGTTGCAATAACACTACACCCAGGTTGGTTTGCTGGCCTGGTGGAAGCGAAATACCAAAATCCCAAAGCATCAGATATAAAATCTCTGTTAGCAGTAGAATCTTTCAGTGATATATTCAAAAATAAGATCATGAAGATCCTTCTTGTCGCTAGCTTATCAAATATAGGAAGCATAGCTGGCGCTTTCCTTGGAGGGTATATCATAATGCACATTACTGGGATTGATCCCAGAGATGTTCTCTCTGCCGGTTTAAAGACTCTTGGATTCTGATAACTCTAGTAAGCTCTCTATCTAAACAGTGCCTCATGAAGTCTCCGAAGAACTACCACATGGAAGCCAATTTTCCCTTGCATTTCATGTCCTTATATTCCTGTATCAATTTGCTGTACAAATAAATTATTTTGCTGCTATGATTTCAAAAAATCTGAAATTCTGCAGATATACACAAATGTATAGAGGATTCAGATAAACCCCTATATTTTGTAATATACTTATATGAGGTTATAAATTAATGGTGAAAGTCAAAGGTTTATCGAAATCCTCTACATTCTAACCCAATTTCAAGGTAGGAATATTATTTATGAATATGTTTTTTCCCTCCTGCGATGTATACAATAATTCCATATATTTTCTCAATGACATGTAATATGGCTTTAAACGAGAAGAAAAATGTAATGCCAATAGAAGCATCTATAAATATAAAATTATTAAAGGAGGAACTGAATTAATTTTTGAAAAAGCATACATTTAAAAATAAAATGTAATCTTATTTAGAACGGTTACTATATTGGTATTATTATATTTTATATTGTAGAGATTTTTGATAAAATCCTATGCTTTTGAGTATTGGGGAGTTTAAATTTTTTAGCAATAATTTTTACTCATGAAAACTCTCATTAACTTTGCTCTTGGAGAAAAATATAAATGTCTTTCGTCAGTTGGATACAAACTTGCTGAGATTGATTCCTTAATTGATTGGAATATTTCATATCATTTTTGAATCTATAACATTTTAACAAAACTTTTCCTAGAGGCGGATACAAAGCTTATTTTACCATTATTTTTAAAATGCCGTTTTTGCAGCACCTGAATGGTCTTTCAAACTTTGAACGTCAGAAACAATATATTGATCGAATTTCTTTCAGGAAATTTCTTGGTTTTCCTGAGTATATATAATATAGTATTAACAGTTTGGTCATTCAGAAAACGAATTATTGATAACTATAATAAAGATACAATATAAAGACAGTTGCAACGTTAACTTATTGCTTTGGTTTGGAGATAAAACATTAAATGAGTTAGGACGCTACTTTTATCCATTAATGATCCTGTACATGCAAAAGCGAATAAATTCCGAAAAATGAGGCAAAAACAAGGAGAATCAGGGACAGAACCTGAACAAAAAAGAGAGCTAATTCACACTTTAGATATAAATTTAATAGCATAATAGACAAGGATTATGAACTGATCAGAAGATTAAAAACAACAACTTCATAACTTAATGATTCTCAGGTAGATTTATCAGGGAAAAATGAATTTGTTTATAGAGACAGGGGTATTTTGGAGCAAAATCAAAAGCTTATTATGCAACAATGAAAAAGAGCAGTAAAAGAGTATCCTCGGGAGATGAGTAATATGTTATGAAACAAGTTTATCAGCTAAAAAAGCGCTACCTGGGGAAGAATTTATGCAGTAATTAAACGGATATTCAAAGTAGGAATAATTCTTGTCACTACTGTTCAAAGAGTTAATCTAACGATATTGTGTAAAGCTTTTTGTTATAATTTCTATAATTGAGGAGATTGAAAATAAAAGGAATTGTTTGAGGATAGTGGAATCTATTTTAAAAATCAGAGAATAGTGAACCAGAAAAAAAATGGGTCAAATATAAAAATTGGCGAGGAAGATTTGGACAGGATTTTCCCCTAAACAAATTAGAGGTCAATCGGAATCCGCAATAATAAGCAAATAGGCAAACAAATTCTAAATCTGTGTTCATATGCGGAATGTAGGAGAATAGTAGATGAATACTTTAACTGTGGCTTCAGTTGCCTAGATTCTGTTGCCTACGTAAACCAGATAAAAAATATGAATATCAATCAGATAAAATTGGTTTGTGCTTCCTACAGTTTCACGCCTGGAAAAAATAATAGTTGATTTTTAGTCACAGCTTTCTGTTCCTATCTTAAAATGGTCTTGGCAAGTTCCAAGGAATCATGGCCTTTTAATCTCTCGTGTATTAAATAATATATATGAAATTATCAAAGATTTGAAGATTATGAGGTAAATTTTCTAATAAACTTTGTGAATAAAGACATAAAAGATCAAGATAACAACCATAAAATATATACTAATATTAACAAACCTGAAAAGGGGTCACAGGGTTAGAGAAGGCATTAGGTATTTGTAGGAATACTTCTTTGAAAAATCAAAATTTTGTTGGCCACTCCACTGCAAGCAATGGTGTATGCTCGAACCACCTAAATTTTGATTTATTTCCTGAGTTTTGCATTGATTGCAGTCAATTGTCAGTGAGATTAAATGGTAAATTTTTATGATCTCAGAAGATATCAAATGTATCCAAAAATTATGACAACAACTGTTATTATCCTTGAAAACAATCTCCAATTGGGATTTATGTGATCAAAGAAGCCATGTTGTACGAAAAGCTCGAAGACAATAAGGTACAATGCAGTCTATGTGCTCATAGTTGCAAAATTTCACCCGGAAAAAGAGGTTTTTGTAAGGTCAGGGAAAACAGGGGAGGAAATTTGTACACTCTTATATACGGTAGTGTATCAAGCGAAGCAGTTGACCCTATCGAAAAGAAGCCGCTGTACCATTTTTACCCGGGTTCTTATGCTTATTCAGTTGGGTCCATAGGATGTAACTTCCGCTGCAAACATTGCCAAAATTGGTCGATTTCTCAGGCTTGCCTAGAAGATTCTTACACAATGGATATTCCTCCTGAAGAGCTGGTAGAAAGGGCACTTATTGCAAAATCAAGATCAATTGCCTGGACTTATAATGAGCCTACAATATGGCACGAGTATACCTATGAGTGTGCAAAGCTAGCAAAGGCTGCGGAGCTTGCTACAGTTTATGTGACAAACGGCTATATGACTCCTGAAGCTCTCCTTCATATAGGCCCCTATCTAGATGCGATTAATATCGATATCAAAGCATTCAATGAAAAGTTTTATCACGACGTTGCCAGCGCAAAACTAGGGCCTGTACTTGAGGCTTCTGCCTTTGCAAAAAAGTTGGGAATCCATATCGAAATTACGACTCTTATTATTCCTGGAATCAATGATTCCTTAGAAGAGCTCAGGGAGCTTTCACGGTGGGTGTACAAGAATATGGGACCTGAAACTCCCCTACACTTTACACGTTTCCATCCCCAGTATCAGATGCAAGATCTTTTTCCGACACCTGTAAAAACCATGCAGGAAGCTTGCCAAATAGCAACCGAGGAAGGATTGAATTATGTCTACCTAGGCAACGTTCCGGGGAGTGAGCGAAATAATACATTCTGTCCTAATTGCGGGAAAATGTTGATATCACGTGGTTTATTCGCGATAGAAAAATACGAGATTACACCTGAAAAGACATGTCCCACATGCGGAGAGAATATTCCCATAGTAGGAGAATACGCCGACTCGAGACATGTATCATGTGAAGATTGATACCGAAGCTAGGATAATAACATTCAAACTTTGGCAGTTAATTAAAAAAATGCCATTGTTTGTGCTACTCTGTTGAATGAATACAAACATAAAGTGGGGAGGATATATTCTTTAATTTCTAATATGAATATATGTATTCATATTGGATAGATTCTTGCTGTTTAATACCTTTATGAAAAACTTCCTTTTTGCGAGACCTCCACCAAGAATAAAATAAATATAATTTCGATAAACTTCCGACTTCAACAAATTGTTTATATAATTTTCATAAACAAACAGGCAAACATTGCGGTTTATCGAAATCCTCTGAAAATTTTGGATCACAATAACTTATTGATAGGATTGTAGAGCTATAAGATCACAGATAATTTTGGCTCAAAGGAAATTATTCCTCGGCATTATAAGAAATTATTAAAAATTGATCAAAAATTTTTTCAAGTGGTCCATAAGTGATACCCTACTAAATGAGTCATGTGTCTCAAGCTAAAAGCAATTGAAAGCCCTGCAACCCTCTGTCATACTGACCAAAGATGAGTTCATCCGACTTCTGGAAAGTTGCAGGCATCTACGGGATAAAACAATCATTGCAGTTCTTGCAGATGGCGGAATGAGAGTGGGAGCTCTGGCATCCTGCAGGGTTAAAAATGTGGAGTTTAACCAATATGGGGCGATGATTTATTTTTCAAAACGGAAGTTAACAAGACTACACAGGCAAAGGGAATATCCCTTACTTGGCGTGCGGACATTTGAATCAATGGCTTGCGTTAATCTTTTCCACGAAGACTTTGAAGCTCTCTTATGGATTACCCTTAACAAAAATAAAGAAGCTGTGAGTTATAGAACTATTAGAAAAATAATAAAATCTGCAGCTGAAAAAATAGGCATCAAGAAAAATGTACCTCCTCATTTGCTATACGACATCCGACTATCTCGACCTGGATTTTAGATGATTTTAACGAGCAGGGAGTCAACATAGGGTTAGATAGAGTCGGAGAAGTACTCAAATGTTCAAAATTTATGCAAATTTCACGGATAAGGAAATCAATAACAGCCTTTTTGAGAAATATGGACTCGAAAACAAGGACAAAATATATATTTCACTCAAGAGATGCTCCCTATGTAATAATGTGCTAAAACCAGACGATATATTTTGTAGCAATGTTCACTGGTTCTCGATCAAACAATCGGCTTAAAACTAGCAAACGATGCAGAAAAACTACATTTTTCCTTATTAGAAGTTTCCAATGTCTACCTAAATATTTTGGAAAAAATAGTCATCTAAGTCAAAAAACTCACAAATAGGTAAATAATTAGGCAGTGTACAGAAAGTTATGTATAACTCTGATTGACTCTATACACTTTTCTTTGCCACAAAAAATAGAATTTTTCGGTTTCACTGATGCACAGTCTTTGTAGTAAAATATATGTTTTCAATTTCCATATTTGTAACAATCTCTTCTTTCCAGATTCATAGGTTGCCAAAATGCTTGTTACTTATGATTCTATATCGCGTCCAAAAAATATAAATCTACAGTGCTTTGATCCTCGACTATGTCTGTAAAGGAAGGTTCTTACAAACCCTATTCAGAAGTTGTAATTAGCAGTATAATTTACGGTTCAATAGGCGTTTTCCTAAATAAGGTTCAGGATATGTCTATTGAATCCATCCTTTTTTCAATATCTTTTTTTGGCCTCTGCATGATTTTTATTTACCTGTTGTTTCGTAGAGGGCTGGGCCAGCTTAGATTTAGGAAAAATAGAAGATACCTAATTCTACTCGGTCTTCTGAATACAATTACAGGCATATGCTACTTCTCTTCAATCAAATATAGTGGGATGTCCGTTGCAGTCATTCTGCTTTATACAGCCCCTGTGTATGTTAATCTGCTTGCTCCTAAGATTCTCGGGGAAAAAAATAGTAGAAAAAGCCTTTTACCACTTCTCCTTGCCGTTACAGGAGTGTTACTTATTGCCCGCCCTGGAGAAATTCTGATGAGCGTGGATATAGGATCCAATTCCCAGAAAGGCCTTATTTTTGGTCTGCTGGCAGGGCTATCATTTGGTACAACTATAATTCTGGTCCGTTATCTGAGGCACGATTACACAGGGATAAGTCAGACTTTCTGGATTACTGTTATAAGTCTCCTCATTATGCTTCCATCTGCACTTTTCACTCCTCTACCCCTTTTCATTGAAAACCTTAATATTCTGATAATGTTTAGTCTCATTATTACATTCGCTGCTGTTATCTACGTCAGAGGAATTTCAAGAATAAATGCACAAACAGGTAGTATTCTTGCCCTTTTAGAACCAGTCTCCGGAATCTTCTTTGACATTACTATTCTAAAAAACCCACTATACATATCAACTCTTCTGGGCTGCTGTTTAATTATCATAGCAGCTTATATTGTAAGCAGAAAGGATCAGAGTAATGAATAATAGATTAAATATTCAAAAAGTAAGAGATCTGTCTTGAAATAAGAGAGTTTCGGTATGAATATCCTGGCCAAAAGCTCTTTACTTAAGAAACCCTCTATTTTTAATACAATGATTTTTAAAACATAAGAAAAACATGCAAGAAGAAAGTTCAATTATCGAGCTTAAAGACTATGTACTATTTTATAAATATTGAATGGAATTTAGCGTGCTTGACGATGTGGATCCGATAATTAAAAAGAGTGATTCAAGGCAATTGTTGATTTATCGGATTCAGGCAGAGTATTCTTATCCACCTTATAGGGCAACTGGATACTCCGAGTTTAAACACCCAGTTGATATATAATATTGATGTAACCAAAATGTCGAATAAAAACTTTCCGAAATGTGGGACAGAATGCTGGGCTTCGCTTTCCAGTATCATAATTTACTTCCGGATTAACAGCCCTGAAAAATACAAGAATGCAAGTCTTAGTTGCGGGAAAAAATCGGACGAAAGCAAAATAAATTGCGAAAAACTTCTAAAGGAAGTTAGGGTTTCGAAGACCAGATGGACTACAGGCCTGGTAAACTTTCTGGAGGACATAACCATAGTGCTGCAGTAGCAAGGGAACTGAGCCTTTCCTTTGCAATTATGTTCGGGGACGAATCTAGAGACAACCTTGATACAAAAACGGATGATCCGATATACGAATTGCTCAAGTTACTGAACAAATAATCTAATCCAGTATTTACTGTAGTTACTTATTATGAGGAAATGGTCTCAAAAGCTTATAGAATTATTAAGCTTCTTGGCTGAAAAATTGTTGATCAATGAGGAAAAAATATGGAGTATGCAAAAGGTAGAATAGGCAGGGTCTTTACAGTCAGGATTGACCATACGGATGACCTGATTATGGAACTGATCAAGTTTGCGGAACTGGAACATATTGAGTCAGCTTTTTTTACACTGCTAGGTGCATTAAGAGAGGGAAAACTTGTTACAGGCCCGAAAGAAAGTGTTCTACCTCCGGCCCCTCTCTGGTCTGGCTTTAATGATGTACATGAGATTCTTGGAATTGGGAATATCTTTCTTGAAGACGGGAAACCGAAGATCCACCTGCATGTAGGAGCAGGCCGGGGAGATAGTGTTAAATTGGGATGTTTGAGGGGTCAAAGTGAGGTTTTTATGGTCGTTGAGGCGTTAGTTCTCGAGGTAGAAGGCATTTCTGCCATAAGAGTTGCAGATAAAGAAAAGGGATTTGCACCAGTGAAATTTGAAAAGATCCCGGACGTGGAATAATACCTATTGCACGTAGTCATGTGGAACCCTCAATCTGCTCATGAGTATTCAGTTTAATGTTATTATATTGACAGCAAACCTAGTGACGGAACAAGCTAGACAATAAATAATAGTGTCTGCTATAAAGTTCATAATTCCAAGGCTTCAAGAATTTGGATATTTCTTTTAGTTTTCCCTTCTCCTTTGATTTCCAAGTTTCCTTTATTTATTGCAAATACAAATCTCATAACTAAAACTAAAATTTTTATTAAGCTGTGGATTAAAATCAAAGAAGAAATGATGTGAGAAATTATGGCGAAGTATGCAAAATTTATCATGTGTTGAAGAGATAAGTTATTAATAAATATACAAATGTGACTATTATATCATGTATTTTTAATTTGTATTTCTCTAATTTATCTAGTCTTATTATCATTGCAATGAATCCAATTATCACAAAAACCAAAGCAATCCTTTGCAAATCATATGAAATTGAGATTGATTCAAATATGTTTATACGAGGTCTGCATAGGGTTTCACTTTGCTTAAGGGCGCGAAGATTGCGGACTTTTCATCAATGTTTGCGATCGGCAGGTATGAAGTTATGAACCACTTTGCCTTATCCGTATTTCTGTGAAGGCGCTCACCATGTAGGAACTTTGCCCGCTCTCACTCTGGGATATGCTATACAGTCGTACAATAAGCTTCTGGGTTCTTGCTGCTTTCTGCAACCTTCACAAAAAGTGCTGACAGAATTCAACACCTGCACTGCCTAATGCATCGTATTAACCGTTGCAAACGCCAAGCCATTCACAGGAATCTGGGCAACTCTGACTCTCCCGGTAAAAATACAACTAATTGTGGTTTTGCCAGTACCATAGGAACCCAAAAACCCAACGTTTTCTCCTTCGCCAACTGTGAAGCTTAATTTTACGTTCATCAATGATTTTTGTACTGAGTCTCAGAAATACCATTCTTCTAATAATCAGTGCCGTTTAGAAAATGCATAAATTGCATAATGTGACACAAATTTAGTGTTGATTTCTACCGTTTTCAGTTCTTGTATGTCAAAATAAGGTGAAAAAAGATCCTGTATTTCGGATTCCGAAGAGAAATACAGCATTGTCCCCAGATTGGTTTTCCGGAATTTACCCACACCGCCAAATTGTGGATCCTTCTCAGAAAAACAGACTGATAAGTATTTTGCTCCTGGTTTCAGAATATTATACACATTTTGTACATATTTTTCCCGGTCTTCTGGAAATATATGGTGCAAAAAATTCCAGTCGTAGCCAAAATCAAATGTCTCTTTTACGTCATGCAGGTCACCTAGAAGATCAGCGACAATAAACTTTCACCTGACTCCTCGTTTTTGTGCATTTTTAGTAGTGATCTTTATTACGGTGGGGGAACTATCGACACCTATTACCTCAAATCCCCTCTCTGCCAGGTATATTGCATAGTTACCAGCGCCACAACCGAGATCAATGGTCTTGCAGGGCCGGACTTTTCCACTTTGCACCAGCTCAACAAGCTTATCTGGGGTTTCTTCACTATTCCAGGGAATTTTATCAAGCGGTACAGTCTGGTAAATTTTGTCGATATCGACGTATTTCATACATAATACCCCTATGAAATGATCTGATACCTTGATTTCTTATATCTTCACCAGATGCTGCCGGCACATCATTTCAATCTCGACAAGGTCGCTAACTGGTGTTGGGATCACACGTGAATCATTTTCCATTATCGCTTTTGCAAGGTTCCGAAATATTTCCGCTTCCAGTGAATTGGGGGCGTACTCCACACCACAGGTCTCCCTTCCAGTTCACATGCCTGGATTACAGGACTCTGGGGGACAAACTGGACAAAAGGGGTCCCCAGCTTTTTTGCAAAATCTGGGATGACTGCATGCTCTACTGTTTCATTGGCATTGCTGTTGCAGATAATCCCTGCGAGGCCGGTATCCCCCCGTTTTGCTAGACGTTGCACAGCCCTAGCGATGTTATTTGCTGCATAGATGCTCGTGAAGCCGCCAGAACAGATGAGATAGATTTCTTCTGCAAATCCTTCGCGGATAGGCATCGAGAATCCACCGCAGACTACATCGCCGAGAACATCGTAGATTGCTACGTTGATGTTGTAGGTAGAAAAAGCCTTGAGGTCTTTTAGGATCTGTAGAGCGGTCAGTACGCCTCTACCAGCACACCCAATCCCCGGTTCCGGTCCTCCAGCCTCGACAAGATAGATTCCGCTGGGTGATCTGAAAACTACGTTGTCCAAATTTATCGCATATTCATCTTTTCCTAACCTAAGCTGTTTTCGGTGCTCTTCCAGTACTGCGGGAATAAACTTCCCCTCCGCAAGGATCCTCGTTGAATCCCTCTTTGGGTCACAGCCAACCTGCATTACAGTGTGCCCCATCGCATGTAATGCGGCAGACAGGTTTGAAGCTATCGTACTTTTCCCGATTCCCCCTTTGCCATAGATAGCGATCTGTCTCATATTCCTTCACCATTTTGCTTCATATCTTCTTTCTTTCGAACGCCATCCCATACTCCACTCGTTTTGAAGACACTCGAACAGGTTTAATATACCTGTATATCCGAAGTATTCCCGATTGATCATCCTAAACTGACGAATCATCCTAACTACCTCTACAACATAGGCTACGGAAAGTCCCTCACTGGCATGCCTTTCGATGGTGCTACCGAACACACAACCCGTGGCCTAACATCAAGTAGACTCTTCCGTGTATTATATACGTCTGTTCCGTACACGACCTTTGGATTGAGCCCATAGCTCTAGAATTCACGCTCCAGCAGTTCCCGCATCTGCCGTTGCGAGGTGTACAAGGCAACGAGCTCCGGGGTCATCTCCATCTCCTCGGTGACAAACCTGACTAGAGGGATTCCGACTGTTGCATCGGCAACAATCGCTGTCGGAGTCCTATACAGGAACCTCGCCATCGGCCACTTACGTCGGCACGTTGCCATCACCATCCGTTCTCCTTCCGCAACTATCTCCTCCACCTTTTTCAGCGCATCGAATCGCTCTCCAAGTACGGTCAGCCAACGTTGCGTGTTTGTCATCCCTATTGGCAGGGTATCCCTTTACATATCTGCTCGATGCCATACTCCGCAAAAAGGTAATCTGCTGCTCTCTGGCCAGCATCGTGGCTCAGTAAGAGAGATGTCTCAGCTGATGAGATGTTCTCGATTTCAGAAATAGGAGTCTGGTGTGTGAGCGTGGCTACAACCTTAATGCCCATCCTAGAAAGAATCTGTTTCATCCATGTAAGGTCTGCCGGCCATGTCGGGTTGGCATTGGCGTGAGGAGCAACAAGACAGACCGAACCCGGTACCTTCTCTACGTCATCTTTTACCAGCTCCTTTAGTATCGTATCCAGCGCGATGTCGATACCATCGTACTGCGATCCTCGGAATCCTGCACATTCAATCGGAACAAGTCGGAACTTCACTTCTGGCTGCAGAGTTTCGCATACCGCTACAATATCGTCGCCCACGATTTCGGGGCCACATGCACTAAGCACGAACAGGGCGAGATCGGGAGATCTTTTACCTCCCTAATTGTTCGGGCAAGGATGTCCTCTCCACCATACACGATCTCGTTCACGCAGAGTTTGGTACAGAGGGTCATTGTCTCCATATAGTCACATTCCTGCGAGGCAAAGGCATTGTTGACAAGATACTCGCATCCTTGCGGAGAATGGGCAAGCAGAGCAGAAAGTGAGACTCCAAGTGCGGTCAGGGCGGCACCATTGAAAGCGCAGGGTAGGGGTCAGTGCACGTCTCCGAGGAAGATGCTGATGGCCCAGCTGTTTCCCTAACATTTCCTTGTTCCATAGAGCATCCCCTTAAACAATCTCGAGCGCGGTAGGTCTTTGTTCTCAAGTGCCTGTCTGACTAGAGCGGCGATGTTCCTGATCCCATGGAAGCCGTACTGAGGCTGAAACGTCGGGTTCATGAGTGTTAAGTTCACCACTGGACAGGGAGGAAACCGGCCGGAGTTCCCGAAGAAGATCGGGTTATCATATTCCTTAACAATCGCCTCTAGCTCGTCCTCGGTCTCTTTGGATGACCGAAAGCTCCCTAGCCGGAAGAGTCCTTTTGTCAGGATAATCTCCGGGTCAACCCCGGTTTCCAGGAGAAACTTGATGCTGGGCATACGTTCCTTGATAGTATACGGATGAACGTTGATAACGACAGGATGGGCACCAAACTCTGCTGCCATCCGTGCAATGGAAAGCGCTCGTATTGGCCCAGGAAATTCTGATATCTCTACAATAGCTGTTTTCCCGGAGAGAGCTTGCCTTAGATATGCTATTTCCGGTTCTACTTCCTGCAGCTCTCGTTCAATCACTTTAATAGCCACTGCTTCCATGCCAAGAGGTGTTGCCACGCCGAGCAGCCATTCCTTTGTGGCTTCAGGGCCATAGGGCTGTCCTGTCCGGCTGTAAGGGATTCCGAATCTTTCTTGCATCAGGTCGCCCAGCTTCTGCCCCCAATCAAAGCACCATGAAGCATTAAGTTCGACCTCCCGGGCATGCCTGATCTGCTCGACGGTGCATCCTCCTGCGATGATGGCATTTATCTTTATTCCAATTTCACCAAGGAGCCTTTCTATTTCATCCATGTCCCAGTTGAACTCTGTGGGTGAAGGGCCCCAGCGAGCTCCGAGGATGTTGATATTCCCTTTCATTTTCGTTTTCGGGGACTCCATCAACTCCATGATGAGTTTGAAAGCATCCTCATAGCCGCTTCGAAAATCTCCACCAAACCCTTCGCTGCGGAGCGCTAGCACCCTACAGCCAACCAACTTCTCTGCCTCACGAGCAATACTTTCTACGTCATCACCGATGATTCCGGAGCAGCAACAAGAGAGGATGACGATGAGATCTGGGTGATACTTCGCGTATGCTTCCTTTACTGCTTCCAGGAGTTTTCCCTCCCCCCCGTAGATGACATGGCTTTCGTCAAGGGAGGTGCAGGCTGTGGGTTCTAATGGAACTCCACGGATCTCGCAGCACTCCCGTGTCCTGACAAAATCTGACATGTAAAGCGGACATCCGGTCGGACCGTGGACCAGGGGAACCACATGACGGATCCCGCTAATGACGTAATACGCAGTAAAAAATTTACACATTGGAGAATGCGAAGCCTGAAGCTTGGGGATCATTTCTCCAGTTTCTACTTTTTCCATTAACTTTTGTAGATTACCATGAAAAACTATGAATCATTTTCCTGTTTCACAAACTCTCCCATGTCGCATGGAGATAAATATTTTTTGAATCCATGATGAAAGAGGTCCTAGTTAAGTAATGTAGGCTTAGGATGAATTCTACGAAACAAGATCATTTTTGGCAAAAATAGTATTCTAATATGAAGTGTTTTTTCTCAAATGTCTGATGTCTTTGACCAGTTGAAGCCGTTTTGAGACCTCATTCGTTAAATGTCTTGTAAAGATAGTTTGCGATTATCTGAAATATTAGGATGAAGATCAACAGCATCACCATATCCATAAGTGGGGAAAATAGCGATTTATCGGTATATGCATACTCTATTAGATCACTTCCATATGTAAGTGGTGATATAAGTGCGATTTTTTGACCTATCTGAGGCATAGAAGATATCGGGACAAAAACACCCGAGATAAAGATCAGCGGTAGCCTTACTGTATTAAGCATAGACATTACCTCACCCACATTCTCCGTAGGATATGCAGCAAACAGTGTCCCAAGCGTGGCAAAACAGAATGCTGTGAGGATCATGGAAATCACAAGGACAGTTGCATGTACAATTGTTGTATTGAAAATGATCACACCAATGGTAAGAGGAAGACATGCAATACCGAGACTATAACAAAATCCACTCAGGCTCTCACCCAACACCAGCGAATAAAGTGAAATAGGTGCCGATAGCAAGCGTTCAAAAGTTTTTACCCGCCTTTCGATAGGTATCGAAACCGGTTCTATTGATGAAGCCGAAAACAGAAGAGTAATCGAGATCAGCCCAGGGATCGGGTGCCTGGCGCGGTGTTCTTTCCAATGGCAAAGGCTAGGAACATAAAAAGCGGGAAAAATATACCGGAAACGATGATATTTGGCTTGAGGTAATAAATCCGCATGTCTTTTTTGGCAATTGCCCACGCAGCAGATATCTCACAGGAAAAACGTTTTACACATCCTTCATGATTAATCGATTGCATGGATTCCATCCCCTGCACGCTGTAGACCAGTCAACTTTACAAATACATCCTCGAGGCTAGGGCCAAGAGTAGTGATACTGATAATTTTAAGATTATGCGTGTGAGCATAAGCTACTACGGAATCAATAACTTCAGCTGGATCTTCAGTATAGAGCTTAAACTTGTCACCTGCTTTTTGTACTTCATTCACCATGGAGAGACGGCTAAGCTCGTCCAGGTGATCTGCAGAATTCCGGTTAAATGATACCTCTATCGACTGTGAACCTTGGATCGTATTTTTCAGAGATTCTGGTGCATCGATTGCAATAATATTTCCTTTATTGATGATAGCCACCCGATCACACATGACATTTGCCTCCTCAATATTGTGCGTCGTTAAAAAAACAGTTACTCCATTGAGAATGAGGTCCGATATCACTTCA
>PLUB01000029.1 GCA_003164755.1 Methanosarcina sp. | reverse complement strand
ACAAATGCTCTTTCTTTGAAATCATATTCCCAGCTTCTGTTTAGTTAGGGATTACCTAAATAGATACATTGTGGTTATGTCAAGTTTTACTATAGTATCTAAAAATTGAGTTTCTGAATAAAGCTTATTTCAGCATGAAACATTTTACAAATTAACTGCAAATTAATATCAATTTAAATTGTTTGAGTATAGAAAATAAAATAATAGTTCTGTAAAAAGTATAATAGATAAAAAGAAAACGGATAACTTTTCTTCATCTGTTAACTCTCGAGTATTCAGCTGGAAGTCAGAAATAATGTTGCCTTATCTCTATTTTCAGTCAATTTTCTCGAACTTGGATGCAGGTGCCCCACAAATTGGACATTTCCCATGAGGTTCACCTTCCGTAGTATATCCGCAGATACTGCAGACGTAGTAATCAACCCCTTCATTCTTCCCGATTTCACCCAGGGCTTTTTCGTACAATCCAGCATGAATCTTTTCCACTTTATTTGCTACCTCAAAGCTCCAAAGAGCTATATTATCCCCTTCTTCCTTTGCCTCCTCTATAAATTTGGGGTACATTTTTGTAAATTCGTATGTTTCACCATTAATGGCATCTTTCAAGTTGTCCATTGTAGTTCCAATCCCACCCAAACGCTGAAAATGATTGAAAGCGTGGACAGTTTCCGCACCAGCAGCAGCTCTAAATAGTTTAGCTATCTGATGATACCCTTCTTCATCGGCTTTTTTTGAAAAGGCCAAGTATGTCCTGTTTGCCATTGACTCGCCAGTAAATGCAGCTTTAAGATTATCTTTAGAACTCATAGATATCTCCCTGAATTTGAAATTTTTTTTTACCCTATTTAGTTGTTATACATATCATTTTAACGCCCATGATTTATGACATTAAATTATTGAAGTATCTCTTAGTCACAGCAGACTAATCCTTTTTATCCATGAGTGTTATAGATTCTAAAAAAGAGTTATATCCACCTCAAAAATTCAAGTAGTTATAAGATTTTGGCGAAAACCTGACCTTCAAATAACAAGAAAATGTAATAAAATTAGTTAGAGGGCTAAAATTCGAACGCACGAACTCCTATGAAAACAGGCCAATATCTTTATATCTTTCCGTTATACTTAGGGCTGATGCGTTTGAAGTACAAAACCAATAATAGCAAACTCATAATTTTATAAATCTCAAATTTTGACTATGGCTTTTCAAGTACTTGATTTTGCATCATAAGTGAGTAAGTCTTGCGCTTATAAAAAACTGAATTATACACCAACTAGATTTTTTGAAAGACTAGAATCACTTTATATTAGTTTCCAGAATAGATGATAAAAATGACCCAGAGAATAAACTACTCAAAAAGGATTGATTCACCTCTGTTACTTGAATTGAAAAACGTAACTGTTATCCGATGCGGGAAAAAGATCCTCGATTCTGTGTCTCTTTCAATTGAGCAGGGAGAGCAAGTTGCAATTATAGGTCCTAATGGTTCAGGGAAATCCTCCCTTATAAAGATAATCACAAAAGAATATTACCCTTTTGCAGAAACAGAAGAGCTTGTTATAAAGATAATGGGTAAAGATAGATGGAACGTTTTTGAGCTCAGAAAATTACTGGGGATCGTCTCTGGAGATCTTCAGCAGACATACTGCCGCCAGATCAAAGTTGTGGATGTTGTACTATCGGGATTTTTCAGCAGCATAGGGATTTATTATAATCATAATATAACTCCTGAAATGGGGAGCAGAGCCAGAGAGATTCTGGAATTCCTTGAAATTTCACACCTTGAAAACAGGTTAATATGCGAGCTCTCCACCGGAGAAGCCAGACGTGTACTGATAGGTAGAGCCCTTGTTCATGATCCCCATGTCCTTGTTTTAGATGAACCCTCAAACAGCCTTGACATGAAAGCTCTTAACAGCTTCCGTGAGAGCATCAGGAAGATCGCAATTTCAGGAAAAAGTGTAATTATGGTCACTCACAATCTTCAGGACGTTATTCCTGAAATAAAACGTGTGGTTCTTATAAGAGAGGGGAAAGTATTCATGGATGGGAAGAAAGGGGACATTCTGACAGATGCTAACCTTTCGGAACTTTTCTCACTCTCAGTAAAAGTATTCGAAAAAGGAGGTTACTACCAGGCTCTGGTCTGATGAGAATTATTCTTCGATCAGATTTGTGGTTCTGCAGCTCGCAAGCAAAGTCATCGAAGCTTGCTCTGCAAAGTATAGAGAGCTGTTTAATCCGTTTTTTTGGCAACACACTTGAATCTCATCATTATATTTCTTAATCTTATACTCCAAGTCACTTTCTTCTGAAGTTACTAAGTTAGGTGGTTATAAGATGATTAGTTTCCCCTTTTGTCTCACACTATCCCTAATAGCTTTCTGAGCTCAAAAACGTTCCATCAATCTTTACCCATTATCTTTATAACAAGCTCTTCTGTTTCTGCAAAAGGGTAATATTCTTTTGTGATTATCTTTATAAGGGAGGATTTCCCTGAACCATTAGGACCTATAATTGCAATATGCGCCTCCTTGCTCAATTAAAAGAGATCTAAGGTCAAGAATTAGTTTCTTGCACCTTACAACGGTTACATTTTTCAGTTTGAATAGTAAAAGACGCTTATTCTTCTCTGATAATATATTTTATTATCCTTTTCTATTCAATAGGGTATTGGCTATCTGCTGTTCACACTATGTTTCTGGTGCAGAGTATAATTAAGTTCCTGAAATGCTTCTGAAAATTATGTAATATGCTATATTCTGCTCAGTAAAGCAAAATTTATACTTCTGCTCTTAGATATCCTAAATTTGATAGCTGAGTAAAAAGAAGTTTCTTTGCTTCGATTACTTGGTCCAATGAGTACAAACACAAAATAGAAACCATTACCTACAATTCGTAACAAGAATATATGCGTTCATATCGAATCTATTCTTGATGTTCAATTTTTTCATGACAAATTTAGTTTTTGTGAGATTTTTAGCAAGCATAAAGAAATGTTTTGGATCTCAATAATTTATTGATGGGTTTGGTGAGACATGAGCTTACCGAGAATTTTAGCATAAAGGAAACTGGCAAATGGTTAAATCAGGAAGAAATTATCTACACCTTCAAACCTTGATAGATTGTACGAAATAGTCCATTGTATAACTCTTGAAATCTTATGTAGTTACAAGAACTAAATCTCTCGGATGTTTTTAGCAGTCTGCTTTAGGGGTGTAATTTTGAAGATCCTGATCTAAATTTGGACTGGGAAAAAGTAGTTCTTCACAGCACTAGAGATGTCTTGGTGAGCATAAATATAGTAAAGATTTAAGATATGATAAGTTATGGATAACAGTTGAAGTTAGTTATCCAAGAAACCCCGGAATATAACTATTGGAGTTACAGTGAATAGAGGCAACGTTTTTGACTTGTAACAATTTTCTGACACTTGTAATCAGAAAAAAATAAACTTGGGAAAGGCTCTGTCATTATTTTTGACACGGAGCTCGTACAGCAAACTGTATTCAACTTTTGCAAAAAGAGAAAATGAAGTAACAAACTTCCATGAAACTGAATGCAATTGAGAATTAAATTATCATAAAATTTAATACGGAAAAAACGGGGCATATAGATCTCGGAAAGGTATCAAATTGGATAAAAATTATCAAGCTAAGCAGCTTGCGACATTTTGCAGATGTACGGCTGCATAATTTGCTTGCCTATTTGGCAACAATAACAGATATTTCGCAGATATATACATATGTAAAATTTGTTTCCGCTTAGCAACTATTATTCATTGAAAGTTAGATTAATTTTTAAGCTATGTCATATTGAGAAAATAGATACCATTTTTTTGTGTATCTATGGAAAATGGGATTCAAAGGTATAAGTTATGTTTAAGTGGGAAGTGTAAAGTATGATATTGAGCTCAGAGAAAGTGTGAATTTCAGCTTTGAATTAGGTCCTTTTTTCAAGATAACATGTTTATTTTGCCAATTTATCTCTAACCCAAGTTTAACAGATTTCCACTAATTTAGTACAATATTTTCTTTTAAAAACGGATTGAATAGGTACTATGTCTTAAAAGAAAAAAAATGAAAAGATGTCACAAATCAATAAATACAAAATACAACTTGAGATTGCATGAAGAAAAATTATGCTGGAAGCCCATATAACATCTCGAAATGTATTCCTCTGTAAAATTTGGCCTCTAAGGGTATTTTCTCGCTTAGTTCTCTTCACTTGCGTCTAAATTTTGCATTATCCCTTTTTTACCTTCAGCTTCTGTATTTAAACCTTTTAGTTTCGAATCTTTTTGTTTTTTGCCTTCTAGTTTCTTTTTTACGGCTGCAGCTGCGTTTTTAGGAGATTCAGTTTCCCAGAGTTTTCTGACCTTTGCACTCTTGAGGGCTGGTATTAAGGAATCTATTTTTGCCTGCACGGCTGCAAGTATCTCTTCGTTAATACTTGGGTATTCTATGCCCATAAACTTCTGGCCTTTAAGTATATCGACTTTCCGGAACACTGATCTCTCAACCCCTTTTCTAACTCCTGTTTTAAGGGATTCAATTGCGTCTCTCCACTGGGTAGCCCAGGGAGTATCCGGAATATCCGTGTGGTGAACATCGGATCTGTCCACTTTGATAGCTGCCAGATGGCAGGCTTTTACGCAAGCTCCACAGTAAGTACATAAATCTTCAACGAAAGCAATTTTCCGCAGATCTTCGGGATCCTTTGGCACGTACCATAGTTTAGAGGGGCAGACATTAAAGCAGCCGTGACAACCCTGGGGATCACATTCATTCAAGTTCGCAGATATCAGGTTCAGTGTTCCTTCCATAGGTTTTTGTAGCTCTACGGCATCATAAGGGCAGACAACCTTGCATCGACCACATTGTGTACACTTAACCTTGTCCACCTTAATTTTTCCTTCAACTCTAGGGGCCTCAACGGAACGTTCCCCTTTGACTTTTATAGCTTCTTCCGGACAGATATCCTGACAGAGCACACAATAGTCGCATTTATCCTCATCCACAAGGATCTGCTCGAAAGGCAAAGGGTTCTCAGGTGTAGGTTCGCGCTCTAGCAGAATAACAGCATCGCAGAAACGGGCACATATTCCGCAAAAATTGCATTTATCCGTGTCAATTATTATCTCCCCTTTTGCTCCTTCTTTAAAGGGAGCGATTTCTTCTTTTTTTGGGAAGGTGAACTCGACTTCGATTGCATCCTGAGGGCAAGCCCCTTCACATAGAGCACAGGGAAGGCATTTTTCGTTTATACTAACGTATGCGTCATACTTTGGGTACTGTTTCTCATCTGGGACCTCTCCTACAGCATCAAAGGTGATGGCATGCACAGGGCAGAGATTTGCGCACATCCTGCAGAAGGTGCACTTCTCAAGATCCATAATTACCGGAGGAGCGTCAAGCCCGGTTGCAATTTCATGCACTGGTCCGAGTTCGAGGGCTTTTGTTGGGCAGACATCTACGCAGATTCCACAGCCATTGCATCGTTTATAATCGTAATCCAAGGTCTTTATGGACTTTTCTGTTGCCTGGGTATAGCAAAAATGTGTACCCTGTAGGTCCATGCTATTTGTAACAGTAATTTTTTCCTGGTTTTTACCATCGTTGTTTTCGGGCACTACAGATTCCAACCCCTCCGATTCAAGATCCTCTGCTTCAAATTCTTTGGATTCGTAGCCCCCAGCTTCAGATTTTTCATTTCCATTTTTTCCTATTTTGGGCTCTGTAGTTTCTATTTTTTTGGGTTCGCAGCATCCATCACGAATGTGAGCCTTTTGTTCGTCGTACTCTTCGTTCACTGTGCCACTTCCTCAGATGTAGATATTGGTTCGTCCTTCTGAAGTTCAGTCCCTATTGACCCAATTTCTTTGAGTTCTTCTACAAACTCAGTTATCGTGCTTGCAAAACGTTCCCCCTCAGCAGCTGAGATCCACAGGGTTCTGAGCCTTCTAGGATCAAGCCCTATTCCTATTAGAATTTCTTTCAGGACTTCCAAACGATGCTTTGCATCAATATTTCCGTAGATGTAATGGCATTCATCCAACCTGCAACCTGCAACAAGTACTCCATCCGCCCCGCCTTTGAAAACTTCAAGCACAAACTCCGGGCTTACCCTTGCAGAACACATTGTGCGAATTACTCTGATATTTGTTGGATAACTCAGCCTGGACATCCCGGCAAGGTCTGCACAAGCATAACTGCACCAGTTGCATAGAAAAGCCACAATAAACGGACTCTGGGACTTATTCGCAGTTGCTTCCCGAATCTGTGCAAGAATCTGTTCGTTTTCGAAGTTTCTCATCTGAATTGCCCCTACAGGGCAAGCGGCACTGCAGTCTCCGCAACCATGGCATGAGATCTCGTCTACTATAGCTTTGTTGTCTTCAATGCTAATTTTTCCGAACTTGCAAACTTCTAAACAGGTCTTGCATCCGATACATTTATCAGGATCAACATGAGCTCCCATTGGATCTGTTTCAAGTTCGCCTGTTCCAAGCAACTGCATAACTTTGGCAGCGCATGCACTGCCTTGAGCAATCGAAACCTGGATTTCCTTGGGTCCAGATGCGCAGCCTGCCAAGAAAACCCCACTTACAGGTGCATCAACAGGGCGCATTTTCGGATGTGCACTTGCAAAGAATCTATCCTGCCGCCGTGAAAGGTTCAACATCCTTCCTATGCCTTCTGCGGATTTGCTTGGTTCGAAACCTGTTGAAAGCACAACAAGATCATAGGCCTCTTCCTCAGGCCTGCATTCCAGGGTATTTTCATAACGGATTACAGGTTTACCATCTTCTCCTGCATAAATTTCGGCAACCTTTCCACGGATGAAGTCCACGCCCATTGTTTGAGTCCTTACATAATATTCTTCATACATTTCCCCAGCAGCCCTGATATCTATATAATGGATCGTGATATCCGTATCATGGTAGCGTTCCTTGATCATTTGAGCGTTCTTGAGCGCTGACATGCAGCAGACCCTCGAACAATATTCGTTTCCAACGGTTTTGTCCCTGGATCCTACACACTGAATGAATGCCACTCTTTTCGGAGGCTTGCAAGTCGAAGGCACAAGCACTCTTCCACCTGTAGGCCCTGAAGAGTTCAGCATGCGCTCGAGCTGCATACTTGTTATAACATCCGGGTACTTCCCGAACCCGTATTCCTTTTTCCTGGAAGCGTCAAAGAGCTGATAACCAGTTGCAACAATGACAGCTCCGACTTCTAACTCAATGTCTTCGGCTTTTTGTTCATAATCAACAGCTTCTGCAGGACAAGCCTGCGAACAGAGTCCACAGCCCACGCAATGATCAGGGTCAATAAGCACTACCTGAGGAACGGCTTGAGGAATTGGCATATATATTGCTTTGGTCTTTCCTACCCCGTAGTCCATAGGGTTTTCGATTTCCACAGGACAGACAATTGAACATAGATCTACACAACCTTTACATTTTTTTTCGAGCACGAACCTAGGTTTGCGTTTAATTTTTACGTGGAATTTCCCAACAGACCCTGAAATGTCGGTTATTTCGGAATAGGTATATAGAGTAATGTTCGGATGGTTTAGGACTTCAGTCATTTTTGGAGCAAGTACACAAATTGAACAATCGTTCGTGGGGAATACTTCATTCATAAGGGCCATTTTACCCCCAATTGTAGAATCCTTTTCCACCATGGTTACAGGAAAACCAGCTTCTGCGAGGTTAAGAGCGGCCTCAATTCCGGCAACACCTCCACCTATAATGAGGACATTTCTACTAACTTTAGAGCTTGTCGCGCTCAGTTCCTTCAGGAACCTGGCCTTTGCAACTCCCATTCTAATTAGATCAAGAGCTTTTTGAGTTGCCATCTGTGGATCTCCAGCGTGCACCCAGGAACACTGTTCTCTTATGTTTACCATTTCCAGAAGGTAAGGGTTCATACCTGCCTTTTCCATTACATGCCTGAAGGTATTTTCGTGTAGCCTGGGAGAACAAGCAGCTATCACCACCCTATCTATTTTGTTTTCCTTTATATCGTTGATGATACCTTCCTGTCCAGAATCGGAACATAAAAATTGAATTTTCCGAGCAATCACCACATCTTCCAGTTTAGTTGCCATTTCCTGCAAGGCCACAACATCTATAACTCCCGCAACATTTAGTCCGCAGTGGCAAATATATACTCCTATCCGCATATTAGTTACTCCATATACCTATGTGTGATGTTAACAACAATCAAATAATGTCATTTACATGTGTTGATTATATAAATTACAAATCATAACTTGTAACTTGAAAATTATAATTCCGATATTATTATTTTGAAAGTGTATTTCCAAAACACCTATACTATACAGAAAAGTAAAGGTCAGTAAACATTGCTAAATAAAGATCTTTCCAAACCGAAAATTCATTTATCCCGAATTTGAAATAAGCATATAAAGCTTAATATAAAATAAGCTCCAAGCTTCTGTTTTCTCCTTATAATTTAAAGTTATATCTTGAATTTTGTATTCCTGATCTTTGTTTATTTTTTCTAATTTGTTATTTTTTCTAAAAATTGTACCGATAAAATGCGTCTTTTGTAATAAAATTTTATATCGATTCGTATAATCTATCAAACGTAGGTTACATCGTTATTCCAGATCTATGAATCATTACCTTCTATATCTATCTACACTTTCCTCCTGAATTGAATATGGAAACAAATTTTTTGCACAAAATCAAATATTTATTTCAGAACGGTTTTCAAGATAATTATTAAAACATGGTTTTAATAATAAGGGATGATTATATTTCCCTATTAATTATATATCCCCTATAGATTCATAAAATAAAATTTATAAATCAAGATAATCTGAATTAGTATATTAATAACATTGTGAGTATATAATATCGGATATAGTTATAACCATATTAACTTTCTGATCAACTTAATTGGCCAGTTTAAAACTTTAGAGCATATTAAAAGATGATGATATTATTATTAGAATATAATTTTTATTTATCGTTCTTGGAATAACTATCTGGCTAGCCTGAGATATCAGTCTTCCTCTGAGAATTACTGTCTACAGCGCAATACAAAAAAATAAAAAATACTTTCTCAACTATGTAGTTTTTATGGATAATAGCATTAACCCAATTAGATCGCACAAGGAGGAACTTAAACGACAAGTAAAGTCTATTTCACAGATTTTAGGGCAAAAAGTCCTCAGGAAAATACAATAAGCAAAATTCAAAAACTCTTTGAGAAAGCAGGTTTTGTCGAGCTTCTGGGAGTAGATGACTTAACTGGGATCAAAATCCATTTTGGGGAGTATGGAAATGATGGATACATTAACCCTGTTTTTGTCAGGCAGATAGTAGAAATGATTAGGGCAGCCTGATCAAAGCCATTTATCACAGATATGAATATCTTGTACTCCGGAAGCCAGCATAATGCAGTTGATCACCTGACAATAGTGACAGAACATGGTTTTGATTATTCCGTTGTTAGGGCTCCGCTTATTATCTCGGATGGTTGGAAGAGCCAGAATATATCCTAAATTGAGATCGGGAAAAAAAATTTAAGTCAGTAAAGATTGGGGCAGACATTGCTGCAGCAGATTCCATGATTGTAATGTCCCACTTCAAAGGTCACATTGTAGCTGGCTTTGGAGGGGTTATCAAGAATCTGGCAATGGCTCTGTGCCCCTGCCGCCGGCAAGAAGGACCAGCACTACAGTACAAGCCCATATGTTAATGAAGAAAAATGTATAGCGTGTGGCAAATGTATCGAGGTATGTCCTGTAGGAGCTGCTTTCCTTTTAGGGGATGTTTCGAGGATCGAACCGAATATATGTATCAGCTGCGGACAGTGCATGGAATCCTGCCCAGCAAATGCCATTGATATAGACTGGGAACACGATATCCCGAAATTCCTTGAATGCCTTACTGAGTATGTATATGGTGATGTAAAAGGGAAAAAAGACAGAGTAGGTTATATCAACTTCCTTCTTAGAATTACTTCTGACTGTGACTGTGTTCCCTGGAGGGATGCCCCTATTGTTCCAGATGTAGGGATCCTTGCCTCAAACGACCCAGTTGCCCTCGATCAGGCAAGCTACGATCTTGTGAACAAGCAGAAAGGGCTTGTTAATTCCTCTCTACATTCGAACCATGAAAAAGGGGCAGATAAGTTCAGGGTCGTTTGGCCTATGGTAGATGGGACTCACCAGCTTAGGTATAGGGAAAAAATAGGGCTTGGAAGCCGAGATTATAAATTAGTTGAAATTTAAGTTAATTCAAACGAATTAATTCTTTACAACATTTTTCCTTTTTATTCATACGAATTGCAAGAAACCATTGCATTTATGGATTAATATCAAAATCAAATTCATTGATTTAATCACAAACCTATTTTTGAAAAAGATTAATTTAGCAGATATCTTCAGTTAATATATGAGATAAGGTTATCCAACTTTACTGGAGATGAATTAATGTGACCCTTTAGGAATATGACATCAGAAAATATGATTTATTGAATAGTCAAAAACAAAAGAAGATACTAATAACCTCGGTTTTGAAGGATTTGGGCACATCAATTTTGTGAATAAAATAGAGATGAAAATGACATGATTGCAGTTGATTTTGGAAGCCACTCATTATGGTGACACACTATTTCATTTAATCCCTTTAGCCTTGATTTTATACCTCAAATGCATAAGTCCAATATTTTTAAAAATTTCTATTTTTTTCTGCCTATATGTTTGAAAACTCGGATGTTCCATAGTTTATAGGAATATAGAGTATTGAACGATTAGCCAGTAAATGCAAAAAAAGTATCAGAAACATATAGCTAAATTTCATCAATTCTCTTTATTCGGTTTTTAATTTAAATTAATTTGAGAAAATTATTTTATTTTGTGGGAAACATCGCATTTATCAGCTGGATGGTATATACTAGAAAAATATAAAAAGCCAAGATTCGTACATGACTAGATCCGACTTAAAAACCGAAATGGAAAATCGTGTAAGTGAAATCAGTAAAAACCATTTATGGGATAGTTAACTGGTTAATCAATAAACTAAGCCGTTAATGGTTTTTTTCTTGGTTTATCTAGCTATAGGGCAAGAGAAACCAAAATATGGAGCCAGAGATGAAAGAGTCTCTACTCTTCGCAGAAGAGCAGCTGCTCCCCTACGAAGATATTCGGATTGAACCTCGTGTTTAAAACAAATGGCTCTCTTACTAATTTCTTTTTGCCTGGATTCATCCAGATATGGAATAATAACTGAGAAGGCCTGTGCCTTCATGCCGTTGTCTTTAAGACTGAAAGCTAACTCAAGTGCTTGTTCTAGAATTTCTTCTTTTCTTTGCTCATCCATATATGGAAGAAGGATAGAAAAAGATTCTATTTTTTTATATTCAGATATAAGCCCGGATACTAGCTCAAGGGCTTTTTCCATAATTGCTTCATTTTTTGATCCGGAAAGATTCGGAACAAGCAAAGAAAGAATCTGAAATTTTGCATCTCCGTATTGTATGTGGGAAGAAAAATCTAAAATATGTTCAATAAGTTCTTCTTTGTCGTGTCCTCCGAGATGACAGACAAGTGAAGAAAGAACAAGGGCTCTTTCGTTTTCATCTTGAATATTGGAGCAAGAATAAATGACATTTTCTATAAATTCTACTTTTTTTGGCCCCTCCAGAATCGGAACAAGTAGTGTAAGAGTCTGGGCCCTTAAATCTCCATATTGAATATTGCAAGCAAAGTCAAGGGCTTTTTCTATAAATTTTTCTTTTCCTGGTCCCTTCAGCTGAGAGACAGTTTTAACTATTTGAGTAAGTTTGTTATACGTATACTGTCCTTGTGGCTTCACGATGAAGATACTACTTTCTGCAGTAACTATGTTGTTGAAAGCAATTTTATCATTTCCAGGGATCTCAAAATGCTCTAAATCCTGAACATTACTACTTTTTTCTATGAAATCCTCGAACAACTTATTGAATTCTTCAAGTACTCTATATCTATCACTTGAGTTTTGCTTTATATCAAAAGAACGATCTTCGACCATAAATTGTTCACTCCTATATAAAAATTTTAGAATTAATTATCTGTTACTTTTTTTTCATAAATTCGGACTTTTAGACCCCAACTTTTAGATCAATATTTTAAAACTATAAAATTTTGATCTTAAATATATATTTTAATACAATTCTATGAAGACAGTAGTAAAACGAGATACTATATTAACATATTCTAACCTAACATTAATTATAATTACAAACAATTATAAATATCGACTCAGTTCGAGAATAGAATACCAAAACAAAAGCATGAAGCTACATATACATTCTAAGATGTATGCTTCTGTCAAATTTGGGTTGAATTGAACGGAGAAAGAAAAACTTTCATTTTGTATTCAGTGGTCCAGTTTTGGACAGCTCAAATGAAAACATAACTCTTTTGACAGGTTTTTACATTAATTAGAAAATAGCCGTCTCAATTAAATAAAATATTGATAACTCTTGGAAATAGCATAGAGGGAAATCTATCGATAAAGCAAAACTGACATTCTCTGCAAGGTGCTCATTCTTTATTTTAGTTTGAAAAAAATTTATTATTTTATCTGCTCCAATAAAGCGGAAACAATATTTTGCTGGCTTACAAAGTGTTTTCTAAATCTCAAAAACATCTCTGCACTGTCATCCGAGGGTAACAGTTCGCTCATTTCGATCCATTTTCTGACGATTTCGGACTTTTCATCAAAAAAAGCCAATTTTTCAGGCAAAAATTTCTCAATCAGGTTTCTGGCAGATGCAGCCCAGGTTATGTATCTTCTAAATAGTTCATCTTGTTCAAGAAACTGGTCGTTAGTCAATTTGAACCACCTATAATGGAGAGGAACTGGCTCTCCCTCATAGGAGTTGGTATTGATTTCAAGGTCATAATTCCACATTTTAGGCAGATCAGATATGCTAAAGGGCCCAATGCTAAGGAAAGGGTCGTACTGAATGGGGACTAAATAAAAAAATTTACGTAAAGACTCCATCAAGATATCGTATTCGGAAATCAAGTCTTCAATTTGCTTTTTAGTTTCCTGAGACACTACTATACACCTCTAAAAAAATCAAGATTCTTATTCTTTTGCAGATTTGCAAGCTATCTTATTTTGCAGAAGGTTACTTTAACTACAAAAATAGTTTGTAGAGGGCATTTATATGTTAAAATATGTAGTGAACCCTGATGAAACTTTTGTATCACACAGCCCAAGCCGATCTGAAGAAGCTTTTTTAGGTATTTACTCATGATTACCTAAAAAGAATGATTGATGGCTCTAAAAAATAGTCTCAAAAGAAATTTATTCCACTTTTCACAGATTTCCTTTCAATTTTGCGCATTCATTGAAAGCTTCTAACCCCTATTTCCGGCAGCTTCAGTTGAGATAATAATTGCAAATTATTGAGCGAATATCCAAAAACAATAGCCAGAAAAATATTATTTTCTTGAAGACATCTGAAGAAGGTTGGCTCCACAACGCAATTAAAAAGAGTAAAATAAATACTGTAGTCACTGTGTCAGCACATAAGGATCAGGCTTCTGGGTTATGTGGAAGGCTGGCGCAGTACCTCTATCCTGAAGACGTATATACCTATAAGAGAGGCAAAAATTACAGAGTCAAAGTGGACATTCAGGGATCTACTGATATTTAGGTGTTTCAATATATCAACTGGATAAAAATGGAAGACCTTTCCTCAGAATGAGGAAAAATTGTAATCTTTACAATGGGACGTGAATAGTACCTTTTTAACCTCAAAATTAATATTATTAGAGGACAAAATATTTTAGACATATTATATGTTTCAGAAAGTAAATTCCTTTAAGCTTCTTGCCTCAGTGTTGCTTTGCCAGCTTGCTGGAGCGATAGGCTCAGCATTTACAGCCTCATCTCTTGAAAACTGGTTTATTTTGTTTGAAAAGCCGGCTTTCAGCCCTCCATCATGGATCTTTTTCCCGATAGGGGTCACTCTCTATACGCTTATGGGAATCTCCTTCTACATTGTTTGGGAAAAGAGACTGCAACAGCGGGAAGTAAAAATAGGATTGCTTATTTTTGGAATACAGTTAGGCCTTAACTCTCTCTGGTCCTTTTTGTTTTTCGGGCTAAGGTCCTCTTACTATGCTTTTGTTGAGAGGATTTTTCTCTGGCTTGCTATCTTTCTGACAATAGTTAAGTTTAGAAAAATCCCAAAATCAGCTTCTTACCTGTTGCTTCCTTATATCATCTGGGTCAGCTTTGCAATGTTGCTTAACTATTATATATGGATTCTGAACTAGTGACTGCGGTTTGTGAAACCATCATTGAATATACAAGCTGCTCAATAATATTGTTTCGTCAGTCGTCAAGTATTGAATAATTATGAAGGATTGTAATCGATTTCAGATGTTATTTATTTGTTGACGCGACACTGGTGCTTTGATTCCAAGTGCCCCTTCTCTCTTAATTCCATATTTATCGCGCTTTCCAAGATTATAATATTCAGAGTGACTTAAATTAAATAATTACGTTTAGAATAATCTTTTTTTAACTTTTATTGATCTTTGAGTTTAGAAGATTTCGATAAACTTCAATTTTTTGCTGGCTGTTTATAAAAGTATGTGTAAGCAATTTGTTGAAATCGGAGGTTTATCTAAATTACCTTGACTATAATTCCTCTTAACTGATGCATCAATTGCCTTTTATCCCGATTTTCAGTAAATGCTTACCTTCAGCTTCTCAAGGTGGAAAGATCAATTCCAGGCAATGGTAATGCTTTTCTAACGATTTGGGTTATAGGAAGCTTGGTAATTTGTAATATCTCCGTTCTATACATTGCAGCTCTTCCTTCATGTCCATATCCTTGAATCTCCATCATGATGTAAGCAAGTTTACTTGTTCCTACACCTCTTGTACAGATCACGCTTTGGACTTCCTACTTACTACCTCAAAGTTAACTTCATAAGAATTACTTCCCATCATAACTCAATTTTAGGTTTTTAAAAGATAGAATACATGATATGTGTAGCAAATTTTAGTTTTTACACTGCAGTAGATTTTTGCAGCGTTGGAGGTCCTGTACAGTATTCACGTTTATTGCTAACTTTGGATTCTCAAGTATAAGATTAAAGTCTTCCTGTTCGTTTTTGATTTGAGAACTGTCCAGAATATTAATCCCAGTAGGTACAATTAGTTTGCCATCCTTGTTGAAAACCGTCCCAGGCGTGATTCCGACTCCCTTGCAGATATTTATTGGGACATATACTGAAAGTGCCGGTTTTTCTGCTTCCCAGTATTTCTCAATTATCGAATCTATAAGCTCTGAATGTATTAGAGGGAGATCTGACATAATAATCATTACTGAACCAGTTGTTTGTGATATTTCTACTGCATAAATCATATCCCCTACGTAGTTTCCCCCAAAGGTCCTGATTACCTGAATCTCTCCTTTATAATATTCCTGAATCATAATTTCGGTCTTAGGGGTTGCAGTAGATACTGCTACAAAGACATGATCTATATTCTTTGTGGCCATGAGGGTATCTATTACATAGCTTATGAGTGGTTTCCCAAGTAATTCAACACACGGCTTTTCCCCCATTCCAAGCCGTTGTCCCAATCCCCCTGCCATTACAATAGCATCCATTCCAAATCTCTCATGTATCCATTTAATGAAATTTTAGAATAACTGCGATAATACTCAGGGCAGTTACCCTTCCTATTTCGTTAGCAACACCTATTCCATCTCCATTCAAACCGCCAAAATGTGCATAGCTTCTGTTAAGAATTACCAGAGCAGAGATGCATGCTCCCAGATAAGGTAATAGCCCTATCCACCCAAAAGGCAGAGAGCAGAAAATAGCTCCGAACACAAGTCCTATAAGGAAATTCTGTTTGGTTGCTCCGTTTATAGTCATTGTTCCAAGGCTCGGATAAGCCTGATTTCCCTGGAGAGGTATAGGCTTTCCAAAAGCAGCGATTGTAAGCATGGATTGCTTTGCACTAACCTCTGCGATAAACATTGATGCGAACATCAACATTGGAAGGTTATATCCGACAACTGAGCCTTCTTCTTGGACTGCTCTTATCGAACCGTACAAAGTAAGTAACAGCAGAATGCAGAAAGACACTCCTCCTGTTCCGAGGTTCGTGTCCTTCATAGCCTGTATTTTTTTTTCAAGTGATCCATGAGCCATAAAACCATCCCCTATATCAGTGACTCCGTCAAGATGATTAAAACCCGTTATAGAATATATGAATCCCATGATAAAGGCTGCAAGAACTGCTTCCGGAATAATAATCTGTCCTATGTATGCTATTGTCCCTATGAGAAAACCTAGCACTGCTCCTGCAATTGGGTATAAATATATTTTTCCCATAAGCTCATTGATCCCTTCCATGCTGATTCCCACAGGAATAGTGGACAGAAACCCCAAACTGGATTTAAAAGCAAGTAAAAATGAATTCATAGGATCTCGCCTGTTTCCCAATCTTTTTTTCCTAATTCCACCATACCTCTTGAATACATACTGGAGGATACCCCCCCTATAAGCCCCCCTATCACATCATCAATAAATGGTCCCAGGTTTGAAAGGATTCCTGGCTTTTGTTTGTCATACCTTACAAACTCGAATGCTCCTTTGGAGCCACTGATATAGGTTGCAATACTTGTGCCAAGAACCTCGTCTGCAATTATGAAACTCATGTCTTTTTCATAGGAACTTTTGCTAATGTTCGGAAGATTTCCTACCCTGCCTTCCCTCTCAAGCAGAATCCCGGAATAAATTAAAATGCATAGGTTTGGGTCCGAAAGAGCATACTTAAGTTCTCTTTTAAACAAATATTCGGCTTTTTTCCTTGTCTCAAGCCCAGGATGTGGGATATACATTTCGAGAGCCGTGTCTACAAGATCCTGAATACTGATGCCCTCTTCAGAAAGGATATCGAGTATGTCAATGGTAGCTCTACCCTCTATTTTGTCAGGCTTTCCTTTTTTCAGGTTCCTTTCATCAATATCTGATAACTTCATAAGATCACTGTAGATTTTTATCCTGGCTAGGTCAACTTTAGTGAGTTATTAATTATATAAATCGAGTTTAACTTCATACGATTTATCCTACATTCTGCATACGTACACAGATGTAGGATTTGTTTGTCTACCATATATTCATTGAAAGTTAGATTGATTTTTAAGCTAATTATAATATTGAGAAAATGGATGGCACTCTTGTGTATATCTATGATAAGTGAATTTATTGTTTATAGATGGATTTTAATGCTTCTGGTAGAGTAGTATTCTTCGGCTTATTCCGCTTTTCTCAAAGTTTTATTTCAACACAAAATCCTATTGTGAAAATACACGGTTCTACAAATAAGGAAGGGATCATAGGCACAAATGAATTCCTGCTATCTGGATTACTGCCATAAAGGCAGCGAGTGAGAATCCTGAAGCAATTGCTATTAATTGTGATACTCTTTTAATATCCTTTATTTCAGCGGGAGGGTATAATGCTCCCAAAACGTAATAATCGGGCTTTTCGAGTTTGACTCCGAGAGCTCCTGCAGTCGCAGCCATAGGATAACCGGAATTAGGAGATGGAGTCTTCATGCCATCTTCCAGGGCACTCCTGATACTATTAAAGGGGTTTATTTTTCCTTGTTTTTTCGAGATCATAGCTACTATAACAGCTGCTGCAAGAATAAATATGACAGATATTCGAGCGGGGATCCAGTTCAATACATCATCGGATTTTGCCGAGAAGTATCCTAGTTCTTTATACTGTTCGGTAGTATATCCAACCATGGAATCTAGGGTACTTGTAGCTTTGAATGTATATGCAGCGACAAGCCCGAATTCCCCGAAAAGAGTATAATAAAAAATGGGGCTCAAGATGCAGTCTACGTAATTCTCGGATACGGATTCAATAACTGCAGAAGACATATGGGTCTTGGTCAGTTTGGAAGTGTTCCGGCTTACATATATAGGGAGCAATGCCCTGACTTTTTCAAGCCTGTTTTCTTCAAGGTGCTGGTAAATCTCCCTTGCCGGACTCAGGAGACATTTAATAGCAAATGTAGCCTTCAGGAAATAAGCTTCTAAAAGGAGTGCAAGAATCCGTGGAATTCCAGGAAGAGCTGCAATGTATAGAACGAAATAACCAAGTGAAGCTGCGAAAAAAACACAGCATAGAACCATTATAAGGCCATAAAATTTTCTGTGGATTTTTGGAGCTATATTTTTCAGAAAATTAATTAATTTTCCCATCCATACAACCGGGTGCACCGCAGCTGGAGGCTCCCCAAAAATGATGTCTATAGTTGTTGCCAGCAAAAGCACCAGAGCCAGGTGACCGCTATCTTGCAGGATCATAAACTCGGCTCCACCACTTTTTTCCAGGCTATTTTCACAAGTTCATCAGAATCTCCTTTCTGCATGAGGCTGTCAAGGATTTTTTGGGCTATTTCCTTATTGTGAACAATATGGCAGTCGATACAACTCCATACTTTGCTGCCTCCGGAGCCCGTTATCCATTTCCCCCTTGTGAATTCGTTCTCACATGGATAAAAAGGGCAGAAGCAGAAGGTACAGTTTTGGCCTTCAAAATGACAGGGATAGTATTCGCAGGTATTCCTACCTTCGATTTCGATTTCAGAAGCTTTTTCAATTACATTCTGTAGTTCATTCTTTGCCTGTACTTTGCCCCACTGGGAAATAACATCCCCTATTGCAGCAACGAGCTTGTCACTTTCGTCTGTGGTTCGGACTGCAACTCTTATGTATTCTTTCCCGAGGCCCCGAAAAGAGGCACAGTCCCGAATAAGAACCCCACGAGCTTCAAGGCATGCACTCAATTTGCTGGAATCAAGAATGAATTTGCTGATATCAACAAAAATAAAATTTACATTTACTTCCCCTGCTTTGAATCCCCTAATTTTGTCGAGTTTAGCTTTGAGCTTGTCTCCTTCTTCTCTGATTAAAGCTCTTGCTTTTTCAAGATATGGATTGTTTATACCGTCTTCGATGTTAAGAAGTGCAGTTCCGATAGTATTTGCCACGGTACCAAGGTTCCAGGAGAGCCTGGAGGCATTTAGGATTTCAGCCATTTCAGGGGAAGCTATTCCGAAGCCCATTCTTATTCCGGGCATTGCAAAATCCTTCGTAAGGGAGCGAAGAACAAAAACATAGTTATTTATTGCTGCTAGATCTGCAACACTCTGAGAAGGGACCGAGAGTTCTATAAAGGCCTCGTCCACGAAAAGAAGAGTTTTATGATTCCTGCAGCGCTCTGCAAGAGCTTTAATTTCTTCTTTGGTACGGAGCTTTCCTGTTGGGTTATTCGGATTGCAAATAAAAAGGATTTTTGCTCTCTCAAGAACCTCATTAGAAAGTGTCTCTACGTCTTCCTGTTTGGGATATTCGGGTCTTGCTCCCATGATTTTGCATTGCACTTCATATTCCCCGAAAGTGGGCCATGGGATAAGGACCTTATCCCCTTTTTCAACTACACATTCAACTACAAGCCTGATGATTTCCGTAGAACCATTACCTGGAATAATATTCTGTGGAGTTACTCCGAGCCCTATAAACCCTGCAGCAGCACCCCTAAACTCCAGATACCTATTATCTGGATACTCCTTAAGTTTTCCGACACTCTTTTTGAGAATGCTATCAAAGTTTAATCCGCTTTCCTTATTCTCAAAGGGATTTCCCAGGGGATTTAAGTTTGTACTGAAGTCAAGAATTTCGCTTTCAGGAATCCCGTAAGTCTCAGAAGTTTCCTGAATTAGTCCTCCATGCCTGCAGGACTTCAGGGTTAATAGATGCTCTTTTAGAGGTACACTTCTTTGCTCTGACAAGGTGATCTAAAATATTAGTGTAAATCATGTATATTAAGTTGCTTATTATATTAATCAGTGCAAACTTTCCTTTATTTGCTTTACAATTGTTTGATTGTGAAAATTTTCATTTTGGAAATCCATTCTACTTTATTTCACAAAATAAATATATTACTATAATATTATTTTTTTTATTTATCCGAGAAGTTTTCACGGATTTCGGATAATGCCCACAATGTCATTTTTTTCAACATAAGGGACTGTAAGAGTAGGACCTATAGATAGTGCTCTGAAATGAGATCCTCCATTGTAATCTCCACAAGTCTCATGATAATAATAATCCTTATCCATAGGGATTAGTTATCAAGAATTTCTGAAACGTCCTTTGAAAGATTTGGCTCATATTCCATTGTGGTTATTGCTCCGGTGGAAACGATACGAATACTGTAACTGTCAAGTTACTTATTTTTGAGTTTTTGATTTCTTTTGATACCATTTCGGTAATATTGACAATTTCATAGTCTTCTTTTCCAACGACTGAATTTTTTCTTGTTTCTACAGGCATGAAACGATATATTGAGTCATACTAATATATTCTTCCAGTCTCGAGAAGCACACTGAGTTACATGAAAAAGTAATGGATTCTCCTTGGTCCCTAAGGTCAATCTTATTTAAAATAATTAGCAAAGTAGACTTCTCTACTATATTATTCTTTAGACAATAGGAGGGAAATAGCCTTTTGATGCTTGTTTTTTACCAGGCTTCAAGTCCTATTTCTAGCATAATCTTTTGGTTTACGATTAACGTATAACTAAACATATTACTATTTTTGTTGAAGTTTATTTTTGATTTTATATATCCATTAATCGAGTCGAAGCACTAGATCTCTTTCTCGATCAAATTTCATTTAAGGATCTCTATACATTTTTATAATCTGAGTATTGGAGAGCTTAAACCTCTTGACAATAATTTTTACTCATGAAAACCTTTACTGATTTTGCTCTTAAACAAGAATACAAACCTCTTCAGTTAGTTGGAGACAAACTTCCTGAAATTAATTCCTTAATTGATTGAAAATCTTTTCGTATCATTTTTGAATTCAGAATATTTTTAAAAAAAGATTTCCTATGGCAGACTATAAACTCTGTAATGATTATGTCTAAAATATCGTTTTACAACAATGTAATGGTCTTTCATACTTTGAAATTGAGAAACAATGTATTGATCGAATTTTTTTCAGGAAATTTCTTGGTTTTCCTGAGTACATACAGACAGTATTACAATTTGGTCATTAAGAATAAGAATTATTTAGAACTATAAAGAAGAATAAATATGAAGAAGAATAAATATGGGAACAGTTGCAAAACCAACTTATTGCCTTGGTTTGAAAATAAAAACATGGAATGATTCAGAACTCTATTTTTATCCATTCAGATATGAGGCAAACAAAAGCTGATAAACCTTTAGAAAATGAAACAAAAAAAGTATATACGCAAATGAAGTAATTTGACTTTGAACAATTTCTTAATATTCAGATTGGGGGTGTGAACGTACCCAGCTGTTTGCAGTTTGGAGAGACATTGAAATTATGATTGTGATATTGAAAAAGTTGAGGGGGGAACAATGTACAAAACCTGCTACTATCTAACCACTATCTCTCTCTTTAATTCCTTCTGCTTGATAGTTTCTTGAATTTTCTGAAAATTACAAGTTAAATTTTCGCATTATATGTATAATTTGGCTTTAGATATTGAATTTACCTACTCAACGTATTATTTAAAATTTTTTATTTTATCGAAAATTAGGCACAATGCCTACTAGTCTTAACTTTTAGTTTGTAGTAACAAAGACCATTGCAGCTACAACTGTTGTCCATTTTCCATCTTTGTCGCCTTTTGCAGTCTGACAAATGTGGAAAGAGTCAAAGATATGGCCACTAGCTTTATATACTTGTTCTCTCTCATGCCAAGCCATTTCAGCATCAAACTCTATCCCTAAAGTTGTTGCAAGCATTGTTGCTGCCAGGTCTTCCGCATATTCTCCTGCAATAATTTCTTCTTCTCCAAAAGAATGATGTTCAGAAATATAACCATAATTTTCTTCATTTACCGGAAGAGCAGTCCCTATAGCTGAAGCCATCAACCGATGTGGTTCGTTAGTATCATTCCTTGCAAGTACACAATGGACAATATCACCAGGTTTTAGCTGTGAAAGTCCTTCATCTTTAGGTACGGTTTTGCAATTTGGAGGTAGAATACTGGAAACACTTACAAGGTTGTATTTTTCTATTCTAGCAGCCCTCAATGAAAGCTCAAAAGATGCTAATCTGTCCTTATGCACTCCGGTACCTTTTGTTACAAATGCTTTTTTTGGGATCATGTTAACTCCTTAAGTGTTTTTATCCGACATCTTGCATATGTACGCAAATGTAAAATTTGTTTGCTATTTGTCCACTATTATTCATTGAAAGTTATATTAATTTTCAAGTTACTAGTTTATTGAGAGCTGGCATTCTTAGTACATCTGCGAAGAGTGGTTTTATGCATCCTGTGCGATTTCCATTGTATAAGTAACCAATATATATAAACTACTTTAAAATTTATTGAACATAATGAAATGAACTAGTTGGCAGTAGTACTTTTTTTCATGCTTCAAACGTGGATAAAAGTTATGAACTTTTTCCTACTAATCTGAGACTTTTTATTATTATTTTGGTTTTGAATTGATTGCAATTACTGTCAACGCAGGAATATTCACATATCTAGACAACAATGATCGTAGTTAACACATTGAAAAGTGCAGTTAATTGTTGAGTTGATTATAATCCGAACGAAAGGATAGAACACAGAAAGCACGGAAAATATGGGAAATGAAGAACATACGCAACCTTTCCATACTTCCCACTTCTTCCATGGTTTCAGAACCTAGAGCAGATTTTTCTGTTTCACCTATTTTTTTGCAGTTACAAATCCTGATGTTAGTTATTTTGATATTTATTTTTGGAATATAATTACCAATAAAATTAATTACAAAGCGTTCCGATTTACCCATATTTTTTTCCTGGGATCCTGTCCAAATCTTTCTCGCTAATTTCTGTATTTCATACGATTATTTTCTTTCTTGTTCATTATTCTTTGATTTTAAAGATAGCTTCCGCTACCCTCAATATACTTATTTTATTCCAGATGTTGTCAACGATATAAATTTATGCCGAAGCTGGACATAAGACCGAAATTTTTGATGATATTTTGAGAAAACTCTTGATGGCTGAATAAATATTATTAAGTTCAAGTTGTGTCATGAATCCCGAGTATACTTTATCTATCTTTTTATGAGTAAGCGCCTCAATATCCCGAGAATTTCCAACCAGAGAAGAGTTCGATAAACCTCTGATTTTAACGAATCATTTCTGCATCACACAAATGTGTATGACAAATATGAGAGTTTATCGAAATTTTCTATAACAGGTAGGTGCTTTATCAATGAACATAAACAGGAAACTAAAAATCAGGTTTGACTCATATTAAATAACATCATATTTTTATGGTATAACCCACTTTTACGAGCTAAAATTCCATAATCATATCTAGAGAAAAGTTGCAGCTGTTTTTCATAAGATATACATATAATAGTTGGATCTACATATAATAGTGAGATCTATATATAATAGTGGCAATTAAAAAAAATTATAATGTCTAAACCATAATATTTATTCACTATTTTTGACAATTTAAATTAACAATTTATTTGGCAGTGGAATTGCCTAAAAGACTAATTTAGCACCCTTGATAAAGTTATATTTTAGCCATCTATTCGAATCAACTTATTAGTTTTTGAAAGTTTTCAAAAAACAAATCTAGAAAGATTTTCCTACTTAATAGTCAACAATAAAAAGGGTAAAATGAAAGTACTTTTATTTATTTGTGCCCGTTATTCGAAGAATTTCATGTTCATTTTAAAAAAAATAGAGTTCTTCACAAATCTAATGGTACTTTACTGCACCCACTGTAACTCTTGTGAAGACACGGTATATTAGCGTATGAAAATGAAAAAAAGTTAAATGCAAAAATACACCCCAAGAGAATAAAAGGGAATTTAAATAAACACTAAATTTCTTCATATATTATAAATAATAAATTCATGTGCTTATAAATGATAAATAAATGAATCGTGAAAATCAGAGATTTATCAAAATTCTCTATAAAATTACGGATTCAAAGTTGATATTATGAGATTTGATGATATTTCGATCTTTAAAGACATCAATCATTAATAGGGGACAACCATTTAGTATGAAAGATTAAAATTGTAATCTTTACCGAGAAAAGCAGTGATTAATAAAATAAGTCTAAAAATCAAGCATATCATAGCCCACTATAAATTTTACCCAAATTTAAAAAATTAAAGGAAATCACTGGCCTGAGGAGTATCTTGAAAATATGATTCGTATAAAAAATGAAAAACAAAAGATAGTGCCAGAAAATTCCGGAACATGAGATGAAATAGTTGATTACTAATAATTTACTTTCGTATATTTTAATGAAGGTGAAAAAGTCCTTCTTTTGCCTTTTTAAGGTACTCACTTGCTTCCTCGATTTTATCGACAGCTTCAAGTATGTCTTCAGAAGCTTCAAGAAAACCATCTTTTTTTGCTTTCTGAGCCCATTCTTTAAAATTTTGGATATGGCTTTCGTTATGTTCAATCCAGTGTTCAATCAAATGTGAAATATTTTCATGACTACATTCTTCAGTCATAGTTAGTCCCTCCTGTTCAGGTATATGAAATTCATGCTATAAATTCCCGCTGGATTTAAATCAAATATTTACATCGGTAAATAAAACCTTGCAACATATCTCAGATTAAAAGACCTTGATCCAAAATGTTTCCTATTAAATTTTTCTTGGGTCAGTAATTTCGCCTGTTAATGCAGAAGCTGCTGCAGTTGCAGGTGATGCGAGATAAATAAATCCATCTTTTCCCATTCTACCTTTGAAATTCCGATTTGCTGTTGAAATGCAGACTTCTCCTTCCCCAAGTACTCCTTGATGGGCACCAAGACACGGCCCACAGCCAGGAGTTACAAGAGTCACGCCTGCTTTCAACAGAGTTTTAATAGTCCCGTTTTCGATTGCATCCAGGAGAGTAATGCGGGATGCAGGAATTACAATAGTTCTAACTGCAATCTTCTTCCCTTTCAGGATAGCTGCTACTACCTCAAGATCTTCAAGCCTCCCATTAGTGCATGTCCCGATAAAGACCTGATCGATATGAGTTCCTTCTACCTCTCCAACCGGTTTTACATTGTCTACCTGATGTGGGCAAGCTATCTGAGGTTCAATATAATCAGCATGATAGGTGAATTTTTCTACATAACCAGCATCTTGATCGGCATAGACAGGTTCATAAACATCAACTGCTCTATTTTTTAAAAATTCGAATATTTTTTCGTCTGGCGCGACAAATCCTAACTTTGCCCCCATCTCGATTGCCATATTACAGAGTGTCATCCTTCCAGCAACCGAAAGTTCGCTAATTGCTTGCCCGTAGAACTCAACAGCTTTATAGGTAGCACCATCTATTCCGATCTTCCCTATGATGTAAAGAATAAGGTCTTTTGCATAAACCCCAACTTTAAGACTGCCTTCAACAGTAATCCTTAAACTTTCGGGTACTTTGAACCAGAGCTTACCAGTAGCGAAGATCTCAGCCAGATCTGTAGCCCCAACTCCTGTAGCAAGAGCCCCGAAAGCTCCATAAGTGCAGGAATGAGAGTCAGCACCTAGGATAAGTTTCCCAGGGAGAGAAAAGCCTTTTTCAGGGAGTAATTGATGGCAGATTCCCTCTCCAACATCATAAAAATTTGTGATACCTTGTTCCTTCACCCATTCCCTAATCTCCTTCTGCAAGGTAGCTGATGTCTCATTGTTCGCAGGTGAAATATGATCAAAAGGAATTATGATCCTAGAAGGATCCCATACTTTATTCCTTCCCATTTCCTTAAAAGCATTTACTGCAAGAACCGACGTACCATCATGCGCCATTGCATAGTCTATATTTGCCATCACGAAATCATTTGCCTTTGCCTCTGTACCCGATGCCCGGGAAAATATTTTTTCGCTAATAGTTCCCAAAAGTAAGTCTCCTGTAAGATGACGAAATAATCCCAAATTGGATGTAGAAGATTTCGAAAAACCTCTGATTTTCAAAAGTCATTTATGTACCTTTTCTAAGTATATGATAAATTGAGGGGTTTATCTAAATTTTCTATAAAGAAAAAATTTAGATTCCTGACTAACTATGAATGAATGTATATACTTGGTTGATTTTGGGTCAATAAATCTTATCAAACGAATGATTTAGGATTATTAAAATTAAACCTACTTCCTGCAGATGTACACAAGAATGCCATCTATTTTCTCAATATGACAGTAGCTTAAAAATTAATCCAACTTTCGATGAATTAATAGTTGTGCAAATAGACAAATAAATTATACACTGTGTATATCTGTGGGATGTCAGTTTAGTTATGATATGGGCTACCACTCAGCTGAAGATCCAATGGTTTCTAAGCTTTGTCCTAGAAATCATAAAATTAATTAAATCATTTTGGTATCTCCTATGGAGAACTTCTTCTGCAGAGGTGAGTACAAAGTGGATGTTATAATCCGGAGAGTTTAATCTTTGCCGAACTTCAATATTTAATTTCAAAAAGTACATGTTCCACTTTCACACATGCATCCTTGAAAAAATCAAGTGAATCGTTATCATGATAAAGAGTTGCATATACAACCCTTTTGATATTTGAATTGATAATCATTTTCGTGCAGAGAATACAAGGTCGATGTGTGCAATAGATAGTTGCTCCTGATATGCTCACCCCATGGATTGCAGCCTGAATGATGGCATTTTGTTCCGCATGCACTGCCCTGCACTTCTCATGTCGAGTGCCTGAAGGGATCTTCTCCAGATCACGGATACACCCGATTTCAAGGCAGTGTTCCATACCACTTGGAGCCCCATTGTATCCCGTTGAAAGAATACGTTTATCTCTAACGACAACTGCTCCTACATTATTTCGGAGGCATGTGGCCCGTTTTCCTACCACGAAAGCAATTTCAAGGAAATATTCGTCAAGGGAAGGTCTTTCTGTCATTATTTATAATGAACAGTAACTGGTATATATAGCTGTGACATTAGAACTTATAGCATTTTCAAGAGTTAGTTTTAAGTGGAATGAAATAACGGTGTATAGGGAAGAATTACCTTCCAAAGAAAAATGGAATATTAATCTTTGACGATATAAAATTAAAAAAATTAGCATATTTATAACATTCAGATACCAGAATATTATATCCAAACTTGAATTAGATTATCATTAATAAACCGATTCCGAATCAGCGAACAAATCTGACTATAAATATCAATTGTTCTGAATTATGAATCGTGATCATATATCTCGATGTGAAAAGTTATTCGGATAAGTTTGATAAAAGATAGATACATGCATCCGGAGTATTAAATTATGGCAACAGGTTTGACCGAATTTTTAGATAATTTCGTGAAAAATCACGATAATCGCCAGTTGCTGGCATTCCCTCTTGCGATACTCGCAGTTTCTCTAATTATACTGCTTGTTTCTTTTTTAAGCAGCGGGTCACCGGTAACTCTGGGAATGGAATTCCAGGGCGGCACACAAATTTCTGTAGAAACGATCAATTCTCCTGCTGCGCTTAAAGAAGCGTATTCGTCTTACCACATCATCGATGCTCGGCAGGCCGGTAGCAGGATCATCATGGATTTTGGGGTTATGGACAATGAAAAACAAAACCAGCTGGAAAAAGATGTCATGAGCCGATATTCTAATGTGGAAATTAGCCAAATAGGGCCTGTTTACGGTCAATCTCTGCAGGTACAAGCTATTAGGGCCCTTATCATCTCTTTTATAGGAATGTCCATTGTAGTATTCTTGCTCTTCAGAAGTCCAGTACCATCCTTTGCAGTAATACTCTCTGCCTTTTCGGACATCACAATTGCCCTTGGTTTCATGAAGATTACTGGGGTAGAACTTTCCTTGGGCACACTTGCCGCCCTGCTAATGCTTATCGGTTATTCCGTAGACAGTGACATTTTACTTACAAATAGAGTGCTTAAACGCCGAGGCACGGTAGAAGAGAAAGTTTCTCGAGCTATACAGACAGGAGTTACAATGACCAGCACAGCTCTTGTAGCACTTGTAATCATGTACTTAGTCTCTACTTATCTTTATTTGATAATTCCTTCCTTCACACAGATTCCTCTACTTTCCAGGATCTCGATAGTGCTGATCGCAGGACTGTTTGCAGACATTATGAATACCTGGCTCCTGAATACGGGGATTCTGCGCTGGTATGTACTGAAACCAGAATTTGGAGGGAGGTATAATAGATGAATAAAGCAAAAAATCTTTTAAAAAACCCAAGAATAATCATATTCCTCCTAGCAGTTCTTGGAGCGATCTTTGCTATCCATCCAAGCTATACCAACGCAGGGGCAACTTCTCATCTGCACTATGGGCTTGACCTTGAAGGCGGATCTTGGCTTCAGCTTAAACTGGAGGGGACGCTTGCTCAGATAGATGCAGATCCCGAAAAGATCGTCAGCGCATTAGTCGAGCCTGCAATTGGCTCACCTATTAACATCACAAATAATAACTTACAAGGCGGCGGATCTGCCAATAAATATATAACGTTTACTACATCTGTTCCGATTAACGCATCCCAAATTGAGAGATTGGGGCTGGGAGCCAATGTAAGCGTGGACAATCCGAGCAAAGGCATAACTCAGGTAACCATAGCTTCTATCAGTAAAGAATCCCTTATCCAGAATTATCTCGCAAAATCTCTTGATACAGAAGTAGGTCCAACGAGTAACAAGAACGTGCTGGTCTACGAAATAAAAAAGTCAATATCTGAAAAGGATCTCGAGGCCCTTATGGAGAAAGTGGGAGGGTTTATTGTCAAAAATCAGGATGGTACTTCAACTTACAAAGAAGGAGTCAGCACTGAGACAAGAGATCTTACACGAGATATACTTAATGATAAACTCAACGCATTTGGCCTGAAAGATATTCCTGTTAGAACTGTGGGAGAAGATTATATTCAGGTTGACTTTGCAGGCATTGATCTGGCAACAGCCAAGAAAATTGTCGATACACAGGGTAAGTTCGAGATTAGGATCCAGACTACAGGAAATGAAACTCAGCATGTGGTTTATGGTGATACTATCGAAGATGTCCGAATTATAAGCTATCATGATAATCAGTGGCATGTTCCTTTCACCCTTTCTGAAGCAGGAGCCCGAGCACTCCAAAAAGCAGCAATCGAAACAGGAGCAGTTGATAAACCAGAACAACATAATCTGAATATGTACCTTGATCAAGTAAAAGTATATGGGGCTCCTCTTAATCCTGATGCAGCCACCAGATTGCGAGAAACTCCTATATATTCCTGGGAGGCTTCCACAGGCACAGGTGACGATGCAAAAAAAGAAGCAAAGAATCTGGAGGTCCACCTCCGAGCAGGGGCTCTTCCTGTCCATGTAATGCTTGAAAGTTCAGGGCATGTGGATGCAGGCCTTGGAGCGCAGTTCAAAACCGAAGCTGTGATTGCAGGCCTGATTTCCCTGATTGCTGTAGCTTCAGTGGTTTATTTCAGGTACAAGAGGCCTGGAATTTTGATACCTATGGTAGGAACTTCCATCAGTGAAATCATCATGATCCTTGGAGTTGCGGCACTCATCAAATGGCAGCTTGATTTGTCATCAATTGCAGGTATCATCGCATCCATAGGCACCGGAATTGACCACCTTATAATCATCACAGATGAGGTGCTTTATGAAGGCAAAGTTCCTTCAACAATGAGTGCCTTTTCTTCCAGAATAGGAAAAGCTTTTGTGATAATTATAGGTGCAGCTTCCACGAATATTATTGCAATGGCTCCTCTAGTCGTAATGGGTTTTGGAACTCTGAAAGGTTTTGCAATTACTACTATCATTGGAGTATTCATTGGTGTAATTGTTGCAAGACCCGTTTACGGTGTGGTTATAAAGGAACTGCTTGAAGCAAAAGGAGAAATTGAAAAAAGAGTAGAAGTAACTAGAGGAAATGAAGGTTTAGCTGATTAAGTATTCCGGAAAAATAAAAATGGAAGTCCTTGAAATTGTTGGCAAAAAATGAAAAAAAGGTGAGATAGATGCAGGATCTCTGGACTTTGAAATATAGGCCAAGTACCCTGGAAGAATTCCTTGGCAACGAACATGCAATAATCACGCTTTCCGAGTTGGCTGATTCAGGTAATCTCACCCACCTTATATTTTACGGCCCAGAAGATTCCGGAAAAACGACGGCTTCTGTTGCTCTTGCCCGAAAAATATATGGTAGTACATGGGAAAACAATTTTACATACTTCAATGCTTCGGATTTTTTTGACCAGGGAAAACGCTATCTCGTCCGAGATAAGCGTTTTGTGCGTTTTCTGGGGATTGATGAACCTAAGAGAATTTACAAAAGTGTAATAGATATATTTAAGGAAATTATCAATGATTATGCTGGGATGGCTTCGATTGATGCTGATTATAAGCTAATCTACATCGATAGTGCTGAATCCCTTAGTTCAGATGCACAAAACGCACTCCGGCGAATTATGGAAAAATACAGTGCAACATGCAGATTTATCCTTTCCACTACGAAGCCTTCTAAACTCATTTCTCCTCTCCGCTCAAGATGTCTTCAAATATTTTTCACATATATTCCTGATTCTATTATGAGAACCCATCTTGAGAAAATTGCTTGTGCTGAAAATGTACATCTTTCAGATGGAGCTTTTGGTGCAATCCTTTATTTTGCGAAAGGAAACGTTGCAAAAGCTGTCCAAACTCTCCAGCTTGTTTCTCTGCTTCCACAGGGTTCCGAGATCACTGAAGAGATGGTTTACGAAACCATAATGCAATTTGTGGATAAAACTGTAGACGAACTGCTCAATTCAGCTCTCGCAGGAAATTTTACAAGAGGACGCCAACTTATTGACGAGATGATAGTTGAAAAAGGGCTTTTGGGAGTTGAAATTCTTGAAGGACTTGCCGAAGCACTTGTATATTCAGGAGAAAATGATAAAAATATTGCTCGTCTTATTGTAAAAATTTCCGAAACAGATGTTCTCCTTAAAGATGCTGCCAATGAAAGAATCCATCTAGAAAAGCTAATTTTAGATTTTTCTTAACTTATTTTATTATGCATGTAAATTTTATGTCGTTCAGTACTCACAGCGCTGTGTTCGGTACCTGTGGATGATTGTGCACTTAAACATTGTCTGAAGGTTGTCTTTAGGATTCATGATAACAATCTAATAACCAGGATTTTGAGGCATATATTGCATATAAAAAGTCACATTATTTAACATGTAAACTACAATCCGAATTTGAAAAAATCATAAATTTCATACCACATAAATAAGCTAAATAACTCTTTTTCTTCGTGCAGTTCAAATTTATATCTTAATTTTTTTACTGTGAGATTTCCCATTTTTCCGAATGATTCTATGTATATAAAAAGCTTTTTTGTGAAATAATTCTGTACTAATTAATCCAATCTGTTGAATTTGGGCTCTAAAAGTATCCCATTATTTGTTATAAATCGTATAATATATGGAGAATTTCAATAAATCCTATGCATTTGAGCATTGCAGAATTTAAATTTAGTAGTATCGACTTTTATTTATGAAAACTCTGACTGCTTTTGCTCTTAAAGACGAATCATAATTTTTTAATTTTTTGGAGCCAAACTTGCTGAAATTGATTTCTTAAGTGATTGAAATTTTTTGTATCATTTTTGAATCGATATTTTTTAACAAAACAATTTCTGAAGGCAGATCTGAAACTGATGTAATCATTATGTTTAAGATACTTTTTTACAGCAATTATATGCTTTTCGACTTCGAACTTGAGAAACAGGGTATTGATAGAATTTCTTTCAGGAAATTTCTTGGTGTTACTGGGTACATCCCAAACAGCACCACAGTCTGATTATTCAGAATAAGGATTATTAATAGCTGCAAAGAAGACGAAATAGAGGGAAAATTGCAAAGCCAACCTGATAGCCTTGTTTTTGAAAATAAAAAGGGAATTATTCAGGATTCTACTTTTATCCCTTCAGATTCAACATGTAAAAGCAGGTAAACCTCGAGAAAATGAGGCACAAAAAGGATAATCAGCGACTGAATATATCTTAAAAGGTAGAAAGTCACACTTTGGATCCAAACTACATCCCATAAATAGGCCGGGATTACGAGCTGATCAGAAGATTCAAAACAATAACTTCATCACTTCATAATTCGAGTATAGATTTATCAGACAAAAATGAGGCGATTTACAGGGCCAGAGGGTACTTTGTAGCAAAATCAAAAGGTTATTTTGCAACAATGAAAGGAACAGTCAAATAACATCCTCTGCGAATGAGTGAGATATTCTGAAACAAGAGAATCAGTTCATAAAAAGTTCCTTGGAAACGAATTTATGCAGTAACAAATAAGATATTCAAAGCAGGAAAAGGTCTTGTTGTTACTACCAAAGAATGAGTATAAATAGAAGATTTCGACAAATCCCAGAATTTAGTCATGTGCTTATAAATGGTATACAAATGATTTGTGGAAATCAGAAGCTAATGCAAACTCTATAAAGATATCGGTTACTATTTTTGTTATAATCTCAATTATTTGATGACATTTGGAATAAAAGAAGTATTTTGAGGGTAGAATACACTTTTTTAAAATCAAAGAATAATGGACAAGAAAGGTAAAAAATGTCAAATTACAGAAATCAGCGAGATAAATTTGGATAGTATCCCAGGAAAAAAATACAGGGTAAATCGGAATCCTCTTAGTAATATCACTACAACTTCTTTCCTTTTCCATATTTCATCATCTCTATTTTGTAGGTTCAGGAATCAACTTTTAATCGATAAAATTTTTATTTCAAGGATAAGAGTTTTGCCTGCGAGTTCATGGTTAAAGTCCAAAGTAGCAGAAGTTTCTGTGGAACTGAGTACTTTAACTTCCCTTCCTCCAGGTGTTATGATCTTTTTTCCTACTTCGGGGGGGACCTGGGATTCAAGCTTCGCAAAGGGGACATCCTGAACAAGATATATCTTGTATTCGCCATAGGCTTCTTCAGGTGGGATTATAAGGATCTTTTCCTCAGCTTCTTTCATCCCCATAACTCCATTATAAATACCTTTTATTATCTGACCCGCATCAGCCCTAAAAAAGAGAGGCTTATATTCCCTTTCTGGGTCATATATTCCTGCTTCAATGGCTTTTTCTTTTGATGTAGTATCGAATACAGTTCCATCTTCGAACTTTCCGGTGAAGTCAATAAGGAGGTAATCTCCTTTTTTCACGGTACGAAAATTTCCCATCGTCTTTTTATCCTGTGCATTCCTTTTTCAGCAAGAGTTCCTTCAAATATTAAAGCATGTCGAATGTATGGATTACTTATATATAATCTAAAGAAATTATCCGTTTGATTTGACAAAGTTAAATTTATTGCACAGAGACTAGCCTTATATTGTGAATCGGGGTCTTGCCTGCGAGTTTGGGTTGGCATCAAGAGTAACATGCGCATCTTCCGCAACAATTACTCTAAAATAATTTATTATAAGCTCCAATTACTTGCCTTACTTATGGAAGTTCTCTAGACTCAACATTTAAAATATAAACGCTTTGCTACTGTATTTGTTAAATTATCCGGAAGCTTTCTCAGGAGTAATTGTGAGAATCTTTTTTTTCCTTCCTTTAATCTTGATTAAGCTTGTGTACAATCCCTTTATCATCTGGCCTGAGCCAAACTAAAATAGGTTAAAAGAGCGTAAGTCCTCATATTAAAGTATATCCTTTACTGATTCGCGACATTTTTTCTCAAGGTGTCAAAAACAGTACATCTTTTTAGTTTTCTAGTGTAATTCACCTGGCCAGAGTCTCTGGCTACACTGGCTATTACAAAGTGATGATAAGTGTAAACAACAATTTACAAAAATAATTATATTATAGGGCTATTAAAAAAGAACTATTAATCGTTTTTAATGGACCGGTCGGGAATTGAACCCGAGGCCTCTACCATGCCAAGGTAGCGATCTTCCCCTGATCTACCGGCCCCTTTTTAGCTTGTGTTTGTCAGCACATACGCTCAGGATCGTATATAAAACTGTCGCCATTCAGGCTCTGCATTCTGTAAACATAAATTTGTGTAGTGTACCTGCTGCAAACAATGAAGTTCACTACTTTCCAGGATATAAATGAATAATTTAAAATCAAATATTATAGAACATTCTGATTTACCCTGTATTTTTTTCCTGGGATACTGTCCAAATTTATCTCGCTGATTTCTGTAATTTGACATTTTTTACCTTTCTTGTCCATTATTCTTTGATTTTAAAAAAGTGTATTCTACCCTCAAAATACTTCTTTTATTCCAAATGTCATCAAATAATTGAGATTATGACAAAAATAGTAACCGATATCTTTATAGAGTTTGCATTAGCTTCTGATTTCCACAAATCATTTGTATACCATTTATAAGCACATGACTAAATTCTGGGATTTGTCGAAATCCTCTATTTATACTCATTCTTTGGTAGTAACAACAAGACCTTTTCCTGCTTTGAATATCTTATTTGTTACTGCATAAATTAGTTTCCAAGGAACTTTTTATGAACTGATTCTCTTGTTTCAGAATATCTCACTCATTCGCAGAGGATGTTATTTGACTGTGTTAAATAAAATCTCGATATTTCATTAAAAAACAATATCCTATTTTTTATATCCACGGTGGTTTGCATGCCATAGTTTTATGTTTATAGTACAAAGGTAGAGTTAAATAGAAGTCAGTTAGAAAATAACGGTTATCTGGGAAGTTTCTATCCCGCAGCAAGCTGAGGGGTATTCTCCTGAAATAAACTTTTTGATCTATGAAGTTTCAAACATCCAAGCAAAAGATATAAGTAGTAATTCGAGTATTAAAAGTGTTGTTGGATAGGGTTGCCTCCTCAAAAAAGCCTTTCAACGCCGATATTTCCAAAAAACTGGTAAATGGGCCCGTAGCTTAGCCTGGTGGAGCGCACGGCTGATAACCGTGAGGTCCTGCGTTCGAATCGCAGCGGGCCCACCATATTTTCTTTGAATCCTCATTTTTTCTCTCACTTGTATTTTGGCAATCTCAAGTTTAAACAGAAAAAATTTTCTCAGAGAATATATTCATGAGGATTCCAATTTACCGTTGGTTTTTCATTTGCGTGATTCCTGTCCAAATTTGTCTCGCTAATTTCTGTATTTGACACGATTCTTTTCCTGGTTCATTATTCTTTGATTTTAAAGATGGCTTCCATTATCCCCAAAATACTCATTTTATTTCCAATTTCATCAATAGATAGAGATTATAACAAAAAGCTGTACACAACATCTTTAAATTCATTCTCTAACTGTCGATTATAAATTTTAATCAATTATTACGATAAATGTAATTTTTAGTAATATCTATTTGTGTTAACTTATTATAGAATTTGTATAAATGTCCCCTTTGAATGAAGGTTTACAAGAAATACTGAACTTCACCATGAAATTACCCCGGGAAATAAAAAAAGTTCATATTGGTTAAGAAAATCCCATTTCCAAAAAATGTGATAATTATGGCAAAAAAAGAAAAGAAAAACGAAAACTTTGGATTCGAGGATGAACTATGAAAATCTGCAGATATGCTAAGGAACAACATGAATGCTGCAGAATACAAGTACTTTGTTCTCGGGCTAATTTTCCTTAAATATATTTCAAATTATTTTGAAGAGCTTTACAAGAAACTTGAAAACTACTCGTCGTCAGATCCTGAAGATAGGGATGAGTACATAGATGAAAACGTATTTCGGGTTCCAAAGGATGCTAGATGGAAAGTTCTAATAGATAACTCAAAAATGGCAGATCTAAGCATCCTTATAGATAATGCTTTGGATTTAATTAAAAAGAAAAATGCTCACTCAATGGTTATTGCCAAATAACTACCGTTCCTGCAAGGATTCTATTGGCATAAAGCATGGAGAACTTATGGATTTGATAGATAATCTCAAAGTAGAGGATACCGAGAGTAAAAGTCAGGATGTGCTCGGTAGGGTTTACGAACACTTCCTTGGTAAATTCGTAGATACCGAGGGGAAGCGAGGTGGTCAGTTCTTTACCACACGAAGTATTGTAAGGGTTCTCGCTGAAATGATTGAGCCCTATAAAGGTAAAGTCTATGATCCATGCTGTGGTTCAAGTGGTATGTTCGTACAAAGCGAGCACTTTATTGAGAAACATGGTGGAAAGAAGGAAAATATCTCCGGTTTTGGCCAGGACTCGAATCAGACTACATGGAAACTTTCAAGACATACAATATTGTTCACATTTTATTTCTTCATCTTTCCATTGTTTACTTCTAAATTACTTCTGATAAAAATCTTTTTGTACTTGACAATGGATTCATTTTACTCATTTTATGAAGTGTCGATTTTTGCGGTGGGTACTATAAAAACTCATTATTAAGGAAACTGAAGAAAGCATCATCAAGATTTTGACTTCATAAACGAAACATTAATTGGAAATATACGCTTCTTAAATCCTTTCGCTACTATTATGTTACAAGCATATCTCACAGAAGCTTCTTTTAAGAATACCTCTGAAGATTAAACACTCAAATATTTTTTGACTTTTAAACCTTGCTTTCTGTCCGACCTTTAATAATATTGCCAAAGTACATACAGCCTTCCATTGAAATCTTTGGCATTTCTGGAGACTCATCTACCATGTTGATCTGAGAGCCCCTGATAAGTACACAGGGTATCCTCTCTCCAGCTTCACCCATCATAAGTTCCGCAGCAGAAATAAGGTTATCTGCCACTGCTTTATGTGTAACCATGAGAGGTTTCCTATATATATCACAAGTTCCCCGTGCATCCTCTACAGGTAAAAATCCTGAGACTCCAAGCGCAATTCCTGTACATCCAAGTCTGAGGGGCTGAGTTCTGCTGTCCCCTATAACCACTCCAAGCCTACAGGAATAACGCTGTTCAAGCCGTTTTCGAATATATTCCGAACTTTTTTGTGGATTTTCTGGAAGCAAGACTACACGACCTTCGGGGGCATTGGATGCATCGATTCCTGCATTTGGGGCCAGAACACCTTTTGTAATTGTAAGTACAGCTCCAGGAACACCTCCTAAAATTTCATCACATTCCTTAATCACAAGTTCCATTTCTCTGGGATCAATTCCATATTTTTTCCCAAGTAGTTGTGACTCTTCTCCTGGAATAATGCTTGCAAGCTCAATAACTCTCTTTTCCGCTGTGCTAACTGCAGATTCAGCCAGTACGAAAATATCCCCTTCAACTGGAACAACGCCTGCCTCCTCAAGCGAAATTTCCAAAATTTGTACGATATCATCCCCTTCCTTAATAATAGGGGTCTGAATCCCGAACATCTGTATATAATTCTTTACTGAATTCATATTTTGATACCTTTGAATGCTGATAATTAGCTTTAGTTTCCTCAACCAAACTGATAGATATCGGAATCAAACCTTAAAATACGGAAGATATTGATAAATGTATCCCGAGGTTCCAGAAAATAAAATAACCTCCAAATCCGGCCGTTAAGCATAAATTGAGAAAATGTTTTATACGCATTTTCTATGAGACTCAACGTCGTCTATTCAATATTCCATTTTCGTTTCTGTTTATAGACCTCACAGTAAAAATTAGTAATTCAAAAACTTAGAAAAATGAATTTATCATCAAGTACATGCATCTATCAACTAATCACAACTTCAAAGTTGAACGAAAGGAAATAAAAAGAAAAAAACGGAAAGAAAAGTACAATCTCCTACTACACTTTATTTTTACCTTGCTTTCCATGGTTATATAGTGCCAAGTAACTTAATTAGGAATATTTACATTTAAAATTACATTTTTGTTAAATGGACTCAATTCGTGAGTTCATTGTAGAGAATTTCGATAAACATCTAGCCATTTGAGCATTGAGGATTTTAAATCTCTTATAATTAATTTTTACTTATGAAAACTCTTATCGATTTTGCTCTTAAAAAAGGATACAAGCTTCTTCAGTTAGTTGGAGACAAACTTGCTGAAATTAATTATCCACCAACGCAGCTCTACCCAACGGATTAGTCCGTATTTCACAACATCTACAGACGAAGATACTGCATGGAGTAGTATGTCAGTTATGGCGAGTTAAGCAGTAGAGGTAGTATTAAATGATCTCAGTTTTAAATGGTAAACTTCTCTCGATACATTATTAAAATAGGTATAACCACATCCAGGTATAATAAAATAGCTCGTGAAAATCAGAGGTTTATCGAATTACTTTAATGTTTTATTTTAGTCGAATACCCCGCAGTTTTTGCTGCGGGAATCAAAATTCCCCATGAACCTTATTGACTAACTGAGTTATATTTTGAGCTCCCTTTGTACCATAAAATGTAAGTATGTAATCCATACCATTTGGTTTATAAAATAAGATATCACATGGTTTTTTTGTATAAATTATCGTACAAAATTTCATTTAGACAGTAAAATCCTAACCTTATTTTAGAGTAATTAGATAAACCTCTGATTTTCACGAGTCATTTATATGTCATTTATCAGCATATGACGAGATTTAGGGGTTTATCTAAATCTTCATTATATTAAGGAATAGTAGAACAAGCGAAAGCAAAGTTAAACTAATCTGAATTAAAGAAATATAGTCAAAAGAAAATCCAGGTTTCCTGCATTTTGACAAACAGAGTGTGCATCCCGAAGGATCCTACATCTTTTTAGGTAGAGTGGGCAAAAGCAATCTAGTTCCCATAAAATAAATATAGGTTGTATCCATAAGTCCTTGATTAATTCTCAAAAAATAAGTAAATCTCTCGAATTTGAGAAAAATATAGAGAAAGTCATGAGCTTAAGGTTTTCGATAAACCACAGAAGAGATCGAAATTTATAACAAATTTTTCCAAAAATGTATCATTCTTTGAATTGTATTCACTTAATTGGATAGCAGGTCTAATTTTCTGCAAAATCACAAATCTCAATAAGTTATTGAGTAGAACAATTCCATATCGTAGAAACCAATTAGACACAGTGCACAAAAACTAGATCTAGAAGTTACATCAAATTCGTGATATTACACCTAATTGCAATTATAAGAAATAGAGGAGGTTTCAGGAGATTCCCTGTTTTTTTGCTGACTCAAGCTTTCTGAGATCTTCGCATTTTTCTCCATATTTCCTTATCTTCAGGAAGTTTATGATTTTTGAGACTCTATGTGAGTGCTCCTGTTCTTTTTCGGCTTTTCGAGCCTGATAAACCCTAACAGATCTAAGAAGGTCGATTTTCCTGAATTCTGGCCAGAAAGGAACGCAAAAATATGCTGCACACTCGCTTCCGTTAGCCTGCCAAGAAAGAAAATTAGAAACTCTCTCATCGCCACCTGTACGGATTATCAGGTCCACATTCGGAACTGAGAATCCAGGAGAAGGATATAGGTGTTTTGAAATGAGATTTTCATTCACTTCTTCAAGAGAAAGTTTTCCACTGGAAACATAACTTGCAATATCCCGGACAGCCTGAATAATATCTTGCCGACCTCCGTAGGCAATTGCCACGTTCAGATGAAATTTATTACAATGTTCCGTAGCTTTTTCTAGCTTTTCAATTGAATCATTCAGAAAATCAGGCAATTTTGACCTATCACCTATGATATGGACACGAATTTTTTTTTCATACGTATTTGGGTCGGCATAAAGTTTCAAAAATTTTTCGTTGATAAGATTAAATAAGCCGTCCACCTCATCTTCAGGACGCTGGAAATTTTCCGTAGAGAGAGCATAAAGAGTAAGCTGTTTTACCTTTATATCATAACACCAATCAATTACCTTTTCACTAACTTTTGCCCCCATTGAGTGCCCAAAACTTCGACTTTTCCCCATATTTCCTGCATATCTGCGATTCCCATCCATAATAACGGCTATATGATGAGGGATTTCGAAATTCTGAATTTTTTTTTCGAGCCTACGTTCGTATCGCTTGTAAGATGCACTAAATATGCGGTTTTTCAAGAAGCGAAATCCTGCCCAAAAAGCTCCTTTAGGGTATAAATTAATTTTCAACCTTGTCACTATGCCTCCTTCTAAATTTAGGCTGAGAGAACAGTACAATTTGTATCTTTTTATGATATATCTCTTGTGTCTGCCAACAATTATTCATTGAAAGTTGGATTAATTTTTAATTTACTTTCATATTGAGAAAATAGATGGCGTTTTTGTGTACATCTGCAAAAAGTGGGTTTAATGACATCGTGAATTGTACTATCACCAAAAGTTCAAATCTATTCCATACTACTCCAAAAAACCTACTATAGGGGCTGAAATCAAGTCATTTTTTGTGCCACAAACAACGAAGGCTATCAGATCTTTCCTTGCTCAATATTATTTAAATATGCCACAAGCAAAACAATTATGTTCATTCACATGTCCCGAGATGTCAGCGGTGTTTAATAGCACCTGTAAACCAAGTATTCGCTTGTATCCACGATATTTATCCTTAAATTCTTCAACTAACTTTGGAATTATTTCAACAATTAAATTGTATCCCGATCTTGCAGAGTTTATTAAGTTTTTTGTCATCTAATAATAGTATATAAAGTTATCCCAGCGTATTACACAAATCGTCAGATTTTGAGATATAACAATTGTCATTCTTAAATATAGTTATATTTACTTGCTAGACATATATAGTTTTTCGATAATACGCAAGAGATATTTATTTATAATGTATACATCATTTTATCTTTACAGATATTTTGAGTTATTGGAGGGATATTAAATGAAAGACGAACAAAATATAGGGGTGGCTATCCCAAATAATGTTATAAGCCAAAATCCGACTACATACACAATAAAATTGGATGTTTACGACAGATATGGTAAGAAGTTAATAGAAGGAGTTCTGCCGGTAAATTCAACCCACGGCCTGGCAATGAATACTATAACATATAGAGATCCTTGAAAATTATAATAAAATATAAAAATAAGTAGGGATGATTTTAATCCCCATACAATTTTTTTAATAAAATGCAAATGACCACGCACCTGCGAGACTCACTAGGATTAAAAGAATCAGCATAGTAGTTCCCAAAGTTATTATTATAGTATACATTTTACTTGCATTATCATATGTTGCTTTTTTCATATTAGGTTTTATGATGTTGTTTTAGACATTAATGATGAAAAATAACTAAACAAATGTACAAGAATTAATACTTCACTCTATAAACAATATTTACCTACTTAGAAATTATATTTTTAATTTATTAAACAAACTTGGGTATTATTTTTAAAATTTATCTGAACTTTCAAAGCTCCATAAGTGCAATAACATTTTAAATTGAAAAAAGCTATTCATGAAAAAAACTTTTAATCTGAATTAAGATACAGCCAAGAAAAGCTGCATTGTAGGTTGAGCATAACTATCCAACAAAAATGATGGATAGAGAATACAATCAAAGTCCTTGGTCCTGCAATAAACAATACAGAATTGGAATCGATATCTGACGATGTAGATCAATTATTAGTTTTACAACATGTCACTATTGACGACTTGGATAGACTCTAGTCAACTACGAACGCGTTTGAAGCTGTATAAAATGTTTTCTTGAATCTTGGGAGGGTGCCCTTAATGAAGACTAAAAAAATCATGACAGTTGCACAGATTAAGTTGATTATGACTAGCATTGAAAGGCTTACCTATGTTATAATTCATGGGATCTGAATTACGTAATTTTAGTATTGAATTAGTTTTAGTTAATACAATTTAGAATATATGCAAAAAAAGATATCCTAAATTAAATCTATTTACAATTTAAAGTTTTTCCAGTACCTTCAAATAGATCTTCTGTGGGCTACAGGCATATCCTCGTGCAGTTCACAAGATCAACTTTCTGATATATCAGATCCGCTTGATCACTTAAATTAATAACAAAATTAAGTAATTGATGGCTGTCGACGATGATGTGGTTGTTGTTTGTATGTTTAATGACAAAATCAAGGTAAAGCAAGCAGTACATCTTATGGGTAGAGACATGGTTAGCGGTATATTTTGGGGTATATTGCCCGGAATGTTTGCTCTGTTTATCTACATTTACATTAGAATTTTCGTAAAATTATAAGGCACATTATTTCCTTGTAAACTTTGGTGAAGGATAAAATCCTGTTAATCCAATAGGAAAAAAGTTTTTTCGTCATCAAAAAATTCATTTTTTCCCGACAAGATGTTATTCTCCTACTCCCTCCATACTTTAAAAATTTTATTGCATTGAACAATATTGACCTTTGAGGAAACCTGCAACTTATAATGAAGCTTTTTTGAGTTTATATCGGAATTCAAACTAAAAATTCTGTATTCTAAATGACTATTTTGCAGTCAAAATATGGTTGTTTTGAGGATTTTTTTGATAAATATTATAAATCTAACAATTAAATATGGTATAAAACTATACTGATATATTCATAAATATAATATTTCATTCGAAAAGTTTACTTTTCAGAGGGAAATAATATCCATTCGTATTTGTGTAATTCTCGTTGGCATTAATACCTAAATCCACATCAAGAGGCTAAATATGGGAAAAAAGAGATATGGGAAAGCAAGTAAAGGGTATATAATCATAATGGTTTTTGAAATTATTTTGCTGGCGTTTTTAATTCTAGTGAGTTTCACAGACGCGGCGCTATTTGCAGATATTTCAAACTCAACCAACAACAATGTCTTTAATTCAAACAACTCTAATGAAGCCATAAAAGCATATGACAAAGCAATTGAAATTAATCCACAGGATCCAAATGCTTGGGTCTATAAAGGAAACGTCCTTTCTGATCTAAATAAATTCGATGAAGCCATAATAGCATATAACAAAGTAATTGAAATTAATCCACAGAGTTCAGAAGCTTGGAATAATAAAGGAAAAGCTCTAAATAAATTAGATGCAACCGACAAAGCAATAAAAGCATATGACAAAGCAATTGAAATTAATCCACAGGATTCAATAGCTTGGTACAATAAAGGGAATGCTCTGAATAAATTAAATGAAACAGATGAAGCCATAAAAGCATATGACAAAGCAATTGAAATTAATCCACAGGATTCAATAGCTTGGTACAATAAAGGAATTGCTCTATCTAAATTAAATAAATATGATGAAGCAATTAATGCCTACGACAAAGTAATTGAAATTGACCCGCATAATGAGTTTGCTTGGAACAATAAAGGATTTGCTCTATATGAATTAAATAGATCTGATGAAGCGATAAAAGCATATGATAAAGCGATTGAAATTAACCCACATAATTCCGATGCTTGGAAAGGCAAAGGACTTGCTCTATATAATTTGAATAAATCCAGTGAAACAATCAAGCCAGCATATAAAACTACTGAGTCAGTAAGCACAAATACAAAAGCCAAAAATGAAATTACTGAATCAGTAAGCGTACATATGAACCCAAATAGGGGATCAAAGGATAAACAGCATTATTTGAATGGATACCGTGAAGGATATATGATTGGAGTTATAAATGGATACGATCGTGGATATGACCTCGGAATTAAAGGCGTGAAATACACTGGAACAGGCCACATAAATTTTGCACCAAAAAGCACTACTTCCCAAGATATCGGATATGCTGGTGGATACAATACCGGATACGATACGAAGTTACTTTCAGGGTACAATGCCGGATATAATATTTACAAGCAGCAACATTTGAAATAAATTCACAATAAAAATTATGAAAACAAAACTGTAAAAAATCAGTTGCTTAATAATTTTTGTATAGGTTTATAGTTAAAACCTATTTCCATGTTTTGAAATAATGCTATTTTATAATAAAAAGTTGTAATCATGGCAAAACTTGGATATTTTGTAGCTAATGCCCTAAAAAGCCATTGTTGCAATTCTTGTAACTTCAGTTTATCCGAGCATTATCAAAAAACATAAAATTAAAATTTTTGATTTCACTAATGGACCATGGCCAATTTCCTTAACAACTAATTTTCTTTGAGCATTGTATAAATATGCTGTATCTCCACTGTTATTCCAATAAATGAGTGCTCATTCCAATATAATGTATCTGCGGTGTTTGTACAACTCCCACTCCTCAGATTTACCGTGGCTCTAGGCTTCAATATGTAATCCGAGAAAATGTAGGTGTGCTTTTCACTTTCGTCTTTGATCTTCCAAACTTTCATATTTACTGCTTAATTTCCATTATTTGTAATTTTAGCATATTCTTGATTTGGCGTTTCATGGAGAGTTCCAACATATAATTCAGTGATCGAAGCAGGATTTGAGTCCATTATATGCATATTATTGTTTCCAGGAAGAGTAATAGCTCCTGGAATCATACTCATAATCAGAATTATTATCGTAACAAAATTCAAACAATTTTTAAAACATTTGGGTATCACTTTCTCCTCGTTCTATTTTAAATATATAGCATATATTTTATCATATCCAATAGATAAAATGAAACCAATAATATTACTATGTATTTATGGATGTAAGCTAAATCCTTTTTAGTGAATCTTTGATTCCTATTTTTGCCACTTTAATTATTTGAAAGCAGATTGACTGTTAAAGATGAAAGAAAGAAATAGATTAATCTATATGATAATATACAAGCCTTAAAAATAAACAGATTTCCTTATAAATTGTCTTTTATGGTAAAAGAGGTACTGCTGAGCATATCCACAATATGGTCCAAAGTATTCCCGACCCCAATCTCCCATTTTGCTCAGGCTAGAGTAATTCTTAAAGAATTTGTTGTATATGTGATACTGCTGGATTATCTGCCTGATATGAGTATCTACCGGAAAGCTTTCCATTTCCTCGAAACCAAATAGAAGAACACAGTCAGCTACTTTTTCCCCTATACCTTGAAGCCTCATAAGGCGATCTCTACTATACTTGTATTCTAGACGAGAAAGGCCATCTAGATCAAGCTCTCCTGAACACACTTCTCGAGCTGCATCTTTAATGCGCTCGGTTCTGAAACCCAGTTTACATTTACTAAGCACAGAAAGGTCAGCATTTGCAAGGGTTTGTGGATCTGGAAAACTGAAGTATCCTTCTTCGATTTCCTGCCCGAAGAAGTAGCTAAGTAGATTAATCCTTTTCTGGATCATAGGAATGTTTGAAGCTGTAGCAAGCATATAAGAAATCAAGCATTCCCAGGGATCCTGCCTGATCAATCTCAATCCTCTGTATTTCATGATTGCCTCGTTTATCAGAAGGTCCTTATCTATGCTTTTATATATTGAAAGTAGGTCGTCGCTGAGACGGAAATAATTTACAACAAATTTAGGAGAAAGTTTTGAATCGACAATCAGTTTTCCATCGTCCTGAGAAATCCTAACAACATGGTCTCCCAAAACTCCTGTCCACCAATCTCCATCTCGTTCCCAGCGAAAAACCTGTCCGCAGTCAAGAGTATAGCTCAGATCAAAAATTTTAGGCTTAAGCCTGAACATCCAGCTCCAGCTCCCTCAAAAAGATCCCCGCCGTGAATGTATCCCCAAGTCCTACAGTAGTTACTGGATATTTAGAAAGCAGTGTAGGAAGCATGCAGAGAATATACTCTCCCTTAAATGCATAAGCTCCCTTATCAAAAGCCTGTCCTTCGAAGGCTTTAAGGAAAATATCAAGTTGTTCTCTCCCAATAGTGCTTTCTCGAAGTTTTGAAGCTTCCTCGTACACAAATGTCCTTCCTTCAAGCCTTCCTGAATTTGCATATACTCCTGCACAGCTTACTCCAAACATCAAGGTTTCAATTTTTTGTCTAGCCATTTTTTGTAGGCTTAAACTTTCGAAATCTATCAATTTTCCTGAAACCTGAAAATTTACAGATCTTTCTGGGATAGATTTCAAATTCGGTTCAGAATTCTGTTTAAATGCGGTCAACACAAATTCCCTTGTGTGGATTATAAGTTTTTTAAGCCCGTACTGCGAAGCCAGCTCAAATGTCGCATTTCCCACAGCTTCTGCCTCCATGTGCAAAAGTTCTTTCTCAGGGACTCCGTGCAAATGGCGGAGCATCGCAAGTTCATCTTCGTTCATTCCAATACTATCGCAAATAGATGCAAACTCCAAGAAAACCGAATTTGCGATATCTTTGCTTGTAAAGTGTCCGAACTCAAGGGAAACCCGAAGTTTATAATTTAAGGCCTTCCAGCATCTAATATTACATAGAGTATTTTCAAAAATCGTTTTGTAGCTGCTGCCATCAGAATAGGTCTCAAGGAGGAGATGAAAACCTGATATAAGTGCACCATCAATCTCGCAAGCGTGTCCAAGGGCATATTTCTCAAATGCAGGATTGACAAAGACCCTGACGTTTAAATGGTCATAGGTTGCTATGAAACGATTTTCCCTTGGAACTCTGATCTGTGTTCCATATAGGGAAAAAGTATCCCCTTCTGAAAAATCAAACACGAAATGAATAGCATCCTGATCGCTGGAAACAATTTCCATATCTCCTTCGGATTCAGCTCCTGAATTGTTCTTTCTCTGCAAGGGAGAGTGGGGAAAATAAATTGATTTTTTTGAAAACAAAGAAAGTTGGATTCTTGAGGGTACAACGACATTCGGAATTACCCTCGAAGCTCCGAGCTGGGAGAGGGTATTTGCCATTATTCCAGCATTACCACCCATTTTAAGAATGGATTTTTCAAAATAACGGGTTTTAAGAAACTCAAAAACAGCTTGCTCAAAAATGAGCCACTCACCTCCACATCCATTTTTCATACAATAGGCAAGCCCGGCTACAAAATCCGATTTTGAAAATATTTTCCCAGGAGGTTTGTCTATTTTTTCAAGGATCTCAGTCATTTCGAGATTTTCCAGTAGTTCCGAAATTTCGGCTCCACTTATCCTATATACGGAGTCTACGTTGACATTGTATCCACAAAGTATTTTCATTTAACCATTCCATTTTAATTTCCACAACATTAATATCTCACATCTTAAACAGATTGAAGATTTATGATCTTTTTTGCTTTAATTTTGCAAGCATGGCAGCAAAAGCTCCTGCCGAAATTGTATCCCCTATTCCTACTGTCGCCTTCGGCTTGTCAAAGACCTTGGTAGGAATAATGACAGCATCATGATCTGGACCGTAGAGATATCCATACTCAGATTCTTCCAGACTGCATAGCTTTCGGCCCACGCAATAAAGTTTGAAGTTTTCCAGATCTTCGATTCCATCACTTGAAATCGGAACATCCAATCCAATCTCTGCCTCCATAAAGTTTCCAATATTTCCCCTGATAGCCTTAGCAGCTGCCAAGATTGAGGAAAATAGAAGAGAGTCCCTATGTTCTTTAAGCGTAAGAGGGTGACCTTTCACTAATATACATATATAAAATCCAAGGGAATGTACATGTACTCTTTCAAGCGATAGGTCCTTTAAAAGTTGGACAGCCCCCTGGTAAAGAGATGCTATCCCATATTCCTGTTTCATGATAACTGAATAAGAAAGTTCTTCATGGCCAAGCACATTCAAAGCATTTGCTACCTCAACAGTATCAAGGCCTAGGGAATGAACGTGTTTGGCAACAATCTCTGTTAGAATAGCCTTTCTTATCACCCTGTTCTGGATAGATGTGAGTTCTACATGGATACGGAGTTCAGGGTTTAAGGATTTCAGTTTTTCAATAACCTGGACAGAACTTGCGACATAATTTTTATATGTAGACCCGTCCTCATACTCCTCCTTTATCATTTGATAACCTGAAAGTATTGCCCCATCAATCGGGAAAATGGAATCAAGCTGTTCGTATACTTCTTTGTCCACATCCAGGCGGAGCCATTTGGGCCGAGAGGAAATAATCAAGCGGTTATCTCTAGGCACATTGAAGTCTCTTCCATCACAGCTTACTTTAAGATTGTTGGAGTACTCAAGTATCCAGTTGACTTTTGACCCAATGTTAGATTTGAAGGCTTCTCGTGGGTGCTTTAAAAAGACTTTTCCATTTTCTACCGTTGGGTGAAAGAGATTGTCAGTATCTACAAAGTATTCTGCTTGCTCTTGAGAAAGCCAGGGAATATATGCCACCACTTTTTTCAGCTCCAAGGAAGAAAGAAGATTTGAAATTATCCCAGCTTGGCCTCCCATTCCAGCATAGTCAAAACCCAGATGCTCCTTCAGCCATTCGTGGATATCTGAGTTATGAGTAGGTATTTCGGCAGCTTTCCCTTCTCGCATGGACATGAGCAAGCGTGCCATGAAATCTAAAGGGTCTTTTATTTCCCTAGGATATGTTTCAATCCTTTCAATAATTTCAGTCTCTTTAAAAACTCCGATCAGCCTGGAAAGATCTTCTTCAGTAAGGTGTTTGATAAAGTCGATATTGCTATTATAAGCTACAAACATCCCTTCCAGATAAGGAATTGTTTCTTTCACATTAGAAAAAGCTTCTTTATGACGCTGTTCCCATTCTTGTACATCCACTTAATAAACCACCTTGAAATATATGTTCTAATCAAAAAATAATGACTATGAATTAGGAGCAATCCTTATTTTTATTTTTTCGAACTCTTTTTGCTTGAGTCATCTTGATTATATTTGGCATGAAAGTACATGAGGTTATCTTCCAAAAGTACTTCTCCAGCCCTTTTTTTATAACTATGTTTATTTAATTAATTATTTAGATATGTTCTACAAACGATAGCTTTTCAGTCTTAAAAACTTTCTTTTTTTGAATTTTTCCCTATTCTGTATTCTGTTTCATTTATTTACATCTCACTGTTTGCAATAAAATTCCATATTGTTGTGGCAATTTCCCTTGCTAGAGCAATAATTGCCTTTTCATTTGCAATTGATTTCTTCTTCTGGTTAAAAAACTCACTTAAAATACTATTTTTCGTTCTTGCTGCTGATAATCTCTATTGAAATCCACTTTGCTACCTTTGATCCTTCTTTTGTGATCCCAGCATTGTAAAATTTATCAGCTGATTGGTGACATTTTGAACAACTCAAGGCCATGAAAAAACAGATCTACTACAGGAAAACTCTTAAATGTGCTTATTTCAACAATTAGAGTTGTTACATTACTTCTCAATACTTGAAAACTACATTAAAATTTTCATTTCATTTTGTGCTTCCCATAAAAATAGTTGAAAATTTACCTCTACAAAGTTTTGGTTTCATCGACGAATGTTTTATAAGATTCAGACATTTCTGAATCTGAAGACAGCACTTTAAGATATTTCTTTGTCAAGATTCTATTTAAACAGAATACCTTTATTCGACCATTTGGAGAAAGATTTTATACTATTCGATCGACTGCTTTACCGAATGAAATTCCTGATAGAAATGATACAATGTCTTTGCCAAAAATATCTGTCAAGACTTCACGATATGAAACATTTACTAAGGAAGAATAGCATAGACTTCATTTTTTAAATTTGTTCTTTTTGTACAAGTTTGCTGTGAAGCCTAACATAAGACCAAAATTGGGACAAACCTACTTCCTGAAATAACGGTGGTTATAATATTAAAAAAATAAAAATGAAGTGTACTTTCATTTATTTGAACCTGGTATTCGAAGAATTTCATATTTATTTTTAGATAACAAGTTTAATTATATTGTATTGATATTATATAGGCAGTGAATAGTTTATGATCAAGGCTGGAATAATAGGAGCGTCAGGATATACAGGAGGAGAACTCCTGCGCTTGCTAGTGAATCATCCCAATGTTAAGGTGGAGTTGGCAACTTCTAGAAGTCTTGAAGGGAAGCCCATAACAAGCACTCACCGGCATCTGGAAGGTTTTCTGGACCTCATATATGAAAATCCGAATTCTGGAAATATCAGGGAACGTTGTGACGTTGTTTTTTTAGCAGTACCGCATGGATCTGCAATGAGCTATGTTCCTGAGTTGCTTGACGGTGGCACAAAGGTCGTTGATCTTAGCGCAGACTACAGACTTGAAACTTCAATCTTTGAAAAAATTTACGAAACTACACACCGTGACCCGAGGAAAGCAGTATATGGGCTCGTAGAGCTTCATGCTGAAGCTGCAGAAGAGGATCTTGTGGCAAACCCTGGGTGTTTCCCTACAGGAGCAATACTTGCTGCAGCTCCACTAGCTGCAGCTGAACTTATTGATATTGCAGTATTTGATTCCAAAACAGGGATTTCAGGGGCTGGCATCTCACCGACAGAGGTTTCCCACTATCCGAACCTTGCAGAAAATATCACTGCTTATAAGCTCACAACCCACAGACACAGGGCTGAAATACTTCAGGAACTAAATAGGCTGGACCGAAAACTTTTAAATATCAATTTTACTCCACATGTGATTCCTTCTATTAGGGGCATCTTTACAACTGGTCATTTCTTCACAAATGAGCTTCTCTCAACAGACTACTTAAAGGCAATTTATGAAGAATTTTATAGGGATAAACCTTTTATTAGGTTCCCCTCTGGCTTCCCCTCCCTTACCGCAGTACGGGGTTCTAACTTCTGCGATATAGGCTTTGAAGTTGATAAGGAGAACAACAGGGTTATAGTGTTATCCGCAATTGATAACCTGGTAAAAGGTGCATCAGGACAGGCAATCCAGAACATGAATCTAATGTTCGGGCTGGACGAAAAGCGTGGACTTTGGTTGCCTGCGGCCGCTCCGTAAACACTTGACCTAAAACTGGTTCAGGAGCAAGTTACTGGAAATTGAGAGCATAATAATCTTTTAAGAGAAATTTTATAAACCACTGGATTTTCTCATATGCTTATAAATTGTATCTGAATGACTCGTGAAAATTAAAGATTCATCAAAATTCTCTTCAGTCTCATAAAAACTCAGGAGTGTTCTTTTCTGTTCTAACTAACCCATTTATCTGAACATCCAAAACCTCACTTTTTCAGATACTAGTATAGAGAAAAAAACTTACAAGCCGAAAAGTAAGCGAGAACATATAACTAGTAACTTACTAAAGTAAGGAATAGAATTTGTCTCAAGAGGTATTTAGATGAAGGTAAAAGATATAATGAATCCTAACGTTGTCTTCTGTAAGCCTGACAATACAGTCCGGGAAACTGCAAAAATCTTGAGAGAAAACAATATTAGCGGGGCTCCTGTCCTAGAAAACGATGAGCTTGTAGGAATCATAAGTGAAGGTGACCTGCTTAAACTGCTGATAATCCCAGAAAAAGGAGAGCTATGGCTTCCAAGTCCTTTTGAAGTTATAGAGGTTCCTATCAGGGAACTTCTCAGTTGGGATGATACAAAAAAGATGCTTTCAGATGTTGGTTCTATAAGGGTAGAAGAGATAATGACTAAGAATGTGCACACGATCTCTCCCGAGGCATCAGTGGAAGAAGCTTCTGAACATATGGTCAGGCACAAAATTAACAGGTTGCCTATAACTGAAAACAATCACGTGGTAGGAATTATTACTCGCGGAGATATCATCGAAGGTCTTGCAAAACTCTGATAGATAGGGAGAATCTTTCATGAAGCAAATAGAAGGTGGAATATGTGCTGTAAAGGGGGTATCTGCAAGTGGAGTCAAAACCGGAAAAACTGGAATTATGGTTATTCTTGCTGAAGGCCCTGCAGCAGGTGTCTTTACAAAAAATAAAGTGGTTGCAGCCCCAGTTATTCTGAGTAAAGGAGTAATTGATACCAAGCATTGGCTTTCGGCTGTGATTGCAAATAGTGGCAACGCAAATGCCTTTACAGGTGATGACGGCTTTCTTGATGCCATGGAAATGGCATCGATGCTTGCCGAAAAGCTTGACATTGATGTTGAGACAGTTGCTGTAGCCTCAACAGGAATAATTGGCAGAAGGCTTGATGTCTCAGAAATTAGAAAAAATCTCCGAAAAGCAATTAACGGACTTGGTAATTCTCCTGAATGCAGTAAGGCAGCTGCAAAGGCAATCATGACAACCGATACAGCTATAAAAGAGTCAGCTATTGAGCTAGACTGTGGAATAAGAATAGGTGCAATTGCTAAAGGTTCAGGAATGATCGAGCCAAATATGGGAACAATGCTGTGTTTTGCTTATACAGATGCAAAAGTACCTGCAGATGTTCTGGATGCGGCTCTCAAAATAGCCGTACAAAAAACTTTCAATATGGTTGTGGTGGATGGAGATACAAGCACTAATGATATGGTACTTTTTACCTCTACCTGTAAGTCAGGAATCAAGCCCTCCATGAGTTGCCTCGATGATTTTCAGGAAAGTTTAATTTATTTATTTACGGATCTTGCAAAAAAAATAGCAATGGATGGAGAAGGTGCCACGAAACTTATTGAAGCTAGGGTAGTGGGAGCAAAAAAGTATGAAGATGCCAAGCTTGCTGCAAAAGCAATTGTTCGTTCCCCCCTGGTCAAGTCCGCAATCTTTGGAAAGGATCCTAACTGGGGCAGGGTTGTGGCTGCTGCAGGTTACTCAGGTGCTGAACTTGAGCAGGAGAAGATCTCTCTTTCTTTCTCAGGAGGAGAAGAAGAGATCGAGCTTGTCAAATTTGGCGAGATTTTCGAGCCTTCTGACCTAACACTTCTGAAGAGAATAATGGGAAATGATGAAATCGTCATTACACTTAACCTTAATGCTGGAAAGGAGAATGCAATTGCCTGGGGCTGCGATCTGAGCTATAACTATGTCCGGATCAATGCTGAATATACGACTTGATCTTCTCTCTTTTTATAATGCGAGAGTTAAATTAGCTTATTAAATAACGGTCCTAATAATTTCAGATCCCGCATTTACGTAAAATTAAAGAAAACGTAAAATGGGACTAGATCCTATTTTCCATAGATGTAGAGAATGCAATCTATTTTCCAACCTGAAAGTGCTTAAAAATTAATTTAACTTCCAATGAAAAATAATGGGGAGATATGTAAACAAATTATAGATAATTTCGATGAACTCCTATACGTTTGGTTATAGGATATTTTCAATCTCTTAAAATTAATTATTACTTATTATGACTCTTACTGATTTTGCTCTTAAAGAGTAATATAAATTTCTTCAATAACTTGGAGACAAACTTGCTGAGGTTGATCCCTTAATTGATTGGAAATCTTATCGTATCAATGAGAGTCCATATATTTGTACAAAACAACTTCCTAAGCAGACCTGAAGCTAAAGAAGTAATTATTTTTTAAATTTTGGTCTTACAACAATGGAATGATCTTTCCAATTTTGACCTTGATAATCAATGCATTGACCGATTTTTCTTCAAGAAATTTTGTAGTTTTTCTGAGTACATACCAGACAGTACCCAAGTCTGACTATTCAGGAAAATAACTATTTAGAGATATAAAAAAGAGTAAATATAAAGACAGTTTCAAAGTTAATTTTATTATTTTGGTTTGAAAATAAAAAAGGAAATTATTTAGGACGCTATTTTTATACACTCAGATCCTGGGCACGCAAAATCGGAGAAATATCGAAAAAAATGAAGCAAAAATAAGAAAATTCAGAAACTTAACTTAGACCAAAAAGGGTGATAAGTCACACTTTGGTATAAACTTCATAGCATAATAACAGGGGGGATTCTCTAAAATTTGGTTCTATGAATATATGTTCGCAGAATAGTTAAACATGTGCTAAGAGTATCCAATTATGTATTCTGTAACAATACCTGAGTTTTGAGAACTCCTAACTGAGGAACAGAATAGGAAAATTGCAGTAATGGGATTGAATGGACTTATAAATAAATAAAGAAAATTTTGATAAATCCTAAATTTAGTCACATGTGCATAAACTTGATATAAAGGACCTGTGGCGATCAGATGTCTATCGCCCCCTCCAAAGAAGACTAAGAGTAAGTAAATAGTGATGTCATAGCTTTACAGCCTGAAAATCAAAGAAATATATATTACATAAAAGATTAACAATCTAATTGCCAAAATTAAAAGGAACAATTCATAGAAGATTTCGAGAAACCTCTGATTTTCACGAGTCATTAATATAAAGTTTATGTACATATGACTAAATTTAGGATTTATCAAAATTTTCCATAATATTAGAGAAAAGCTCTAATAGGAAAGAAATAATTCTCATATATAAGGGAATTATTTTAATAATTAATTATTATAATATGTATGATTTCAGTGAATAATGTTTAAATCCTCTATAACTATATTTATAATCCATTTTGAACTTTGTTTTCGATAAAACATGATAAAATTTATTAATAATTAATATACATTCATACTCCGTATTATATATTTTTATATTTATTTGATCAGGCCTGGTATTTTATGGTAGAGGTAGTTAAGGAATTGGAAACATTAAGGCAAAATTTACTTGATATGTCCCTCCGCAATAATCTTCTAAATTACCACTTTTCCCGAAAAAGGACCATCTCAATTGCAGGCAGAAATCCCGAGGAAATTTATGAGCTATTCGTTCTCCAGGAAAAGTTAATGAAATTTAAGTCTAAAATTCGGTCTAGACAAATAAGCAAAGTTGAAAACGGGGATGAAAGAGAAGGAGATACTTACGAAAACAATAGCATGCTTTTGAGAACAATAGGGAAAATTCTCGATTCTGGAGAAAAAAATGAACCCAAAAATTCCTGCTCCGAACATTTTCTGGAAACTACTGATGATAGCGAAAATCTAGGTCGAAAACTGTTTTATGTTTTTAACCAGTCAAATTCCATCTTTGAGGAACAGGGATATCCTGTGCTTTACCTTGCAATAAACTTCCTGCAGTGGAGTGATAGCAAGTCGAGCATAAAAAATTCAACTGCTCCTATTCTCTTAATCCCTATTGAACTCAAAAGAATAGGAAAGGGCCGAAACTTCAGTATCCAATGGACTGGAGACGAGATCCTCACTTCAATTACCCTACAGGCAAAAATGAAAGAATTTGGAATCCAGATTCCGGATTTTGAGATGCCTGAGAAGGCAACAGGAATTGAAGAATATTTCAATGCAGTATCTGCAGCAATCCGCGAAAAAAAGGATTGGAAAATTTTGCATGAAATTTGCCTTGACCTTTTCAACTTTAAAAAGTTTGTCATGTATAAGGATCTTGATCCCGCAACCTGGCCTGAGGGCATGTCTCCTGCAGAGCATCCTCTTATTCAGAAAATTTTTAACCCTCAATATCCAGAGTGTGAGGTTTCTGGCTTCCTAGAAAAAGATGTTGATATGAAGCTATCAGCAAAAGATACTTACCACATAATGGATGCCGACTCATCGCAGATCGCAGTCATTGAGGATGTGAAAGCGGGAAAAAATCTTGTCGTGGAGGGCCCTCCAGGAACCGGCAAGTCCCAGACAATTGCAAATACAATTGCAGAACTGATGGCCCATGGAAAAAGCATACTTTTCGTGAGTGAAAAGATGGCTGCGCTCCATGTTGTAAAAAGTCGACTGGATTCTGCAGGGCTTGGAGAACTCTGTCTGGATATCCACAGCAACAAAACACGAAAAAAGGTAGTGCTTGAAGAGCTGGAAAAAGGAATGAATCGCATAGCTCCAGTATCCATAAGCTCTGAAAGAGATATCAGAGAACTCGAAAAAATGAAAAAAGAACTCAACGAGTATGCTCTGTCTCTAGAAGAACCTGCAGGAAAGCTCTATCCAAGCTTTTATACACTCTATGGGATAAGGGAGAAGACAATAGCTTATTTTGAGGCAAAAGGTTTGAAAATGCCCCTCTACGAATTTCAGAATCCTGAAAATTGGGAATCAGAAGATTGGGCAGAAGCAAAGTCTATTTTAGAAAAATTGAGTCAAGTACTCCCTTGCCTCGGGACACCCAAGAAAAACCCATGGTATGGCTGTGAGCCCGGGCTTGTGCTTCCCTCAGATATTTTGGAAATTGGGTCCATAATCAGCGAATGCGCCACTTCTTTTGGATACTTGGAAGCAGCTATAAAGACTCTCAACGACTGTTCTGGAACCTCCAGGCCCCATACACTTGAAGAAATTACAACAATAATTGATGCTGCAAAACTCCTAGAGAGGTCAAAATCCTGCCCTGAAAAGATACTCCATAATCTAGAGTGGGATTCTGAGTCATCAAGAGTTATAGCTGAGACTCTAATTGCGAGACTCAGGCAGTACAGAGAGCTGAAAATTTTTGTAGACAATACCTTTTATCCTTCGATTTGCGATCTTGATACCTCGGAATTCGAGGAATTATCCCGCAAGTTTCTAAAGGTTATATATCCCAGTTACCGAAAACTGAAAACAGAAATTTCTTCCTGCTACGTTTCAGGTGGGCCATCTCAAAACGATAGAATTCTTCTTGATCTGGCCTGTCTTTCTGAATATAAATCCTGCATACTGGAGCTTGAAAGTAATGGGGCAATGGGTGAAAGATATTTTCCAGAACATTGGAAAGGTCTTGAAAGTGACCCTGCTGTTCTGGATGAGTATGGAAGGTGGATTACTTCCTTCCGAAAAAATATAACTGAAGGCATTTTCACTGATAAAATTTTTGGACTTGTAGTAAACGGGGTTGACAGAGCTGCTCTTGAATCTGCAATAAAAGGGGTTATGGAAGCAAAAAAATCCTTTTTAAGGTTAATTGAAAAAAGTGGTATCCTCATAGGCGCAGATTTTGGAAAAATATTCGGAAAAGATCTGGAAGCCGCAAAGCTCAATCAGTTAAAATACTCTATGACCATCTGGGAAGCAGAAACTTCGTCTCTGGTATTCTGGAGTCAGTACCTTGGATACAAGAAAGTGTGGATGGAAACAAAAGCAGCACCTATGATGGAAGATATTGAAGCCGGAAAAATAGAAGTATGTGATATGATCCCTGCTTTTGAAGGTAACTATGCCGAGAATCTCCTGCACCGTACCTTCAGGAAAAGGCAGGCACTTTCTACTTTTATTAGGGAGCTGCATGAAAGCAAGATTAATAAATTCATAGAGCTTGACAAAAAGGTCCTTCTGGAAAATAGAAAAAGAATTACATGTTCTGTTTATGACGAAACTCCGAAGTTGACTTATGGAGCATCAAGAGCTTCGGAAGCCGGAATTTTGCTCAATGAGTTTAATAGAAAACGTGGCCATATGCCTATTCGTAAACTCATGAAAAAAGCAGGTGGTCTAGTACAGAAAATTAAGCCCTGTTTTATGATGAGCCCACTTTCAATTGGTCAGTATCTCGATCCGAGAAGCACACACTTTGATGTGATCATTTTTGACGAAGCAAGCCAGGTTAAGCCAGAAGATGCGGTTGGAGCTCTACTACGCGGGAAGCAGGTTGTAGTAATGGGAGATTCAAAACAGCTTCCACCTACCGACTTTTTCGATGGTATTTTTGAATCTCCGGAAAGAGACCCTGAAGATTACGCTGCAGCAGGAGATCTTGAAAGTATTTTGAATGTTTGCAAGCGTAGTTTCCCAATCAAGACTCTTCGTTGGCACTACAGGAGTAGGCATGAGTCTTTAATTGCTGTTTCAAACCAGGAATTCTACAGCAATCGACTTTATGTTTATCCCTCCCCCATGCAGAAAGATGAACGTCTTGGGTTGAAATTTGTGCATCTTAAGGATACGGTTTATGATAGGGGAAAAAGTGGAGTCAATAGAATAGAAGCAAGGGTTGTTGCAAAGGCAGTTTTCGAACACTTTAGCAAGTACCCAAATAAAAGCCTCGGGGTTGGGACCTTTAATATAAAACAGCAGGAAGCTATTCAGGAAGAGATTGAGACTCTTCTGAAAGCAAACCCCGGATTTGATTTGAATCCAGGAAATGAGAGAGAAGAACATTTTTTTGTGAAAAACCTCGAAACCATCCAGGGTGATGAGAGAGATGTAATTATACTGAGTGTGGGTTTCGGATTTGATAATAGCGGAAAACTTTCCCTGAACTTCGGCCCCCTTAACCGAGAAGGAGGAGAAAGGCGCCTAAATGTACTTATCACTCGGGCAAGAGAAAAGTGCGTTGTTTTTGCGAACTTTACATCAAGGAACTTGAACCTTGATGAAAACTCATCTTTTGGACTTCGATCTCTCAAAGTATTCCTTGAGTTTGCAGAGAGCGGGAGGCTCACGCCACCTACATACAATAATGGAGCCTCAGAATCTCCTTTTGAAGAGGTTATTTATGATTTTCTAGTAGAAAACGCCTGCGAAGTCCACAGACAGATAGGTTGTGCCGGGTACAGGCTCGACCTTGCAATTCCTGATCCAGGCAATCCAGGAAGATACGTGCTTGGAGTCGAGTGTGATGGAGAAAGCTACTATTTATATCATGTTGCTAGGGACCGTGACCGCCTTCGTCAGCAGGTGCTTGAAGGACTTGGTTGGAGAATCTACAGAGTCTGGTCAACGGACTGGTACCTGCACCCGAAAGAAAGCAAAGAAAAACTACTTGGAGCTGTAAAGAAAGCTATAAAGCAGGAAAATCTACAAGCAAAACTCGAACCAGAAGTTTTGACTATAAACGAGCCTTCTTCCTGGGGTGAACAAGCACACAACAATTCTATAAAAAAGTTAGCAAGTTGTCCTGCAGAAACATTTTCATCTATTGATAATATGGAGAACAAAGCCGATGAAAATCTGGGATTTGAATTCCGTGAAAAAAAATCACCATCATTAGCTATTTCCAACGCTGTAGACGAAGAGCCTTATTCAGACTTCTCTCTTGGACTAAAAGAGGGACTAATAGACTCTTCAAAAGAGGATTTTCTGCCAGAAATGGCTCTAAGATCAGATTCCATAGCTTTGCTGGCAGATGTGAACCCTCATAAAAAAAGTACAAAGAAGTTCGGGAAATCAAAATCCTTGAAATTCAATGTGAATCTCTGCTCTGAAAAAGAAAATTCATCCGAAATAATACCTGAGCCAGAGCCTGAAAGAGTAAGTTTTTACCAGGCTTATCCTGAAATATATTCCATTTCAGCTACCGGGAAAAAAAAGAAAAACAAAAGGCTCAACGAGTTTGCTTATATTTATGGCTCAGTTGGGCATTTTGAGCCAGAATCTGATTCAGAGGAGAATAATTACGCTGGCAAAGTGTGGAATTTAGAATCTGAAATCGAGACTGAAATTGTATCTAAAGCTAAACTCGGGATTGATTCCAGAAGTCAATCAAAGCCTCATTCCAGAGTTAGTCTATACTTAAAAAACAAAAATGAAGTTAAAAATTTTGGAGAATCATCGCTTCCAAAAGGTGCTGAAAAACTTTTGGGGAAGAATGAATTTCTCGAAGCTGCTGTCCCCCTTTATAGGGTCTGCTACTCTTCAGGACTTCCGCATTATGTAGACTTCTTTAAGCTTTCAGATGAAAAACTTACGGAGGCAGTTATAAGGATTATAGAATTTGAAGGCCCTATTCATGCAGAGTTTTTGATGCAGCGGATCAAAGCGCATGTAGGAATTTCCCGCATGTTCGGAAAAATCAAAAGGCGTATATTAGATTCAGTGGCACTTGCAGAGAGTGCCGGAAAGATCAGAGTTGAAGGCGAATTCTTCTGGCCATCTTCAGAACCTGTATGCCTCCTGCGCAGGCGCGATGGTGAAGTATCAGCGAAAATTGAATGGATTTGTGACGAGGAAATAAAAAAAGCTGTCAGCTTTGTTTTAAATTCCCAGTATTCTACTCCTCTTGAAGATCTGATTGTTCAGGCTTCGAGAGTCCTCGGAATAAAAACAACACACAAAAATACATGGGAAAGAATAGAAAAGCTTGTCCAGTCCGAAATCGAAAATAATGAATTAACCCTCATGCCAAATGAAATGATTTATTTTGTTGAGTGAAAGAGGCTCTTAAGAGAATGATTTGTTTTTTAAAAAGCCTGTCATTTTTATAATTTAATATTAAAGTGCGTGATGAAACTAGTTCCTCAAGTACTTTCAAAAAAGTGCAGAACATAAGTAGTCTTTAGTTCTTGATATAAACATTGTTAAGTTGCCTGCTATGGAAGCTTCGATAGATAAAGGACTGAATTACCTATGGAATCAGATTGAAAATATCCATAGATATATAAAGGATTTCAAATAATGTAGCAACCTTAATAATTCCAAGTATCGTACCCATAATTAATAAAACTCATATCTCCCATTTTTCAGGCAAATAAGAATACTTAACATTATAATAATCAATAGCATGCTCGGCGCATCATTTGTAAATGCTAACAAAAATATTATCTGGGCAGTTACTGGATAAAACCTAAAAACTAGAATCGAAGGAGTTATGAAAAGCAATACTCAGATTGTTTCAGTAATCCTGTATAGAGCATGATTGTTCATGCACTGGAATATTTTGCGACTTCCTGAATTGCGTTAATAATAATAGAAAGCCAGGGTTTGGTTAATAAGGTATCAGTGGCAGACTTAGCTGTATCAGTAGCCCCAGTAACAGCAATCCCCCACATCGGCTGATGTTATGATGCAGGAGTAGACCTTAATTATCTTACCAAAATCTCCACCAGGATTTTTTAGCTCCAGTTGCTTCAATTGCTTTCTGATTCTACAAGTTGGTTTAATTTTGTTACCGTTTCTTTTCCAAAATTATTCAAAATAATTTATTCTAGAATTTTTATAAGATATTAGGTCGTATGGTGATAGTAGAATAAACCGCTGTAAGTATATGAGCAGGAAGCTTTTGGTCGTCTGGCTTCCTGAAGTCATATTGGATAACGAATAAATTGCTGTAAGTAGATGAGCAGGGAGTTTGCGGGTAGGTTTCCTGCACATATACGAAAAGTTAAATTTTTGCTTATTTCATCTCCTTTTTTTTCACCACAAAAAAGAGCCCAGAATCAATGAGTAGGCTTATAAAACTAGTTTTTAATGCACATGTTTTGAAATAAAACCTCTGGCTTATTAAAAAAGAGAATTTTTTTGTAATTAAAGAGAGGAGCGAAGAAAAGTCATTTTTACAGAACTTTCAATAAATTGCTATTAAATTATAATCGATAGCTAAGGAATTTAGTGAATTTTTCTATGGTTTTATAATACTTTTCTCTAAAAGGAGTAAATATTGGTCTCTAAAAAAGTGAAAATATTTATCTCGTAAAAAGATGGGCATGTTCTTTTCTAAATAAATTGAGAATTTTTTAGTCTAATTTTGCATTATGTAAATGTCTTCACTTTAGAAAGATGTGCAAATGTTAAATCGTGAGCTTCTCTAAATTTAACTCCTTCAAAGTTAGCTCTTTCAAAGTTAGTTCCTTTAACGTTCGCCCATTCAAAGTTAACCTTCATAAGATCAGCCCCTTCAAGGTTAGCTCCTGTGAAGTTAGTCATTGCCAAATTATACTCTAAAAGATTAGCTCCTCTAAGTATAGCCAAATTAAGGTCAGCTCCTTAAAAATTAGCTTCTTCAAGGTTAGATTTTTCAATATTGGCCCATTTAAGATTAGCTTTTCTAAAATTAGCCCCCACAAGGATACCTTCCATAAGATAAACTCCTTCAAAGCAGGATTTTTTTAAGTTGGCTTTTATAAAGTCAACTCCTATAAGATTAACTCTCTTGAAGTTTCTCTCGTTAAGGTTAACTTTTGTAAAGTTAGCCTCATTTATGTTAACTTTCATAGTTTCCTGCAGACAATAACTTCTTTCATTTTCCACAAAATATTGTTTTTCCTGTATCGACTGTAAATTACAAGAAACATTAGTTATAAGATTCTACATGTATGTTGTAACTTAGATATTTTTTGTATATATCCTATTTAGTAATAGCTTAGACTAATTAGTATAAAAAGTATATAATCCTGATCTCATGAATTATAACAGATGTAAATCTTTCTCCTTGCCCTGTTTGAAAAACCGCTGATTTATCAAAGATATTCATGCCTTTTACTTCAGTTGCAGGTGGTTGACTTCTATAGTCACACCATAATCATGAAACCATCAAGCTAAACTGAATTCTTTTTTCCAAAATGTTTGTTCTGGATTGACGTTGAATATACCAATATAAATATAGATATATTGAGAGATATACTACAATGTAGCCATATTATAGGTATTACCACAATAGCTACACATATAAATGTTGATCTAATTAGTGACTAATAAAAAGATATATGTAAATCTAAAATCCTTATGAGTTTCAACGAAATTGTAAGACAAATTCCTATGCTCAAAATGAAAAAATTAAAGTCTTGATCTTTGATTGCTACAAAACCCTTATTGATATCAGGGCCGATGAGCGAAGCTGGGAAACAAATAAAAGGGTAAGCAATTGGTCACTCCATAATGGAGTACGGATTAACACTGATAGATTAAGAGAAGAATACAAATGGAAAGTCATAGGTAGGCTGGGCAATTCGGATCAAAAGCACCCAGATATTCGTATCGAAGAAATTTTTGCTGAGATTTGTGCCGATTATGCTTTTAAAAAGATAGATCCATATTGGCTTGGAATTGAAACTGCTAAAGCTTTCAGAACTGCGTCCTGAAGAAAACTGAAAGTTTACCCCCCGAGTCTGCGTTTACTTGATAAATACCGAAATGTACCTAAGTGCATTGTTTTGAACGCCCATAGAGTTTTTACTGAACAGGAACTTCGCTTTTTTAGCTTATACGATCGCTTCAATTTCACAATTATGTCTTCTGACAATCATATCAAGAAAACCGACCGCAGGCTCTTCAAGATGGCTCTTGATCGGCTTGGACTTGAGCCCTGGGAAGTGCTCTCTATTGGTGATACTCCGGAAAATGATATTTATCCACCTCAAAGTCTTGGGATGAATGCAAT